>NZ_RHQP01000047.1:0-30711 GCF_003935465.1 Pseudomonas sp. o96-267
CCCCCCCCGCCCCCCCCCCGCGCGGCCGGGGGGCCTGTTTTTCCCTACCCCCCCCGGGCCCCCCGGGGGGGGGGGGCCCCCCCCCCCCCCCCGTGTGGGGGGGGCCCCCCCCCCCCCTACGGCACTTCTATTTCTTCGTTGATCAGCATGTCCACCAAGCGAATCAGTGGCAGGCCGACCAGGCTGGTGGCGTCTTCGCCCTCGGTGCTGCGAAACAGGCTGATGCCCAGACCTTCGGACTTGAAGCTGCCGGCGCAATCGAATGGCTGCTCGCGTTGCAGGTAGCGCAGGATCTGCTCGTCGCTCAGTGGGCGAAAATGCACGGTGAAGGGTACGCATTCGACCTGGCATTTGCCGGTGCTCGAATTGAGCAGTGCCAGTCCGGTCAGAAAGGTGACGCTGCTACCGCTGGCGGCGCGCAGCTGTTGCTGGGCTCTCGGCAGATCGTGGGGTTTGCCGAGTATTTGTCCATCGCCGAGTGCGGCGACCTGGTCCGAGCCGATGATCAGATGCTCAGGATGGCTGGCGGCGAGGGCGCGGGCCTTTTCTTCGGCCAGGCGCTTGACCAGGTCGATGGCTGCTTCGCCGGGCAGGCGGGTTTCGTCGATGCTCGGCGATTGCCAGGTAAAGGGCAGTTGCAGGCGTTCGAGCAGCTCGCGACGGTAGGGTGAACTGGAGGCGAGCAGCAGTGCGGGCATGTTCTCTTCCTTTTATATAGGTGGGCGGGGAATTCTACTGATCGCCGCTACTTGTGGGCGCCTCTAAGAACGTAGGCGACGACTGCAAGGATGCAGGAGGTAGAGTGAAGCAGGAAGCCCGAGCCGAGGCAGTCAGCGCAATACCGATGGCGGCCCCATAAAAGCAGGCGAAAAATGACCGGGGTCGCGCCCGACTTTACGCGCTGTAAATGAGCGCTTGATTCGCTTCGCTCACCCCTTCGGGGTCGCGCTAAAGCGCGTTCAGCCTTCGGCTGTGAGCCTGTTTTTAACGCCGCGATGGCAACGCTGGTAGTTTTTAGAGGTGCCCCTGAAGACAGGCTGAATTTCCTTTGACATGGGCAGGGTGCATCCCTAGAATGCTGCGCCTATGTTGAATGGGCCGATTCCACCTCACGTTGATCCGCGCAAGCTCGCCGACCGCGAAGCTACCCTTGAAGGGCGGCTCGAACTAGCCAGCCTGCCGCGTCTTTGCGACCCGCTTTCCGATACGGTTGGCGCGGTGCAGGCGAAGTTTCATTTCGCCCGTGACGAGCAGAAAACTGTGGTTATCCGCAGTGAGCTCGAGGTTGAGGTCAAAATGGTCTGCCAGCGTTGTCTGGAGCTGGTCGCGCTACCCATCCGCAGCGAATGTGAATACGCCGTGGTTCGGGTTGGAGCGAACACTCAGTCCTTGCCTAAGGGCTACGACGTGCTGGAAGTGGGCGAAGAGCCGCTGGAGCTGCTTGGTCTGGTCGAGGAAGAGTTGCTTCTCGCCTTGCCCATCGTTCCTGCTCATGCCCCTGGTGATTGCCAGCAGCCGGACGGTCTCGATGAGCCCGTGCCAGGCGAGGACGAGGTATCGCGGTCCAACCCGTTCAGTGTATTGGCGCAGTTAAAGCGTGACCCAAACGTTTAGGAGTTAATCAATTATGGCTGTTCAGCAGAACAAAAAATCCCGTTCCGCCCGCGACATGCGTCGTTCGCACGACGCCCTCGAGGCCAGCACCCTGTCCGTAGAGAAGAGCACCGGTGAAGTTCACCTGCGCCACCACGTTTCTCCGGAAGGCGTGTACCGTGGTCGCAAAGTGATCGACAAGGGCGCTGACGAGTAATCCTTGTCCGCCTCGATCATCGCGATTGATGCAATGGGTGGGGACTTCGGTCCCCACTGCATTGTTCCGGCCTGCATTTCTGCGCTGGCCGAATTCCCCTCGCTGCACCTGGCCCTCGTCGGCCAAGCTCCCCTTATCGAAGAACAGCTCGCTCGCCAGTCCGGCGTCGATCGCTCGCGCCTGCAGGTTCATCACGCTAGTGAAGTGATCGCCATGGACGAACGTCCGGCTCAGGCCCTGCGCGGCAAGCCGGATGCCTCGATGCGCGTGGCGCTGGAGCTGGTGCGCCAGCGCCAGGCGCATGCCTGCGTCAGTGCCGGCAATACCGGTGCGCTGATGGCGCTGTCGCGTTACGTGCTGAAGACGCTACCGGGGATCGATCGGCCGGCCATGGTCAGCCCGATTCCCACCGAGCGCGGTCACTGCTACCTGCTGGATCTGGGCGCCAACGTCGATTGCAGTGCCGAGCACCTCTATCAGTTCGCGATCATGGGCGCCGTGGCGGCCGAGACGCTGGGCGTTTCTCGGCCGCGAGTCGCCTTGCTCAATGTCGGTACCGAAGACATCAAGGGCAATCAGCAGGTCAAGCTGGCGGCCAATATGCTGCAGCAGGCGCATGGGCTGAACTTCATCGGCTACATAGAGGGCGACGGCATGTATCGCGGCGAAGCCGATGTCGTGGTGTGCGACGGCTTCGTTGGCAATATCCTGCTCAAATCCAGCGAAGGCCTGGCCAGGATGATCACCGGGCGGGTCGAGACGCTGTTCAGCGATGGGTTGTTCGCCCAGGCGATAGGTGCCCTGGCGATGCCGTTGTTGCGACGCCTGAAGGCTGATCTGGCGCCGGCGCGGCACAATGGTGCGAGCTTTCTCGGGCTGCAGGGCATCGTGGTCAAGAGTCATGGTGCGGCTGGCCAGGAAAGCTTTCAGAGTGCCATTCGCTGTGCGCTGCGCGAGGTGCAGGAGAATTTGCCGCAGCGACTGCATGGTCGCCTCGAGGACTTGTTACTGTAAACTCGTCACGTTTTCAGGGCAGCTCTAAAAACTACCTGCGTTGCCATCGCGGCGTTAAAAACAGGCTCAAAATGCTCATTTACAGCGCGTAAACTGCGCTTTTTCGCCTGTTTTTGCCTTGCGCTGGCTGCCTCGCCTACGTTTTTAGAGGCGCCCTTCAGGGCGTGGCGTGCGGCGGAATGTGACCGCTGCGCGCAGCCTGTCATCCAACTGTCAGTTTGCTGCGCCAGGCTCGCCTGGCGTTGGTTTTTCGACTCAAGGGACTTATTCATGTCTGCATCCCTCGCATTCGTCTTCCCCGGTCAAGGCTCGCAAGCCCTGACCATGCTTGCCGACCACGGTGCCCGGCAGCAGCTGGTGCTCGATACTTTCGGCGAAGCTTCCGAAGCGCTCGGCTACGACCTCTGGGCACTGACCCAGCAAGGGCCGGAAGAGCAACTGAACCAGACCGACAAGACCCAGCCGGCCATTCTCACTGCTTCCATCGCCCTGTGGCGTCTGTGGCAGGCCGAGGGTGGTGCCAAGCCCGCTTTCGTTGCTGGTCACAGCCTGGGTGAATACTCCGCGCTGGTCGCAGCTGGCAGCATCGCCTTTGTCGATGCCGTGAAGCTGGTGGAGCGTCGTGGTCAATTGATGCAGCAGGCTGTTCCGGCCGGGCAGGGCGGTATGGCCGCCATCCTCGGTCTGGAAGATGCCGACGTGCTGGCCGCCTGCGCCGAAGCGGCGCAGGGTGATGTGGTCAGTGCGGTGAATTTCAATGCCCCCGGCCAGGTGGTGATCGCCGGTAGCGCCACTGCCGTCGAGCGCGCCATCGAAGCCTGCAAGGCCCGTGGCGCCAAGCGCGCCATGGCGCTGCCGGTCAGCGTGCCGTCGCATTGTGCGCTGATGAAGCCGGCAGCCGAGCGTTTCGCCGAGTCGGTCGAGGCGCTGAGCTGGCAGGCACCACAAATCCCGCTGGTGCAGAACGTCAGTGCCGCCGTGGTATCCGATCTGGGCACCCTCAAGGCTGATCTGCTGGCGCAGCTATACAGCCCGGTACGCTGGGTCGAGTCGATGGTGCGTCTGTCCGAACAGGGCGTGACCGATCTGATCGAATGCGGCCCTGGCAAGGTGCTGAGCGGCCTGAACAAGCGCTGCGTCAAAGGCATCAATACTCACAACCTGGATACCCCGGATGCTTTTGCTGCCGCTCGCGCAGCCCTGGCTTGAGCAAGGAGAACGAACATGAGTCTGCAAGGTAAAGTCGCACTGGTCACCGGCGCCAGCCGTGGTATCGGTCAGGCAATCGCTCTGGAACTGGGTCGTCAGGGCGCCATCGTCATCGGCACCGCGACCAGTGCCTCGGGTGCTGAGCGTATCGCCGAAACCCTCAAGGCCAATGGCGTCGAAGGCGCCGGTCTGGTGCTCGACGTGAGCAACGACGAATCGGTTGCCACCACCCTCGAACATATCCAGCAACATCTTGGTCAGCCGCTGATCCTGGTCAACAACGCCGGTATCACCCGCGATAACCTGATGCTGCGCATGAAGGACGACGAGTGGCATGACGTCATCAACACCAACCTGAACAGCCTCTACCGTCTGTCCAAGGCCGTGCTGCGTGGCATGACCAAGGCTCGTTTCGGCCGCATCATCAACATCGGCTCCGTGGTCGGTGCGATGGGCAATGCCGGTCAGGTCAACTACGCTGCAGCCAAAGCTGGTCTGGAAGGTTTCAGCCGCGCCCTGGCGCGTGAAGTCGGCTCGCGCGGTATCACGGTCAACTCGGTGGCCCCAGGTTTCATCGACACCGATATGACCCGTGAGCTGCCGGAAGGCCAGCGCGACGCGCTGCTGACGCAGATTCCGCTGGGCCGTTTGGGGCAGGCCGAAGAGATCGCCAAGGTAGTCGGTTTCCTGGCTTCCGATGGCGCAGGTTATGTCACAGGGGCTACTATCCCGGTGAACGGCGGTATGTACATGAGTTAAAAAGGGCGCCTCCGAATGCCCGGAGGCTCTCGAATGTGACGCGAGCCATCAGAAAACTGTCATAGTGGCTGTCTAAAATCCGTTATAAAGCTGCAACAGGTTTATAGACAGATCGTTGAAGTGTTCCTGGGGGCTCCCCGGCATTCAGCTTGAAATGCTAAAAACCCTTTCTATACACTTGGCCGCTACCAGCTGCCTGGATTTGTCCAATAGGAGTGAAAACAAGGTATGAGCACCATCGAAGAACGCGTCAAGAAAATCGTTGCTGAGCAACTTGGCGTCAAGGAAGAGGAAGTAACCAACAGCGCTTCCTTCGTTGAAGACCTGGGTGCCGACTCTCTTGACACCGTTGAGCTGGTGATGGCTCTCGAGGAAGAATTCGAGACCGAGATCCCGGACGAGCAAGCTGAGAAAATCACCACCGTTCAAGAAGCTATCGACTACGTGACTGCCCACGCGCAATAAGTCACCGTCAGCTTTCTGATCGAGAAAAGCCGCACTGCCCTAATCAGGCGTGCGGTTTTTCTTTACGTGCAGGGCGCATGTGGCGCCTGAGTAGAACAAGAGGAGATTGCTGTGTCGCGTAGACGCGTCGTGGTTACCGGTATGGGCATGCTGTCGCCACTGGGTAACGATGTGCCGAGCAGCTGGCAGGGCATTTTGGCCGGGCGCAGTGGCATCGGTCTGATCGAGCATATGGACCTGTCGGCCTACTCCACCCGTTTTGGCGGGTCGCTCAAGGGCTTCAATGTCGAGGAATATCTCTCCGCCAAGGAGGCGCGCAAGCTCGACCTGTTCATCCAGTACGGTCTCGCTGCCTGCTTCCAGGCCGTGCGTGATTCCGGGCTGGACATCACTGACGCCAATCGTGAGCGTATCGGTGTGGCCATGGGCTCCGGCATCGGCGGCCTGACCAATATCGAGAACAACTGCAAGTCGTTGCACGAGCAAGGGCCGCGGCGCATTTCGCCGTTCTTCGTGCCTGGCTCGATCATCAACATGATTTCCGGCTTCCTGTCGATCCACCTGGGTCTGCAGGGGCCGAACTACGCCATCGCCACGGCGTGCACTACCGGCACGCACTGCATTGGTATGGCCGCGCGCAACATCGCCTATGGCGAAGCCGATGTGATGGTCGCCGGCGGCGCCGAGATGGCAGCCTGCGGCCTGGGCATGGGTGGCTTCGGTGCCGCGCGTGCGCTGTCGACGCGTAACGACGAGCCGACCAAGGCCAGCCGTCCATGGGACAAGGGCCGTGACGGTTTCGTGCTGTCCGACGGTTCCGGCGCCCTGGTGCTGGAGGAGTTGGAACACGCCAAGGCGCGTGGTGCCACCATCTATGCCGAGCTGATCGGCTTCGGTATGAGTGGCGATGCATTCCACATGACCTCGCCGCCCGAGGACGGTGCCGGCGCGGCGCGCTGCATGGCCGCCGCCCTGCGCGATGCCGGTGTCAATGCCGACCAGGTGCAGTACATCAACGCCCACGGCACTTCGACCCCGGCTGGCGATATTGCCGAAGCTGCGGCAGTCAAGAGCGTGTTCGGTGATCACGCCTACCAGTTGTCGGTCAGCTCGACCAAATCCATGACCGGCCACCTGCTCGGTGCGGCAGGTGCGGTGGAGGCGATCTTCAGCGTGCTGGCGATCCGTGATCAGGTGGCGCCGCCGACCATCAACCTCGACGAGCCGGACGAAGGCTGCGACCTGGACTTTGTGCCGCATCAGGCCAAGGCCATGCCGATCGAAATCGCCCTGTCGAACTCCTTCGGCTTCGGCGGCACCAACGGCTCACTGCTGTTCCGTCGGTACCACGGCTGATGCTGAGCTGGGTCAACGGTGCGCCCGGCGAGCAGTTGTCGGTTCGCGACCGTGGCCTGGCTTATGGCGATGGTCTGTTCGAGACCATCGCCGTGCGCGGCGGGCGCATCCCGCTGCTGGCGCGGCATATGGCGCGCCTGGCCGATGGTTGTCGGCGCCTGTCCATTCCCCTCGATCTGGTTCTCATTGAGCACGAGCTACAGGCGTTCGCCGGGCTGCTGGGTGAGGGCGTCGCCAAACTCATCGTCAGCCGCGGTGAGGGCCAGCGTGGCTACGCGCCGCCGCAACCCTGTCAGCCGCTGCGCATCCTGCAGGCGGCGCCGCTGCCGCAGTATCCCGCTGCGCATGCCGAGCAGGGCGTGCGACTGTTTCCCTGTGAGACGCGTCTGGCTGAGCAACCGCTGCTGGCCGGGCTCAAGCACCTCAATCGCCTGGAACAGGTACTGGCCCGAGCCGAATGGCAGGACCCCGAGTGTGCCGAGGGCCTGATGCGCGACAGCAGTGGCCGGGTCATCGAGGGGGTGTACAGCAACCTGTTCCTGGTCGTCGATGGCGGGTTGGTCAGTGCGCAGCTGTCGCGTTGTGGCGTGGCCGGGGTGATGCGTGCGGAGATCCTGCAGCAGGCGCAGTTGCTCGGGCTGTCTGTCGAGTTACGCGATGTTTCCTTCGACGAACTCCTGGATGCCGATGAAGTCTTTCTCTGCAACAGCCTTTACGGCATCTGGCCTGTACGGGCGCTGCAAGAGCGACACTGGTCGGTCGGGCCGCTCACCCGTAAACTGCAGGCCATCGTCTGCGACCTACTGAGTAACTAACTGGTGCTACGCAAGATCCTGGTGCTGCTTGAATGCGGCGTGTTGTTGGCTGCTCTACTGGTAGTTGGTGCTGCCTGGCAGCAGCAAAGAGCGCTGGAGCAGCCTCTGCATCTGGCTGAAGAAATGCTTCTGGAGGTGCCGTCCGGCGCTACGCCGAGCGGCCTGCTCAATCGTCTGGAAGCAGAAGGTGTCATCGACAATGCCTTCTGGCTGCGCCTTTACTGGCGCTTCAATCTGAATGCGCCTGCCATGCACAGCGGCGAATACCGCCTGCTACCGGAACTCAGCGCCCGCGACATGCTTGGCCTGTGGCAGCGCGGTGAGGTGGTGCAGTACAGCCTGACCCTGGTCGAGGGCTGGAACTTCCGCCAGGTGCGCGCCGCTCTGGCCCGCCAGGAGCGTCTGGAGCAGCGCCTGGCCGATCTCAGCGATGCCCAGCTGATGGAGCGCCTGGGTATGGCCGGGCAGAACCCGGAAGGGCGTTTCTTCCCCGATACCTATCGTTACGTGCGCGGCATGAGCGACGAAGACCTGCTCAAGCAGGCCAACGCCCGTCTGGAGCGTGTTCTGGCTGAAGAGTGGCAGCAGCGCGCCGAGGGTTTGCCCTATCGCGAGCCGTACGACGCGTTGATCATGGCCTCGATGATCGAGAAGGAAACCGGTGTACCCGAAGAGCGCGGCGAGATTGCTGGCGTGTTCGTGCGTCGCCTGCGCATGGGCATGCGCCTGCAGACCGATCCCACCGTCATCTACGGCATGGGCGAGCGCTACAACGGCCGCATCACCCGCGCCGACCTGCGTACGCCAACGCCCTACAACACCTATACCATCGACGGCATGCCGCCGACGCCGATCGCCATGGTTGGCCGCGAGGCGATTCACGCCGCGCTCAACCCGCTCGATGGCACCACACTGTATTTCGTCGCGCGAGGCGACGGTAGCCACGTGTTCTCCAACACCTTGGCCGAGCACAACCGCGCGGTGCGCGAATATCAGCTCAAGCGTCGTGCCGACTACCGCTCCAGCCCCGCGCCACGCGCGGCGGCCGAAACCGAATAAGGGCAACCCATGACCGGTCTGTTTATTACCCTGGAAGGCCCGGAAGGCGCCGGCAAAAGCACCAACCGCGAATATCTGGCCGAGCGCCTGCGCGAGCAGGGCATCGATGTGCTGCTGACCCGTGAGCCAGGTGGTACGCCGCTGGCCGAGCGGATCCGTGAATTGCTGCTCGATCCTAGCGATGAGCCGATGGCGGCCGATACCGAATTGCTGCTGGTGTTCGCCGCCCGTGCCCAGCATCTGCAGCAGGTCATTCGTCCGGCTCTGGCCAAGGGCAGCGTGGTGCTGTGCGACCGTTTCACTGATGCCACCTACGCCTACCAGGGTGGTGGTCGGGGTCTTTCCATCGAACGCATCGCGCAGCTTGAGCAGTTCGTTCAGGGCGAGCTGCGCCCTGATCTGACGCTGATTTTTGATCTGCCGGTGGAGATCGGTCTGGCTCGCGCCTCGGCTCGCGGTCGCCTGGATCGTTTCGAGCAGGAAGGCCGTGGCTTCTTCGAAGCGGTACGCCAGGCCTATCTGCAGCGCGCCGAGCAGGCGCCACAACGATATCGCGTGCTGGATGCCGGGCAGACCCTGGCTCAGGTGCAGGCCGATATCGATGCCTTGCTGCCGAGCCTGCTGGAGGCTTGCCGTGGCTGATGTCTATCCCTGGCAAAAAGCGCTCTGGCAGCAACTCGCCGGGCGTAGCCAGCACGCCCATGCCTACCTGCTGCATGGTCCGGCCGGCATCGGCAAGCGTGCGCTGGCCGAGCGCCTGATGGCGCGCCTGCTATGCCAGAACCCGAATGGGCTGGATGCCTGTGGCAACTGTAAATCCTGTCATCTGTTGGCTGCCGGTACGCACCCGGACAACTACGTGCTGGAGCCCGAAGAGGCGGACAAGCCGATCAAGGTCGATCAGGTGCGTGAGCTGGTCGACTTCGTGGTGCAGACCGCGCAGCTGGGTGGGCGCAAGGTGGTGCTGCTGGAGCCGGCCGAGGCGATGAACCTCAACGCCGCCAACGCGCTGCTCAAGAGCCTGGAAGAGCCGTCCGGCAATACCGTGCTGCTGCTTATCAGCCACCAGCCCAGCCGCTTGTTGCCGACCATCAAGAGTCGCTGCGTGCAGCAGGCCTGCCCCTTGCCGAGCGAGGCGATGAGCCTGGCCTGGCTGGCCCAGGCACTGCCCGAACTGGGTGACGATGAGCGCGCCGACCTGCTCACGCTCGCGGCGGGTTCGCCGCTGGCTGCCGTGCGCCTGCATGCTCAAGGTGTGCGCGAACAGCGTGCCCAGGCCGTGGAGGGGGTGAAAAAACTGCTCAAGCAGCAGATCTCCCCGAGCCAACTGGCGGAAAGCTGGAACTCACTGCCGCTGAATCTGCTGTTCGACTGGTTCTGCGACTGGGCGCAACTGATGTTGCGCTACCAACTGACCAAGGACGAGGAAGGCCTGGGCCAGGTCGATATGCGCAAGGTGGTGCAGTACCTGGCGGACAAGAGCGCGCAGGCCAAGGTATTGGCGATTCAGGAATGGCTGCTCGCGCAAAGGCAGAAGGTGATGGGTAAAGCCAACCTCAATCGTGTGCTGCTACTGGAAGCCTTGCTGGTGCAGTGGGCCGCCTTGCCAGGACAGGATCGCGGCTGACTGGCGCGAGAGCCGGATTCGGCAGGGCGTCACATTCTGCTGGCTGCCTGCCGCCCGGTTGTTTGCGCATGAGCATGAACAAGCCCTAGAATCGGCCATTAAGCAATAAACGCCAGGAATGTGCTGATGAGCCTGCCACCCAATCTGGGTCCCCGTAACGGAATTCTGTCCCTGACCATCAAGGACAAGTCCGTGCTGTACGCGGCCTACATGCCTTTCATCAAGAATGGCGGTCTCTTCATTCCCACCAACAAGAGCTACAAGCTCGGTGACGAAGTGTTCATGCTGCTCAACCTGATGGATGAGCCGGAGAAGATTCCGGTGGCCGGCAAGGTGGTGTGGATCACCCCGAAAGGCGCTCAGGGCAACCGCGCCGCCGGTGTCGGCGTACAGTTCAACGACGGCGATAACACCGCTCGCAACAAGATCGAAACCTACCTCGCTGGTGCGCTGAAGTCCGACCGCCCGACTCACACCATGTAACCCGCCGGCCGCGCGCGTACTGTCCTCGCGGCCGAAGCATCTCCTCCAGAGCGTCCAGGCGCCTGCCACTTTCGATTACAATTCGGGCTTTCCCTTTGCCCGAGTTCTCCCGCTGTGCTGATCGACTCCCATTGCCACCTTGATCGTCTCGACCTCGCTGCCCATGGCGGTTCGCTGGATGCTGCTCTGGATGCGGCGCGCGCCGCCGGCGTCGGGCATTTCCTGTGTATTGGCGTCAGCGCTGACAACGCCGCCACGGTCAAGGGCCTGGCCGAGCGCTATGCCGATGTCGATTGTTCGGTGGGCGTGCATCCGCTGGATCTGGAGCCGGGCGCCGAGCCGGCGCTGGATTGGCTACTCGGTGAGCTGGCGCACCCGAAGGTGGTGGCCATTGGTGAGACCGGTCTGGATTACCACTACGAGCCGGAATCCGCTGCGTTGCAGCAGGCCTCTTTCCGTCTGCACCTGGAGGCGGCGCGCATCACGGGTAAGCCGGTAATCGTACATACCCGCGAGGCCCGCGCCGACACCCTGGCGTTGTTGCGCGAAGCGGCGCTGCCACAGGCTGGCGTGCTGCATTGCTTCACCGAAGACTGGGAGATGGCCAGGGCCGCGCTGGACATAGGTTTTTATATTTCCCTGTCCGGCATCGTCACCTTCCGCAATGCCGAGGCGCTGCGCGATGTGGCGCGCCAGGTGCCGGCTGACCGTCTGCTGGTGGAAACCGACTCGCCTTACCTGGCGCCCGTGCCGCACCGAGGCAAGCCCAACCTGCCGCAATACGTACGTGAAGTGGCCGAGTACCTGGCGGTGCTGCGTGGGGTTAGCTACGAGGTGCTGGCTGAGCAGACCTCGAGCAACTTCAAGCGTCTGTTCCCGTTGGCTGGTGTGGCTGACGCATAACAGCCCGTAGGTGGCGCGGCGCGCACCAGGCGACGTGAGGCGTTGCAGCTATGGTGGGTTACGCCGCACCCAGATCCAGCTCAGCAGTCAGATCGTGACAGGCGGCTACCCCACCCTACGGGAACGGCGATCCGCTGAGCAAAAAAAACCCGGACTCTGGGGGATGAATCCGGGTCAAGACCATTAGGAGTAAATCAAGGTACGCGGTCCACGGTACCTTGGCTGGCGGGGCACTTGGGGGGAGATGCCGCACACCAGTACGTTCCAGTATTGGCCATGATTCGCGAGCGTCCAGGCCAAAGCCTGAGTTTTTTAAACGGATTTGGAATACCACGGGCGCTGGTGAGTCCTCACCCTTTTGCCAGCTGGGTTAGCAGGCTCAGCGTTTCCTCGATCACCTGCTCGCTGGTGTAGAAATGCGGCGATAAACGCACTCCTGGGCCGCGTTGCACGCAGATCACCTGCTCCTCGCGCAAGCGCTGATATAGCGCCGGATTGTCCCAGCCCGCCAGGCTGAAACTGAGAATACCGGCACGACGCGCAGGGTCGAGCGGGCTATGGATCACTGCACCAGGCAATTCGCGAATACCATCGTTCAGGCGCTGAACCCGTTTTCCCACCAGCACGCCGACCCGCTCCATGCCCACTTCCTCGAGCAACGACAGGCTCGCCTCCAGAGCGAAGGCCCCCAGCATATTCGGGCTGCCGCATTCGAAGCGCCGTGCACTGCGGGCTGGCTGCCAGTCCTGGCGGGTGTAGTCGCCGGCATGTTCGAGCATGTGCCAGCCATACTCGTGCAGTTTCAGCTGATCGCGTACCGCACTGCGGCAATAGAACACCCCCAGGCCCTCCGGGCCGAGCATCCACTTGTGGCCGTCGGCCATGGCGAAGTCGCAGTCGTAGGCTTGAACGTCGAAGGGCAGGGCACCCAGTTGCTGGATGGCATCAATGCAGAACAGCACGCCATGCTGGCGGCAGCCGCGGCCTAGGCGCGGCAGATCGAGACGCAGGCCGCTGGCGAACTGCACGGCGCTGATCGACAACAGGCGTGTACGCGGGGTGAAGGCGGCTAGCAGCGCTGCCTCCGGATCATCGCCCTTGAGACTGACTTCGACCACTTCCACGCCCTGGGCGGCCAACGCCAGCCAGACGATGCGGTTGGAAGGGAATTCCTCGTCGCTGATGATCACCTGGTCGCCAGCTCGCCAGTCCAGGCCGAAGGCCACGAACGAGAGTGCCTCGGAGGTATTCTTGACCAGTGCAATATCACCGGTGCTTGGTGCGTTCATCAGGCGCACAAGGCGTTCGCGTAGGCTACGCTCAAGTTTCAGCCAGTCGGGATAGTCACGCGCACCGCTGCTGACGTTCGCTTCCGAGAACCGTCGAACCGCTTCAGCACTGCGTTTCGGCCAGGGGGCGACAGCCGCATGGTTCAGATAGCGCAGTCCATTTTCCAGAGGGAACTCATCATGAAACACGTACATGGTCGGATGATCCGTGCAATTTGGCCGCATTTGGGCATAATAAGTGGCTTCGATTTTTGACCCCGTAGTCCCTTTATGCAGAAAGAACCCCGTAAGGTCCGCGAATTCCGTCGCCGCGAGCAAGAAATTCTCGATACCGCGCTGAAACTCTTCCTCGAACAAGGAGAAGACAGCGTTACTGTCGAGATGATCGCTGATGCGGTCGGTATCGGCAAAGGCACTATCTACAAGCACTTCAAGTCCAAGGCGGAGATCTACCTGCGCCTGATGCTCGACTACGAGCGCGATCTCAACGAACTGCTGCATTCGGCCGATGTGGATCGTGACAAGGAAGCGCTGTCGCGTGCGTACTTCGAATTCCGCATGCGCGATCCGCAACGCTATCGCCTGTTCGATCGCCTCGAAGAGAAGGTGGTCAAGGGCAATCAAGTGCCGGAAATGGTCGAGCAGTTGCACAAGATCCGTGCTTCCAACTTCGAGCGTCTGACCCAGCTGATCAAGGGCCGCATCGCCGAAGGCAAGCTGGAAGACGTGCCGCCATACTTCCACTACTGCGCCGCCTGGGCCCTGGTGCACGGCGCCGTGGCGCTGTATCACTCGCCGTTCTGGAGCAATGTGCTCGAGGATCAGGAAGGCTTCTTCCAGTTCCTCATGGACATCGGCGTGCGCATGGGTAACAAGCGCAAGCGCGACGCCTGACGCCTGGCATGTCGGCCACGGGACTGTGCCGTGGCCGACATAGCGATATACTCCGGCTCTTAACGAACTGGAGTTCCCAATGATCGTCGACCGCCAGGGCAGACGCTTCCGCAATCTTCGCGTCAGCCTGACCGCCGCCTGCAACTACGCCTGCACCTACTGTGTGCCGAACGGCAAGCGCCTGGTCGCCGCTCAGGACGAACTCTCCGCTGACGCCATGGCGCGTGGCGTCGCTTACCTGATCGAAGCCGCCGGTATAGAGCGCTTGCGCATTACCGGTGGTGAGCCCCTGGTCAGCACGCGCCTGGAGCCTTTCCTGCGCCAGGTCAGCCAACTCGGCCTCGACGATATCAGCCTCACCACCAACGGCCAGTTGCTCGAGCGCAAGCTGCCGCTGCTGATCGAATGCGGTATCCGCCGTCTGAATGTTTCCCTCGATACCCTCGACGCCGACGCTTTTCGCAGCATCGCCCGCGGTGGCGACCTGGCCACCGTGCTGGCTGGCATGGAAGCGGCGCGCGAAGCCGGGATGAAGATCAAGGTCAACATGGTGCCGCTGCGCGGACAGAACCTGGATCAGGTATTGCCACTGCTGGAGTACTGCCTGGAGCGCGGTTTCGAACTGCGCTTCATCGAACTGATGCGCATGGGCCATCTCGCGCGCGACCCCAATGCCTTCAACCAGCAATTCGTCGGTCTGCCGGAGCTGCTGGAGCTGATCGGCAGCCGTCACCAGTACGTGCAGGCTAGCGCTCCGGTGGATGCCACGGCGATGCGTTATGCCATTCCCGGCACCGGTCATTTCGGCGTGATCGCCAACGAAAGCGTGCCGTTCTGCCGTACCTGCTCGCGCCTGCGCTTGTCGTCTACCGGTTGGCTGCATGGCTGCCTGTCGTCGAGCAACCGCCACTTTGTCGGTGACTTGTTGGACAAGCCGCGTCACCAGGCCTTGCCAGCGTTGCAGCGATTGCTGGTCAAGGCGTTGGGTGACAAACAGGATCTGGCCTTCTCCGGCGGCGTCACCGTGATGAAGATCATCGGCGGCTGACTCTCGCGGCGTTGCTGGGGGATTGGGCTCAGGTCTGGCATCGCTGCTGGGCTGAAGCTGAGTTCCGCCCGGCCCCGAAGAGTAGGGCTGTAAGGTGGGCTTTAACCCACGGCCATCATCGTCGATGGGTTGAAACAGAGCGCCGTGCCACCCGACGTCAGCGCAAACTGAGCGATGTCCTGACGCTTGTGGCCAAGGCCTAAGTGGCTCGGCAGTCACGCCAGGCCCGGATAAACTGCTGGGGCGCCAACCAACCGAGTGACTGCCTGCATGCCCGCCACCTTTCCCATCGCTTACATCGAGCCAGTGTTTCGCCCGCCGAGTGAGGCGCAGTCGCTGATTCTGCCGGTTACCAACGGCTGCTCTTGGAACCAGTGCACCTTCTGCGAGATGTACACCGCGCCGCAGAAGAAATTCCGCGCCCGTGATGAGGCGCAGGTGCTGGAGGAAATTCGTCGTGCGGGCGAGCGGTTGATCGTCAATCGGGTGTTTCTCGCCGACGGCGACGCGCTGGTGCTGCCAACTCGGCGCCTGCTGGCCATCCTGCAAGCCATCCGCGAGCACATGCCCGAGGTGCGCCGGGTTTCCAGCTATTGCCTGCCGCGCAACCTGCGCAAGAAATCGGTGGATGAGCTCAAGGAACTGGCTGATGCCGGATTGAAGATGGCCTATGTCGGCTGCGAGTCCGGTGATGACGAGGTGCTGGCGCGGGTCAACAAGGGCGAGACTTTCGAGTCCAGCCTCAGTGCTCTGGATAAGGTTGGCCAGGCCGGAATCACCCGCTCCGTGATGATTCTCAACGGGCTCGGTGGTCAGGTGCTCAGCGATCAGCATGCGGACAACTCGGCTCGCCTGATGAACGAGTCCCAGCCTGAGTACCTCTCTACTCTGGTAGTCAGTTTCCCCATAGGGGAGGCGCGCTTTCGCGAGCAGTTCGCTGATTACCAGCCGCTGACGCAGCTGCAACTATTCGGTGAGGTTGAGCGTCTGCTGCAGGGCCTCGAATTGCAACAGACGGTGTTTCGCAGTGATCACGCGTCCAACTACCTGGTGCTCAAGGGCAATCTTGGGCGTGACAAGGCGCGTCTTCTGGCGCAGGTGCGTGAGGCTATCGAGCGGCCACAACAGGCCAATCTGCGTCAGGAGTGGCAGCGCGGGCTTTGACGAGGCTGGCGCAGAACCTGCATCTATGCCTTATCCGCCGGTTTTCCGTCACCGGCACGAGGAGGATTCATTCATGCGTAACCTGCTTCTACTGGTGGCGCTGCTGGGCCTGACCGGGTGCATGAAGGTCAGTGATCTGGCCAGTGGCGCCGAGTACCACCTGCGCGACGCCGGGTTTCTCGATCACGGTCGCACCGAGCGCATGGCTTCGCGGCGCCTGCAGCAGGACTCCTTCATCTATATCGCTCAGGGGCACTTCGTGCCGCCGGGCCACGGCTATCCGCGGCCCAATGTGGTAGCCGAGGAAGCCTTCAAGGGCTTCGTCGAATATTTCCCTTTGGTACGTCGTGCACGCCAGCCTGCAGGCCTGGACGAAGCCATGGCCGAGGCGCGCAGCGCTGGCGCGCACTACTTGCTGTACGCCCGTTTCGCCTACAGCGACGACCGTATCGGCACCTTGGAAGAGTGGGAGGATCAGGAGGCTGTGGATCGCCTTGGTACGGACCGCGCCTCGATCCAGCTGATGCTGATCGAAACTAATACTCGCTTCCTGGTCGACACCGCGCGGATTCGCAGCCGTGGCGGATTCCTGACGTTTTACGACGCCCAGCCGCAGGACCTCATCGGCCCGCCGCTGCATGATTATGCGCGCAGCCTGTTGGGCGTGGGACGCTAAGAGTAGGGACAATCGGCGCGCCGCTCTTGTGGGAGGGGCTTTAGCCGCGACAGGTGGCACGGTGTATCCTCGTCCGTTCGAATCGAACTGGACGAGGAAAGACCATGAGCGATCCAGGCAAGGCGGGCGATCTGCTGGCGCAGATCCCCAAGGGTGAAGGCAAGGGCTTGCCCCCCGTGCACCTGTGGAATCCCGATTTCTGTGGCGATATCGACATGCGAATCGCCCGCGATGGCACCTGGTATTACCTGGGCACGCCCATCGGCCGCAAACCCATGGTGCGGCTGTTTTCCACGATCATTCGCCGTGACGGCGACGACTACTTCCTGATTACGCCGGTGGAGAAGGTCGGCATCCAGGTCGAGGATGCGCCCTTCGTCGCCGTGACCCTGCAGGTCGAAGGCGAGGGGGAAGCGCAGGTGCTGTGTTTCACCACCAACGTCGAGGACGAAGTGGTCGCAGGCGGCGAGCATCCTATCCGTGTCGAGATCGACCCTGCGACACTCGAACCCTCGCCCTACATTCTGGTGCGGCGTAACCTCGAGGCGCTGATTCACCGCAACGTGTTCTATCAGCTGGTGGAACTGGCGGTGGAGCGCGAGGTCGACGGAGAACCCTGGTTGGGTGTGTGGAGCGCCGGGGTGTTCTATCCCATCGGGCCTTCTCCGGCCTGAACGGGCGATGCGCAAGCGGCGCTGGCGCACCCCATGGATTTGACAGGAGACGCATATGGATGAGCACCGCATCGAAACCGAACGGCTGACGCTGCGCCCACCGCAGCTACAGGATGCCGACGAGGTTCAGCGCCTGGCCGGTGATTTTCGTATTGCCGATGTCACCAGCAGTATTCCCCATCCCTATCCGGCCGAGCTGGCGCAGCAGTGGATCGAACGCTGTGCGCAGGATTGGGCGCGCGGCGTGGCGGCCAACTTCATCATCACCGAGTCGGACAGCGGCACGCTAGTTGGCAGCATGGCGCTCAAGGATATTGGCCGAGGCGAGGCCGAGGTGGGCTACTGGATCGGCGTGCCTTACTGGAGCCGTGGCTATGCCAGTGAGGCCTGCAATGCCCTGGTGAACTTCGCCTTCCAGCAGCTTCGTTTGCGCCGGCTGCACGCCAGCCACCTGGCGCGCAATCCGCAATCCGGCCGGGTGCTGTTCAAGGCCGGCTTCCGTCACTTGGGCCTGGGCCACAGCCAGTGCGGCGCCCAGGGCAAGGTCGAGCCGGTCGAGCTCTACGAGCGGGTTTCCGGCGAGTGACCTGAACGGCCCTCAACGCACCCGATCGCGACTCTGCACCGCCAGGTCCAGCGCCTTCTGCATATCCAGTCGCGCCGAGCGGCCCACGTCCTTGTCACTCATCTTGTAGTTGCGCTCCGATGGCAGGATCGGCGCGGTCAGGTCTTCGGCGTCCATCGGTTCGAAGTCGTAATCGCCGCCGATGGTCATGGCGCTGCGCCGTAGCAGCATGCGTACCTGTTCCGGCTGCAGGCGCGGATTGATCGACAGCATGGCTGCGACCACGCCAGTGACCAGGGGCGTGGCGTAGGAGGTGCCACAATGCACATCGCCGGTGGCATCGACCTCTTGGGTGGACGCGCGGGCACAGGCGGCGGCGGTGATATCGACACGCATGTCGACGTTCGATGAGTCGCGTTTGACCACGTAAGTCGGGTCGTCGATTTCGGCCTCTTTTTCCTTGCTGCGCTGATGCCCGCCGACCACCAGCAACTGCTCGGTAATGAACGAGGAGGGCAGGCGGTATTCGTCCCGGCCGGAGAAGGACGAACCGTTGCCGGCGGAGTTGATCACCAGCACGTCCGGGTGTTCCTCGCGCAGCCAGAGGAAGAACTCCTCAAGCAATTCTTCGTAGCCGCTCATGGCGATGCCGGACCGCACCAGCGAATCGATCTCGTCGCCTTCGACATTGCGCGTGCCGACGCGGTGGATGCCCCAGCTCCAGTTGAGTACGCGCACGCCGTCTTCCACCAGGTTCACCGAGGCGGCGATGTTGGCGGTGATGCCGGCGTCCGAGTTGCGTTCGACGATGACTTCGAAGCCCTGGCTTGCTTTGTCCAGCCCGCGCAGGAATCCGGTGTTGCCGCCTTTGTCCCAGTGCGCGGCGAGGATGCCGGCCACGGTGCTGCCGTGGTTGTCCGGCTCGTCGGCATCACGCGCATAGACGCAGGTGCGCGGTTTGCCATCGGAACAGGCGCCGAGGTAGTCGGCGAAGTCGGGCGCGTCGAAGTCGACGTTGCGCTCGATCACGACGACGCGAATCGGCTCGGCTTCGATGGGCGTGTCGCCCGCCGGGATGCGTCGCTGGTAATAGTTGACCGCATCCATGAAGCGGTTCGCGGCCCATTCCTCGGAGTTCTTTTCCGGTTTATGTGCCGACTTGCGGGCGGCCTCGCTTTCTTCGCCACGCTCTGGTGCGCTTTCTTCCACCACCACAGCATCGACGCTGACTTCGTTGCCGATACGTAACACCAGCGCATCGCGCTCGGTCAGGTTCTTCACTGGCAGGCGCAGTTGGTAGACGTTCAGCGGTGGGATGGCGCCGACTACCTTGGCGTCGTACTTCTTCGCTAGGCGCTTGGCCTCGTCGAGGCCGTCGTGGCGTTCCTCGATCAGCAGGCTGACCAGGTCGACATAGGTGGTCAGGCCATCCATGTTCTTCGCCACTTCATCCGGCCCGGCAGCCAGCACATGGCTGCGGTGCAGCGACAGCCACACCGGATTGCTGGCGCGCGAGTCGTCCTCCAGCCACAGCGGTGCGCTGCGATGTTTGTCGCTGCTCAGTTGCAGGCGCAGGCCATCGCCCGTGCGTTTGACCGCCGAAGCGGGCAGGGTGTCGTCGCCGAGGTGCAGCTTGGGCAACTTCGCGCCAAGGCCACGCACCTGCATGCACCATTCCTGCTTTTCACTGGCGAGCAGGTCGCCGCAGCGTTGCAGGCTCTGGATGCGCAACGGCTCCTGCGCCTCGGCAAGAGGGCTGAGCAGGGCCACGACGAAGGCGGAAAGGAGGGCGCGGTTGGGCAGCATGGGGCAGGGTTTCCTTGACGATTGTCCTGCATTTCCGACTGCCTTCGCCGCGCTTCGTTCAGGTGGAGACGTGAAGTGGTTGGTTTGCTCAAGCCACTGGAATTGCCGGGTCAGCTGCTGCCAGGGCGATGGCGCGATCAGCGACCGGCGGGTAGATCCACAGGCTGTTGATCTGCTGCTTCAACGTCTTGGCTTCACTGCCGATCAGTTTTACCTGGCGATCCCAGCCTTCGCTGTACACCGCACCCCAGGCGCCGAGATCGAGGCAGGTCACGTACTTGGGCTGGCTGTAGGGCGTTGTCGCTACCCCGATCAATTCGGCTGCTGCGTTGTTGCCGGCGTGGCGACCCAAGGCGATGGCGTGCTGGCAGGACATCACGCTGAAGTTGCCAACATCGTCCGTTGCGGCGCGGGCGGTATCGCCTGCTGCGAAGATCACCGGCTGACCCTGGACCTTGAGCTGGCTATCTACCTGCAGTCGTCCCTGATGATCACGTGGAGCACTGATCTGCTCGGTCAGTGCGCTGGCGCGAAAACCCACGGTCCAGATCACGGTATTGGAGGCTATACGCTGGCCGTCATCCAGGGTCACGCCGTCGGCATCGACCGCCACCACCATGCGCCCCAGGCACCATTCGATTCCCAGTTCCCGCGATGCCTCGCTGATCGCTGGACGAATGCCGTCGCCCAGCACGGCGGCAATCTCTTCGCCACGGTCGACCACTACCACGCGAATGGCGGCGTCATCACCGAGCAGAGCGCGCAAGCGTGCCGGCATTTCCGTAGCGGTCTCGATGCCGGTAAAGCCGCCGCCGGCGACCACCACGGTATTGCGTGCGGTGCTGTGCGGACGCTCTGCCAGGCTCGCCAGATGCTGCTCCAGGCGCACCGCCTGCTCGATTTCATCGACATCGAACAAATGCGCTTCCATGCCTTCCAGCGCTGGGCGCATCAGGCGGCTACCCGAGGCCAGCACCAAGCGGTCGTAGCTCAGGTTCCCCACCTTGCCGGCGGCGTCGCGGTAGCTGACCTGCTGACGCGGTGCATCGATGCTCTCGGCCATGCCCTGTACGAATTCCACCCCAACGGCTGCCAGCAGCTCTGTCAGTGGCGCTTTCATGCTGTGCACATTCGGCTCGTAGAAGCGCGGTCGAATGCGCAGCTCCGGCTGAGGGGCAAGCAAGGTCACGCCGATATCCGTTCGTCCGTGTTGGTCGAGCAGGCGCATGGCACTGAGGGCGCTCCATACCCCGGCAAAACCACCACCGACAATCAGAATGCGTTGTTTCATCTGGTACTCCTGGCTTTGGCACGTTTCGTTTGACGGAGCCATGCTAGGAGAGGAGCATTTCGGCAGATACGACATATACCCCCGAAATCATGCCAACTCGCCCGCGTACCATTCTGTTCCTCGCCTACCCGCAAGTCGGCCTGCTCGATCTTACCGGCGCGCAGACGGTGTTCTGGGCGGCCACCAAGGCCATGCACGAGCGCGGTTTGCCGGGTTACGAGCGCCTCACTGTCAGCCTTGCGGGCGGTTTGGTGGGCACTGCCGAAGGCCTGGTGGTGGATACCCAGCCGCTGGCAGAGGTAAAGCTGGCGCAGGTCGATACGCTGATCGTGCCTGGTGCGCCGGAAATCGAGCGCGCGGTGGCCGAATCGACCGAGCTGATCGCCTGGATCGCCAGCAGCGCACGCCGAGTGCGGCGCACGGCCTCCGTATGCAGCGGTACCTTTCTGCTGGCTCACGCGGGGCTGCTCGAGGGCAAGCGTGCGGCGACGCATTGGGCGATGTGCGACATGCTCAAGGCGCGTTTCCCGGCCATCGAAGTGGACAGCAACGCCATCTTCGTCGAGCAGGGCGCAGTGTGGACCTCCGCGGGTGTCAGTGCCGGTATCGACCTCGCCCTGGCACTGGTCGAAGCCGACTGCGGGCGAGAGGTGGCCATGCAGGTGGCGCGTGAGCTGGTGGTCTTTCTCAAGCGTCCTGGCGGGCAGGCGCAGTTCAGCGAGTTGCTGCAGGCGCAGGCTAAGGACACCTCGACCTTCGATGAGCTGCACCGCTGGCTTGGCGACCATCTGGACAGCCCTGAGCTGAATATCGAGGCCATGGCCGAGCGCTGCCACATGAGCCCGCGGCATTTCTCTCGCCTGTACAAACAGAAGACCGGACGCACGCCAGCCAAGGCCGTGGAAATTTTCCGCCTCGAAGCGGCGCGCAGGTTGCTGGAGGACTCCACCCGTAATATCGATGTGGTCGCCCGGCAATGCGGCTTCGGTGACGAGGAACGAATGCGCGCGACATTCCAGCGACACCTGGCGATTTCACCACGGGATTATCGAAGACGTTTCTCGCGCTGACGGTTCTGCGCCGCACTCGGATGACATCGGCTTAGCAGTATTTGTTATGATATTACATTTCCTGTTGGCCCCATTCGAAGTCCTCCATGTCCTCCAATCGTCTGCTCTCGATCGACGCCCTGCGCGGTCTAGTCATCCTCTTCATGTTGCTCGATCACGTTCGCGAAACCTTCTACCTGCACCTGCAGGTCGGCGACCCGATGGACGTGACCGCCACCGAGCCTGCGCTGTTCTTCAGCCGTACCCTGGCGCATCTGTGCGCGCCGGTATTCATCCTGCTCACCGGGCTTTCGGCGTTTCTCTATGGCGAGAAGCAGATGAGCCGGGCGGCGACCAGCGCCTTTCTGTTCAAGCGCGGGCTGTTTCTGGTGGTGCTGGAGTTCACCCTGGTCAACTTCGCCTGGACCTTCCAGTTCCCGCCCACGGTGATCTACCTGCAGGTGATCTGGGCCAGCGGCCGGAGCATGCTGGCGCTCGCCGCGCTGCTATGGCTGCCGCGAGCGCTGCTGGCCGTGCTGGGGCTGGCGCTGGTGGCGGGGCACAATCTGCTCGATGGGCTGCACTTCGGCCCAGAGTCGGCGCTGCATATTCCCTGGGCGATCCTGCATGACCGCGGCTGGCTGGAGTTTTCTGAGACACTACGACTGCGCACCTCGTACCCGGTGCTGCCGTGGATCGGGGTGATCGCCCTGGGCTATGTGATTGGCCCGTGGTTTCGCGGCGCGAGCGCGCCCGAGCAGCGCCTGCAATTGCTGCGTCGAGTCGGTTTCGCTGCGCTGGCGCTGTTCGTTCTGCTGCGCCTGCTCAACGGCTATGGCGAGAAGCCCTGGGTCGTTGAAGAAACCGCGCTGCAAACGCTGATGGGCTTGTTCAATATCACCAAGTATCCGCCGGCGCTGCTGTTTTTGGCGCTGACGCTGGGTATCGGCCTGCTGTTGTTGGCGGCCTTCGAGCGCCGCAACGACGGGCGCCTGGTGCGTACCCTGGCTGTATTCGGCAGTGCTCCGATGTTCTTCTACCTGCTGCACCTGTACGTGCTGAAGTTGCTCTATGTCACCGCCCTGGCCATCTGGGGTGCGAACCAGGGGCACTACTTCGGCTTCGATTCGATGGGGTGGGTCTGGGCTACGACCGTGCTGCTGGCGCTGGTGCTGTTTGCGCCCACGCAGTGGTTCGCGCGGCTCAAGGCGCGGCGTCGCGACATGCGCTGGCTGAAGTACCTCTAGGAATCTCTGTCGTAGGGTGCGCCGCGCGCACCAGCTGGTACCTCGGAAATTCCGGTGCGCACGGCGTACCCTACGCTCGCTGGCCGGCATCGGCATGACGCTGGGCGCTGGGCGCTGCAGAGCATGCTGTAGGAGCCCGCTTGTGGGCGATGGTTGACGCGACTCAATGACGTGCTTCCGAGAGCGGCTGTCGTAGGGTGCGCTGTGCGCACCGGGGCAAGCCGCAACCACATTGGCGCTGATACTCATCCCCTTGAACGCAAAAAGGCCAGGGTTTGTCTCTGGCCTTTTCATTGATGGTATGCGACCTGTGCAACGGTTGTTGTTGAGCTGGTCTGGCGGTGCGCGCGGCGCACCCTATAGTCCAGGTCGCAGAGTGTCTTAGCCTGGCTGCGGCTTACAGCTTCATGTTCACCGACAGATAGGCCGAGCGGCCTGGAGCAGGGGAGAACATCGGCTGGTCATCGCCGCCCCAGAAGAAGTTGTCGAACCATACGTACTCGTAGTCGCGGTCGGTCAGGTTCTTCATCTGCAGGTCGAGGCTGGTGGTGGCCGATACCTGATAGCGCACGTTGGCATCGAGCACCGCGAAGCCGCCGTACTTGCCTTGCTGGTTCAGCTCGTCGATGTAGTAGTCGCCCTGGGCGCGGGCCGACAGGCCGAAGCGCCAGGCGTCGTTGAACTGGTAGTCGACCCCGGCATTGCTGATGTAGCGCGGCGTGGAGAACACCTCCTTGCCCGCCAGCGACTGCCCGCCAGCGGTGAAGGCGCTGACCACCTTGGCTTCCTGGATGGCGTGCGAACCCCACACCGTCCACTGATCGTTCAGCTGTGCGGTGAGCTGCATGTCGATGCCACGACGCTTGGTTTCACCCAGGCCGACGGTGGTGCCGGTGCTGGGCATGTTGGCCACTTCGTCGGTGGCTTCCTGTTGCCACACGGCGATGCGCGCCTCCGAGCCGGCGAACGGCTTGAACTTCACCCCCACTTCCTTGCCGGTGTTGATCGACGGTTTGTACGAGGCCTGGCCGGCGGTCATGTAGGCCGGAGCGGTTGACCCGGTAAGGATCTGGAAGGTGCGCCCCCAGTTGGCGTAGACGTTGATGTCCGGGGTGATGCTGTACACCACGCTGAGCTTGGGCTGTTCGATCCAGCCATAGTCCTGCAGCTCGGCTTTCTCGCCGTTCATCAGCTCGGTATTACCGGAGAACTTGTCGACGCGGTACGCCGGGATGATCTTCAACTGCTCGATGGGCTGGATGATCGCCTGGGCATAGGCGCCGGTGTTGTACAGCGTGTAGCTGTCGTCGTTTTGCGTGCGTGCCGGCGGCGTGTCGAAATCGGTGGGGATGCCGAAGTTGTAGCGGTAGCGGCGGTATTCGTTGTTCTGCTGCTCGTAGTTGATGCCGCCGTCGAGGGTCAACATCTCGTGGGCGCGCCAGGTCAGGTTGCTCAGTACGCCGGTCTGGCGCTCTTCCCACTGGCGGCGCTGACGCGGGGCATTGCCGACCGGGTAGCTGGTGAAAGTCACGGTGCGGTCATCGTCGTAGCTGTTGTAGTACAGCTTGTTGCTCAGGCTCAGGTCATCGCTGAGCTGGAAATCGGCATGCGCGCTGAGGTGCTTCATGTCGCGGTCGTCGCCATCGTTGGCGTTTTTTTCCGGCGACTGCGAGCGGCTCGCGGCCAGCTCCTGCGCGGTGAGAAAACCCGGCTCCTCGGCCTGGTGGTGGTAGAGGCGGGCGATCACGCCGAGCTTCATGGTCTTCTCGTCATCGGTGACGAACCATTTGCCGCCCAGGGAGTATTTGTTGGAGTTGCTGTGGTCGCGGAAACCGTCGGAATCCTGCTTGGCCAGAAAGTAGTTCTGCGCGAAGTTGCCTTCCTCGTGGCCGACGGCCAGCTGGAATTCACGGGTGTTGAAGCTGCCGTAGGTCAGGCGACCGTCGGTGTAGTTGCCGCCCTGACGGGTGGCGAAATTGATGTTGCCGCCGATGTTGTGCAGGCCGTAGCGCGGGTCATTGGTGCCGCGCACCACCTCGATGTATTCCAGATCCAGCGGGAAGACCATGTCGATGAAGCGCTGGTTGCCGCTGTTGACGTTGCTCGGTACGCCGTCGATCAGCGTCTTGATGCCATTGATGTACCCCTCGCCGTTGAACGCACGGAAGGTCACCTTGCCGGACTCGGCGCCCATGCGCGTCTCGGTCAGCTGGATGCCGGGCATCTGGCCCACCAGCTCCCAGCTGTTCATCACGTTCTTATCCTCGATCTTGTCGCTGCTCATGATGTCGACCGAGGACAGGATGCTGTCGGTGCGCAGCGTGCCGCTGGCCTCCGGGGTGACGTAGACCGAGCCGAGCGAAACGGTGGAGTTGCCGGATGAGGCAGCGTGAATCTGAGGCGTGACCAGGGCGGTCATGACGGCGAGGGAGGCCGAAGTGGCTTTCATGGGTATTCCTAGCGTTGCGTTTTCTAAGTGAGGGAGGGGTGTGCGTTGGCCTGCTGGGGCGGCTGGCGACGTCCAGACAGCAGTGCGGGATGTATCGGTAAACGATCCATCTGAAAGATGTTATATCATAACAATTTTAAGGCGCGCGGCCACTCTGAAAACCCGCAGCCAGAGCCAGTGCAGGCCCTGGCCAGAGGGATTGGCGGCTGAGTATCCGGCGCAAAGGCCGATGAACACTGGCGTGAGGTGCACGAACGATTAGACGCCAGCGTGCTAATGGCGTATCAATATCAGGCGCCTTCCGCGTTTCTATCCAAGCAGAACCACTATGCAGCCCCTGTGTTCGGTCAACGCGCCCACCAGCGCCAATGATGAGCGGCTCGATGGCTTCGTGCGCCTGCTTAGCCGCTATTTCGACTCGGCCGCCGCGCTGGTCTCCGGCGTTGGGGCTGCACGGCATATCTGGGCCAGCCCTGGCCTGAGCGACGCACGTCTGGCAAGGCTCATCGACACTCGTGAAACCTCACCCACCTCCCTGGTCTGGCCCTTGCAGATGCAAGAGGGCGTCAGGCTCGGCACGCTCTACCTGCATTTCGACCCTCCCCGCACGCTCGACGCCAAGCAGCACGAAGCCCTGCAGGACTTTGCCGCACTGGCCCTCGACCTGTTGGCGCGCGAAGCCCAAGAGGCCCGCCAGCGCCATGAAGTCGCCGCCCTGCATGCCAGCGAGCGGCGCATGGCACTGGCCATCGCCGGGAGCGGTACAGGCATTTGGGACCGCGACATCACCACCGGCGACATCCATTACTCCAGCAGTTGGAAGGCGCTGCTCGGCTATGCCGACCACGAAATCGGCAATCGCATCGAAGAGAGCTATACCCGCGTGCACCCGGCTGACCTCAACTACGTGCGCGCGACAATCCAGGCGCACCTGGATCAGCGCACTGACGCCTATGAAGTCGAGCACCGCCTGCGTTGCCGCGACGGCCAGTACAAATGGGTATGCAGCCGCGGCAAGGTGGTCGAGCGCGACATGCACGGCAAACCGCTGCGCATGATTGGCACCACCACCGACATCACCGCCATGCGCCGCCTGTCCGAGCAGGTACAGCAGACCGCGGCCCTGATGACCGACCTGACCAATGAAATCCCCGGCATGGTCTTCCAGTTCCGCCGGCAGGCCGACGGCACATCCGCCTTCACCTACGTCAGTGCCGGCGCGCAAGCCATCTGCGGTCTCAGTGCGATACAACTGATGCAGGATGCCGACGCGCTGACGGCCATCGTCCACCCCGACGACCGCCTGGCCTTTATCGATTCTCTGCAGCTATCGGCCGAGGAGCTGACGGACTGGCATCTGGAGTTTCGCGTGCAGGTGCCGGGGCGTGAAATCGCCTGGTGCCAGGGCGAAGCCTGCCCGCGCCGTGAAGAAGATGGCAGCGTGATCTGGCATGGTTTCATGACCGACGTCACCGAACGCAAGCAGATCGAAGCCGAGCTGCAGGCCTTCGCCACCACCGACTTTCTCACCCAACTCGCCAACCGCCGGCACTTCATGCGCCAGCTTGAAGCCGAACTGGCGCGCCTGCAACGCAGCCCCGAGCAGAGCGCGGCGATCCTGATGTTCGACCTGGACTACTTCAAGACCATCAACGACCGCTGGGGCCACAACGTCGGCGACCAGGCCCTGCGCCACTTCGCGGCGATTCTCTGCACCCAGCTGCGCAAGACCGACACCGCCGGGCGCCTGGGCGGCGAAGAGTTCGCCGTGGTGCTCAGCGAAGCGGATCTGGACCAGGCCATGCACTTCGCCACCCGCATCCAGAACGAACTGGCCAAGACGCCGATCGTGCACGCCGGGGAGCCGATCTTCCTCGCCGTCAGCGTCGGCATCTCTTCGCTCAACGCCAGCGATGCCAGCGTCGAGGCCGCCCTGTCACGCAGCGATATCGCCCTGTACTGCGCCAAGCGCGGTGGGCGCAATCGCATCGAGCATCACTGACGGGAGGCTGGCTCAGGCCGCCAGCAACGCCTGGCTGATGGCCTCGTTGAACGCAGGAATATCGTCGGGGTTGCGTGAGGTGATCAGCGTCCAGTTCTGCCCTGGGCAAACCTGCACCTCGGCGTCTACCCAGCTCGCACCGGCATTGGCCAGATCCAGGCGCACGCTGGCATACGACGTCAGCACCTTGCCTGGCACCACGCCAGCATCGATCAGCAGCCAGGGGCCATGGCAGATCGCCGCGACCGTCTTGCCTGCATCACGAAACTCCTGCACCAGGCGCTGCGCGTCCTCATCCTGGCGCAGGTTGTCGGCGTTCACCGTACCGCCGGGGATCACCAGCAGATCGTAATCCGCCGCGCCCACTCCCTTGATCTGGGTGTCGGACTGCACGCTGACGTCCTTCTTGCTGTCCTGCAGCCAGGTTTCGGCCTCGCCGCCCTTGACGCTGGCGTGGGTGACGCTGGCGCCCTGATCTTTCAGCGCCTGCATCGGCTTGAGCAACTCGTCGCGCTCGATGCCCGTGTTGGCGGTGATGAACAGCACCTTCTTGCCTTGCAGATTCGAACTCATGATCGATACCTCCGCTGATGCGCCGCACGGCGCAGTGAGTGGTCGCGTTGGTGAACGCGACATGTATCAGGATTGAAAGGTGTAAGAGGCAGAAGTTCGACTTGATTGGCTGGCGATGGCTGCCATCAGGCTCGTTTGCGGCGGGTCACAGATTCGCCGAGGGCAACTGCAACCAGATCGAAAACACGCCCAGCACGCTCCAGAAAACGATGAACAGCCAGGGCGAGCGCAGGAAGAACAGCAGCGACTTGTAAGTGCTCTCCCGGCTGGCCTCCTTCTCGCTGAATAGTGGGGAGTCGTCATAGGCATGGCCGAACTCGGGATCGCTGCTCAGCAACTGCTCCTGCTTGTAGTGCCAGTGCTCGATGATCGTCGCGGAGGCCCTGATCCCCGGCCAGGCGTGCAGTGAACTGATAATGCCCAGCAGCGTGAACAGCGCCGGAACCACCAGGGTGAATAGCGCCCCCCAGTTTTCGTTCAGGTTGGCCATGGACGATGCATAGGCGATCACCAGAAACGACTGCGCCGTCAGATACGAGTTGGTGCGTCCGGCCAGCAGGCTGGTTTCGTACTGAATTTCCCGCCGATAGAAATCGAGCCGCTCCTTCGGCGTGCCGAAAATCATCAACTCCGCCTGCTGCTCGCTCCGCAGATCGTGTAATTCGGAGGTAATGATTCGGGCGCGTTTCATGGGCTGTGCTCGACTGTCAGTTGGGCCTGCCCGGCGGGCGAGCAGCCACGTGGTGGCTGACGAGTTAGACTGCGGGCCCTCCAGTCATTCACTGTTTTTATCGGGCCGGCATGCCACGCACGGCGCGTGACAATGGCGTACGCCACCTCAGAGCTGAACTGCCGCACAGTGATAGCGGGCTTTACCGCGCCAAGCGCAGCGGGCGCAATCGCATCGAGCATCATTGACGGGGCAGGCTTGATCACCTGCCAGAGACACGCGTCACAGCCAGCGCCCGCCGCGCAAAAACGGTGGGCAGTTGCGCTGGACGCATGGCGCCATGCTGACTAACGTGGTTGCCCCATTCGAACCACCACAGGAAATCGTCATATGGACGTGCAATGCAATTCCCTTGAAGAGGTGCGCGAGCGCATCGACCAGATCGACCGCGCCATGGTCGACCTCATCGCTCAACGCGGCGGTTTCGTCGCCCAGGCGGCGCGCTTCAAGAAAGACAGTGCAGACGTTCGCGCCCCTGCGCGCGTCGAGCAGGTCATCGCCAAGGTGCGCACACTGGCCGATGAGCGTGGCGCCTCGGCAGCGGTCGTGGAGCAGGTTTACCGGGCGATGATCGCCGCATTCATCGAGGAAGAACTGCGTACCCATGCCGCCTTGAGTGCAGATGCCTGAACGGCACCAGCCCTGCCGCTGAGCCTAACGCTGGCTCAGCGTCGCCACTGATACGCCGGAGGCCACGAAGGTCATCCCGGCGCCCAGGTTCAAACCCTTCACCACCCGCGGCCGCGCCTGCAGATAGCGCGACAGCGAGGTAGCGAACACGCCCATCAGCGCGAAGCCTACTGCCGTCAGCACCGCGAACCACAGGCCGTAAACCAGCATCTGCGTGCTCACCGAGCCGCGCTGCGGATCGACGAACTGCGGGATGAACGCCAACACGAAAAAGCCCGGCTTGGGGTTGAGTGCGGCGGACAGAAAACCGGTGAGAAAGATGCTCGGCAGCGACTGCCGGGTGACGGAGCGAAAGCTGATCAGGTTGCGCGTGCGCAGCACCTTGATACCCAGCCAGAGCAGATAACCAGCGCCGATGCACTTGATCAGCCAGAACGCCAGCTCCGAGGTCTGCATCAGCAACGTCAGCCCCAGCGACGCCGCCAATACGTGAAACAGAATCCCGGTGCCCGACGCCATACCTGAAACGATGGCCGCCAGGCGCCCTTGACCGAGCCCACGCGCCACCGCCAGCAGATTGTCCGGACCGGGAGCCAGCACCAGCAGAATGCAGGCGCCCGTATAAGCCAGCCAGGTATCGATAGGGAACATACACACCTCCATGCCGAAATGAACGAGGGCTCCGCCCCCAGGGACGGCCGACACTAACGCAGCGTAATTGGCCGGGGCAAACCATCGCGGCCGGAAATACGACACAATTGCCGAACGGTAAGTACAGAGGGATGCCACTCGCTGCATATGAACGAGTGGCCTTTCTCTGTAGCAAGTGACGACTCAAATACAGGCCGCCAGCCTACAGCCGTAACTCCGTGCGCCTGGCCTGATGTTCACCGCCAAGCGGCGAACACAGGCGCTGATGGATACGGCTAGGGAACCCCAGCTCTCGGCTATGGCGCTACCGCGCTTTGAATACTCGGTCATCACGCCCTGTCACGGGATTGACCGTGTAGCTTGGGAGGTGAGGACAAGTTTGTTAGGGGCTGCTATCGGCCGATTCTGTTGAAAAAGTAGCGACCTCCCCGTGCTGCCGGCAGAATCACTCTGTCGGTGAGCGCGGGGGCGAA
>NZ_RHQP01000048.1:0-29276 GCF_003935465.1 Pseudomonas sp. o96-267
GGCTGTTGAAAAACTACCTGCGTTGCCATTGCTGCGTTAAAAACAGGCTCAAAATGCTCATTTACAACTCGTAAACTCCGCTTTTTCGCCTGTTTTTGCCTTGCACTGGCTGCCTCGGCTACGTTTTTCAACGGCCTGCTAGCGCTTGGCCAATAGCAGATCGGCTGCCTGTCCGCTGCGCCCATCGGCGAATTCGAAGCGACCCAGCTGCGCGATCTGGTCGTAAGCGCCGAGGGCGATGCTGACGTCGCGGGCGCGCAGGTCGATGGCGCTGACGCCGGCTTCTCCAAGCGTTTGCAGCTGCTGGCGGCCCTGGGCGTCGAAACGCAGCAGGCGCAGTTTGTCGAACACGGCATCGGCTGCATCGATACGGCCGTCGTCGTTATCGTCGAAGTGTGCCAGTTCGGCGAAGCCATTGGCGGCCCCATGCTGATCGCCGAAAAGTTCGCGGCCATCGTCGATGCGCCCATTGCCGTTACGATCCAGCGCCAATAGCGCATCGTCACCGGTGGGTGCGCTGATCGAATCCATACGGCCGTCGGCATCCAGATCGAAACGCACCGGACGGCCAAGACCACTGGTTGAGAAGCCGTTGCCAGCCATATCCAGCACCAGCGGGTCGACCTGCTGGGGCGCCTGGCCCACGCTGACATTCAGTTCCAGGCCGCGTTGATCGATTACCGCCTGGCTGACCACGGCGGCGCTGCTGGACACGGCAGGTGGCTCGGCGGTTTCCCGCAGCTCACGAGCGATCTCACCGGGCTTCTGCTCGTCTTCGATACCCAGGGTGCGGCGCAGAATCTGATAGTTGATGGATTCGTGCGTCGCGCGGTCGAGTTCGTCATCCAGAGGACGAGCGCTGACGGGGCTGTTATTTGGGCGTGGGGCGGAGAGGGCGTCGAACATGTTCACTCTCGATGCGGCTGTCGGCGGCCGGGTCTGGCAGAATGCCGCTTCTTCGATATCGGCCGTGTGGCCGGTGCTTTGAGTGATTTTTGAGCAGAACGAGCCAATGACCGACGAGCGGCACAACGCCAGCATCCGCATCCAAGCCTTGCATCCTCAGTACGCCGAAGCGGCCGCCCGATGGGCGTCACGTCTGGGCCTGGCACAGGAGGGCGAGACCGAGTTCGCCCTGCAACTGGGTGACGGCGGGCTGCAACTGGTCGAGCTGGGCGACAAGGCGCCAGGCCCGGTGCGGGTGGATTTCGTCGAGGGGGCTGCGGCGCATCGCCGCCAGTTCGGTGGCGGCAGTGGGCAGATGATTGCCAAGGCCGTAGGCGTGCAATCGGGCATTCGGCCACGGATTCTCGACGCGACGGCAGGGCTGGGGCGTGACTCGTTCGTGCTGGCCAGCCTGGGCTGCGAGATGACCCTGATCGAGCGTCAGCCGCTGGTCGCTGCGCTATTGGAAGACGGCCTGCAGCGGGCGGCGCTGGATTTCGATGTGGCGCCCATCGTCGCGCGCATGCGCCTGCTTACCGGAAATGCCATCGAGCTGATGCGCAACTGGCAGGACGAGGCGCCGCAGGTGATCTACCTCGATCCGATGTTCCCGCATCGTGACAAGAGTGCGCTGGTGAAGAAGGAAATGCGCCTGTTCCGCCCGTTCGTCGGTGATGATCTGGATGCGCCGGCGTTGCTCGAAGCGGCGCTGGCGCTGGCCACTCATCGCGTTGTGGTCAAGCGCCCACGCAAGGCGCCGGCCATTGAAGGGAGCAAACCGGGCTATGTGCTGGAAGGCAAGTCGAGCCGTTACGACATCTACCCGAAGAAGAAGCTGGAAGCCAGCGCGTAGGTTCAGGGTCGGTAAGCGCGCAGAAACAGCTGTACCGCGTCCTGCACATGATGTTCCGCGGCTTCACCCTCGAGCGGCTCGCTACAGCCGATCAGCAGGCGGAAATGCGCGCCGCCCTTGAGCAGGCTGAAGAATTGGTCGGCGGCCAGGTGCGGATTGTCCAGGCTCAGCAGTCCGCGCTGGGCCGCTTTGTGCAGCAGCACTTCCATCTCATCCTGCACCCGTTTCGGGCCGGCTTCGTAGAACATCTGCGACAGCTTGGAGCCCTGGCTGGCCAGGCTCACCATCATCCGGTGCATTTCCACTGATTCGCGGCTATTGACCAGCGCCAGGAAGCCGCGTGCGATGCCCATTAGCTGGCTTTCCAGCGGTACGTTGTCCGGTAGCTCGAACAACAGTTCGGGGAGTTGCTCTTCGCATTTGGCCTTGATCGCCGCGGAGAACAGGGTCTCCTTGTCGGTGAAGTGGCTGTACACCGTGAGCTTGGAAACGCCCGCCTCGGCAGCGATGGCGTCCATGCTGCTACCGTCATAACCATTACGCAGGAACAGGCTCTTGGCCGCCTCGAGGATGGCGCGACGTTTGGCGGGGTCTTTCGGACGACCGGGGCCGGAAGGTTGTAACAACTTGTCAGGCATTGGCGGATTTTAATACTGGACTGGCGAGTTTGCTATTTTTACTATACCCGCCAGTACAAATATTCCAAACCTTCTCTGAAAGGTCTTACACATGTCTTGCCATGTTCTCCCGCTCGTTGCTTCTCTGAGTCTCGTCTTCCTGTTGTCTGCCTGTGGTAACGGTGAACAGGCGGAGCAGCCTATCCGTCCTGCCATGGTGGTGCAGCCGCAGCCCGCTACGGCGCTGGTCGACAGCTATCCGGGTGAGGTGCGCGCCCGCTACGAGCCGGAGCTTGCCTTCCGTATCGCCGGCAAGGTGAGCAAGCGCACGGTGGATGTCGGTGACCGGGTGAAGAAGGATCAGGCCCTGGCCGAACTTGATCCACAGGACGTGCGTCTGCAACTGGAGGCCACTCGCGCGCAGATGGCGGCAGCCGAGGCCAACCTGCAAACCGTGCGTGCCGAGCGTGAGCGCTACAAGAAACTGCTTGAGCGCAATCTGGTCAGCCGTTCGCAGTTCGACAACGTCGAAAACCAATACCGCTCCGGCGAAGCGCGCTTGAAGCAGGTCAAGGCCGAGTACGACGTGGCCCGCAACCAGACCGACTATGCCGTGCTGCGGGCCTCGCAGGACGGCGTGATCGCCCGTCGCGCGGTCGAGGTGGGGCAGGTGGTGGCGGCCGGTCAGACGGTGTTCACCCTGGCTGCCGACGGCGAACGTGAGGTGTCGATCAGCCTGCCGGAACAGAGCTTTGGTCGCTTCGAAATTGGTCAGGTGGTCGAGGTCGAGCTGTGGTCGCAGCCTGATCAGCGTTTCCCCGGCCGCATCCGTGAGATGGCCCCGGCGGCCGATCCGCAGTCGCGCACTTTCGCCGCACGTGTCGCGTTCACCGAAGGCAAGGTGCCGGCTGAGTTGGGCCAGAGTGCGCGGGTATTCATCGCCAGCAATGGCGAGGTACCGCTGGCCGTACCGCTGTCGGCACTCAGCGCCGAGCAGGGCCAGGCGTTCGTCTGGGTTGTCGATCCCAAGGAGCACCGCGTGCAGCGTCGTCCGGTGCGTGTCGGCGCCTATGGTGATGAGCGTGTGCCGGTGCTGGAAGGGTTGACCGCTTCCGATTGGGTCGTCGCCGCCGGGGTACAGATTCTTCGCGAAGGCCAGCAGGTGCGCCCGGTCGATCGGGACAATCGCAACGTCGAACTGGCCGCCAAGGAGTAAGCCCGCATGAGCTTCAACCTGTCTGCCTGGGCGCTGCGTCATCGCCAGATCGTCCTCTACATCATGCTGCTGTTCGCCGTGGTGGGGGCGCTGTCTTACACCAAGCTGGGGCAGAGCGAGGACCCGCCGTTCACCTTCAAGGCCATGGTGATCCGCACCAACTGGCCGGGTGCAAGCGCCGAAGAGGTGTCGCGTCAGGTCACCGAGCGCATCGAGAAGAAGCTGATGGAGACCGGCGAGTACGACCGCATCACCAGCTTCTCCCGCCCCGGCGAGTCGCAGGTCACCTTCATGGCGCGCGACTCCATGCGCAGCTCCGAGATTCCAGAGCTGTGGTATCAGGTGCGCAAGAAGATCAGCGACATTCGCCACACGCTGCCGCCCGGTATTCAGGGGCCGTTCTTCAACGACGAGTTCGGCACCACCTTCGGCAATATCTATGCGCTGACCGGTAGCGGTTTCGACTACGCGGTGCTCAAGGACTACGCCGACCGTCTGCAGCTGCAACTGCAACGGGTCAAGGATGTGGGCAAGGTCGAGCTGGTGGGGCTGCAGGACGAGAAGATCTGGATCGAACTGTCCAACACCAAGCTGGCCACCCTCGGTTTGCCACTGTCTGCCGTGCAACAGGCGCTGGAGGCGCAGAACGCGGTAGCCGCTGCCGGCTTCTTCGAGACCTCCAGCGAACGTATTCAGCTGCGCGTGACCGGGCGTTTCGAGTCGGTGGAGGAAATCCGCGATTTTCCCATTCGCGTTGCTGATCGCACCTTCCGCATTGCTGACGTTGCCGAGGTCAAGCGCGGTTTCAACGACCCACCCGCGCCGCGCATGCGCTTCATGGGCGAGGACGCCCTGGGCATTGCCGTATCGATGAAGGACGGCGGCGATATCCTGGTGCTGGGCAAGGCATTGGAAGATGAGTTCGCCCGTCTGCAACAGACGCTGCCGTTGGGCATGGAGCTGCGCAAGGTGTCGGATCAGCCGGCGGCGGTGAAGACCGGCGTGGGCGAGTTCGTCAAGGTGCTGGTGGAGGCGTTGGTGATCGTGCTCGCGGTCAGCTTCTTCTCCCTCGGTCTGCGCACCGGCCTGGTGGTGGCGCTGGTGATCCCGCTGGTGTTGGCAATGACCTTCGCCGCCATGTACTACCTCGGCATCGGCCTGCACAAGATTTCTCTCGGTGCGCTGGTGCTCGGCCTCGGCCTGCTGGTGGACGACGCGATCATCGCGGTGGAGATGATGGCGATCAAGATGGAGCAGGGCTACGACCGCTTCAAAGCGGCCAGTTTCGCCTGGACCAGTACGGCTTTCCCCATGCTCACCGGCACCCTGATCACCGCTGCCGGTTTTCTGCCCATTGCCACTGCGCAGTCCGGTACCGGTGAGTACACCCGCTCGATCTTCCAGGTGGTGGCCATTTCGCTGATCGCCTCATGGATCGCGGCAGTGATGTTCGTACCCTATCTGGGCGACAAGCTGCTGCCGGATCTGGCCAAACTGCACGCTGCCAAGCATGGCGGCAGCGATTCAGGTCATGACCCCTATTCGACGCCGTTTTACCGCCGCGTTCGCGCTACGGTGGAATGGTGCGTGCGCCGTCGTGGCATCGTGATCCTGCTGACCATTGCACTGTTCGTTGCGTCGGTGCTGCTGTTCCGTTTCGTGCCGCAACAGTTCTTCCCGGCCTCTGGTCGTCTGGAGCTGATGGTCGATATCAAGTTGGAGGAGGGCGCTTCGCTGAGCGCCACCGAAGCCGAGGTGCATCGCCTGGAAAAACTGCTCAAGGAGCAGCCCGGCATCGACAACTACGTGGCCTACGTCGGCACGGGGTCGCCGCGTTTCTACCTGCCGCTCGATCAGCAGTTGCCGGCGGCCAGCTTTGCCCAGTTTGTGGTACTGGCCAAAAGCATCGAAGAGCGCGAGCGCCTGCGTGGTTGGCTGATCAAGGTGATGAACGACGAGTTCCCGACCTTGCGCAGTCGCGTCAGCCGCCTGGAGAACGGGCCGCCCGTAGGCTACCCGATCCAGTTCCGCGTCAGCGGTGAGCACATCGCCGAGGTGCGCGCGCTGGCCCGTCAGGTGGCGGACAAGGTGCGCGAGAACCCGCATGTGGTGAATGTGCACCTGGACTGGGAGGAGCCGAGCAAGGTGGTGATCCTCAATATCGATCAGGATCGCGCCCGCGCGCTGGGGGTCAACACCGTCGAGTTGTCTCGCTTCCTGCAGGGTTCGCTGTCCGGCACCAGTGTCAGCCAGTATCGCGAAGGTAATGAGCTGATCGAGATTCTCCAGCGCGGCACGCCGCAGGAACGCAAGGCGCTGAGCCTGCTGCCGAGCCTGGCGGTGCCGACCGACAGCGGTCGCAGTGTGGCGCTGTCGCAGGTGGCGACTCTGGAGTACGGCTTCGAGGAAGGCATCATCTGGCACCGCAACCGTCTGCCCAACGTCACCGTGCGTGCCGACGTCTATGGCAAGCAGCAGCCGGCCAACCTGACCCAGCAGATCCTGCCGACGCTCGACCCGATCCGCGCCGAGCTGCCTGTGGGTTATCTGCTGGAGGTCGGAGGCACGGTTGAGGATTCCCAGCGCGGACAGAAGTCGGTCAACGCCGGTATCCCGCTGTTCATCGTGGTGGTGCTGACGCTGCTGATGCTGCAGCTGAAAAGCTTCTCACGCTCGGCGATGGTATTTCTCACCGCGCCGTTGGGCCTGATCGGCGTGACCCTGTTCCTGCTGATCTTCCGCCAGCCGTTCGGCTTCGTGGCCATGCTCGGCACCATCGCCCTGGCTGGGATGATCATGCGCAACTCGGTGATCCTGGTTGATCAGATCGAGCAGGACATCAGCCACGGCCTGGACCGCTGGCACGCCATCATCGAGGCGACGGTACGTCGCTTCCGGCCGATCGTTCTGACAGCCCTGGCGGCGGTGCTGGCGATGATCCCGCTGTCGCGCAGCGTGTTCTTCGGGCCGATGGCGGTGGCCATCATGGGCGGGCTGGTGGTGGCCACGGCATTGACCCTGCTGTTCCTGCCGGCGCTGTATGCGGCGTGGTTCCGGGTCAAGGAGAGTGAGGCGCGTTGAGTCGTGGCATCAGCGGCGACTGACCGTCGCTGCTTGAGCCCCTTCCACGGGGTTCGTCATGGCAATAAAAAACGGGAGCCATTGGCTCCCGTTCTTTTATGTAGCGGGTAAGGCTTATTCGTCCATCTGCGACTGCAGGTAGTTCTGCAGGCCTACTGCTTCGATCAGGCTGAGCTGGGTTTCCAGCCAGTCGATGTGATCTTCCTCGGAGCAGAGGATTTCTTCCAGCAGTTCGCGGCTGGCGTAGTCACCAATGCTCTCGCAATAGGCGATGGCAGCCTTCAGGTCACCATGGGCCTTGTGCTCGATCTTCAGGTCGCATTCGAGCATTTCCTTGGTGTTTTCACCGATCAGGATCTTGCCCAGGTCCTGCAGGTTCGGAATGCCCTCAAGGAACAGGATGCGCTTGATCAGCTTGTCGGCGTGCTTCATCTCGTCGATGGACTCGTGGTACTCATGCTCGCCGAGTTTTTTCAGGCCCCAGTCTTCATACATGCGCGCATGCAGAAAGTACTGGTTGATGGCGACCAGTTCGTTACCAAGAATCTTGTTCAGGTGTTGAATGACCTTCTTGTCGCCTTTCATGACCGCTCCTGCAGTTTCAATGACAGTGATAGCCTTGAATTTTCGGCCTCGTTCTTCTTTATGTCAAACCTAAGTGTTTGAAGCATAAGTAAAAATAAAACCGAATAAGAATGTTTTTATTCCGCATCATGGCGCCAAGTTATTGAATTGACGCAATAAATAAGTTGCTGAAAGTTCAGGCATGACGCCATCGGGCAACTAGCGCCGGTATTTTATTTTTTCGCGCCCATAAAAAAGCCCCGCAAAGCGGGGCATGGGGCACGCAGAATTCAGGCGGCGTGAGCCGAATGCGGGTCGCGGCTATTCAGGTAGTCCTGCAGACGTGTCTGCTGCGCCGGGGTCATGAACAGGCCCAGCTTGCTGCGCCGCCAAAGGATGTCGGCGCTGCTGCGCGCCCACTCTTCGCGGCGCAGGTAGTCCACTTCGCGGGTGTAGAGCCCGGCACCCAGGTGTTCGCCAAGGTCGGTGAGGTTGTGCACGCCATCGAGCAGACGCCAGGTGCGGCTGCCATAACTGGTTGCCCAGCGTCTGGCCAGGCTGCTGGGCAACCAGCCGTGGCGTTCGCAAAGTGCTTCGACCAGGGCGCTCTGGCTTTGCAGATCTTCGCCGCCGGGCAACGGGGCACTGGCTGTCCAGCTCGGGCCCAGTTTCGTGAAGTGCGGCGCCAGCTGTTGCATGGCTGACTCGGCCAGCTTGCGGTAGGTGGTCAGCTTGCCGCCGAATACCGACAGCAGAGGCGCTTCGCCCGGCGCACCGGAGAGTGACAGGGTGTAGTCGCGGGTAATGGCCGACGGCTCATCGGATTCGTCATCGCACAGCGGACGTACGCCTGCGAAGCTGTGCAGCACATCGTCGCGGCTGAGCTGCTGTTTGAAATGGTCATTGACCACCTTGAGCAGGTAGTCGGTTTCCTCGGCGGTGATCGTGACCTGAGCAGGGTCGCCCTGGTATTCACGGTCGGTGGTGCCGATCAGGGTGAAACGTTCCAGATAAGGGATGGCGAAGACGATGCGGCGGTCTTCGTTTTGCAGGATGTAGGCCTGCTCGCCTTCGTACAGGCGCGGCACGACGATGTGGCTGCCCTGGATAAGACGAATGCCATACGGCGATTGCTGCTTGAGGTCGTCACGGATGAAGCGCGCGACCCAGGGGCCGGCGGCATTGACCAGCGCCCGCGCACGGATGGACAGCAGGCTGCCGTCGCTGCGCTCCAGGTGGATATGCCACAACCCCTTGCTGCGTCGGGCGCTGACGCAACGGGTGCGCGGGTGAATGTGCGCGCCTTTTTCCCGTGCGGCCATGGCGTTGAGTACCACCAGGCGGGCGTCGTCCACCCAGCAGTCGGAATATTCGAAGCCGCGGCTGATCTCCGCCTTCAGCGGGCTGCCGGCGCCGAAGCGTAGGCCGCGCGAAGCCGGCAGGCGCTCACGCTTGCCCAGGTGATCGTAGAGGAACAGGCCGGCGCGAATCATCCAGGCCGGACGCAAGTGCGGGCGGTGCGGCAGAACGAAGCGCATCGGCTTGACGATATGCGGCGCCTTGGCCAGCAGCACTTCGCGTTCGGCCAGGGCCTCACGCACCAGGCGAAACTCATGGTGTTCCAGATAGCGCAGGCCGCCGTGGATCAACTTGCTGCTGGCCGAAGAGGTGTGGCTGGCCAGGTCATCCTTTTCGCAAAGGAACACGGAAAGGCCACGACCGGCTGCATCGGCTGCGATGCCCACGCCATTGATGCCGCCGCCAACGACGGCGAGGTCATAGACTTCTGCAACGGGGCTGGCGAACTGGTCGTGGGGCATGTGGCACGCTCGGCTATTTGGATTCGAATGTGTTGATGTTCACTTTCGAAAATATGCTAGACGAAGATGCCCAGCTTCGCTACCCCGGCACGCGATTGCGCGCCGAGCGGTACTGAGGGATGGGGTTTGCTGTAGTTGTAGAGCGGGTGCAATCCGCCGATACGTTGCTGGCGGGTTGCACCCGCCCTACGCGATAGCCGTTGAGAGGCCAGTCAAACCAGGTCGAGCTGGACCTTATGGCTGTGCAGCAGGCGGGTGATGGCGGCCGAGGGCGCGCTGTCGGTGAAGACGCGGTCGACCAGGGCGATGGAGCCCAGGCGCACCACGGCGTTGCGGCCGAACTTGCTGGAGTCGGCGGCGAGGAAGACCTGTCTGGCGTTGTCGATGATCGCCTGGGAGACCCGCACTTCCTGGTAATCGAAGTCGAGCAGACTGCCGTCGTCGTCGATACCGCTGATGCCGACGATGGCGTAATCGACCTTGAATTGCTGGATGAAATCCACTGCGGCCTGGCCGACGATACCGCCGTCGCCGCGCACCGTGCCGCCGGCCACCAGCACTTCGAAGTCGGCCTTGGCGCTGAGCTGGGCGGCGACGTGCAGGTTGTTGGTGATGATCTTCAGACCCTTGTGGTTCTGCAGCTCGCGGGCGATGGCTTCGGTGGTGGTGCCGATGTTGATGAACAGCGAGGCGTGATCGGGGATCTGCGCGGCCACCGCCTCGGCGATGCGCTGTTTCTCCTCGCGCATCTGCCCCGCGCGCATGCCGTAGGCGGTGTTCTGGATGCTTGACGATTCGCAGGCCGCGCCGCCATGGGTACGGCGCAGCAGGCCGTGCTCGGCCAGCTGGTTGATGGCGCGGCGAATGGTCTGCGGGGTCACGGCGAACGCCTGGGCCAGTTCGTCGATGCTGACGTAGCCGCGTTCACGGGCGAGGTTGAGAATGTCGTGCTGGCGCGGAGCGAGGTTCATGAGCGCTTCCTGTGATGGTCACTCATTATAGGGTGTGGCGGTGGTGGATTTGGGCCTGCTACTGTAAGGCATCTTTTATCGCGTTTTCACATTCGAACATGACCCCCGCAATCGATCTGTTGAAAAAGGCCAAGGCCGAACACCGCGTACACAGCTACCAGCACGATCCCAAGGCGCCGTCCTACGGGTTGGAGGCGGCCGAGAAGCTGGGGCTGGCCCCCGAGTGCGTGTACAAGACCCTGCTCGCGGCGACCGAGAAGGGCGAGCTGCTGGTGGCGGTCGTGCCGGTGGCGGGCAGCCTCGATCTCAAGGCGCTGGCGGCAGCTGCGGGGGCGAAGAAAGCGGACATGGCCGACCCGGCGGCCGCACAGCGAGCCACCGGTTATCTGGTTGGCGGCATCAGCCCGCTGGGGCAGAAGAAGCGCCTGCGTACCTTTATCGACGAAAGTGCACGCCAGCATCCCACCATTCACGTCAGTGGTGGCCGGCGAGGGCTAGAGCTGGAGCTTTCGGCCGAGACCCTGGCACAGCACACTCAGGGGCAGTTCGCCGCTATCGGCAAAGCCTGAAACGAGCAGTATGCTGCCAGCAAAATAAGCCAGTCTGCAGTCAACTGCAGTGAATGCTACCGATAACAACAAGGAATCTCGCATGACCCAATACCTGCTAGCCATCGACCAGGGCACCACTAGCTCCCGCGCCATCATCTTCAATGATCAGGGGCTGCCGGTTGCGCGTGCTCAGCAGGAGTTCAAGCAGTACTTCCCTCAGGATGGCTGGGTCGAGCACGACGGTGAGGAGATATGGTCCTCCACGCTCAAGGTTTGCCGCGATGCCATTGCCAGTAGCGGTCTGCAGCCCGAGGCTATTGCCGCCATCGGCATCACCAACCAGCGCGAAACCACCCTGGTGTGGGATGCTGTCAGTGGTAAGCCTATCCACCCGGCCATCGTCTGGCAGGATCGTCGCACCGCCGACTATTGCGCCGGGCTCAAGGAGCAAGGCCACGAGGCGGCGGTTTCGGCCAAGACCGGCCTGCTGATCGATCCGTATTTCTCCGCCACCAAGCTGTGCTGGATTCTGCATAACGTGCCGGGCGCTCGTGAGCGGGCCGAGCGCGGTGAGCTGCGCTTCGGCACCGTCGACAGCTTCCTGTTGTGGCGTCTGACCGATGGCAAGGTGCACCGCACCGACGCCAGCAACGCCTCGCGCACGCTGATGTTCAACATCCATACCCAACAGTGGGACGAAGAGCTGCTCAAGCTGTTCGAGATCCCGGCCAGCCTGCTGCCCGAGGTGCTCGATTGTGCCGCCGAGTTCGGTCATACCGACAGCGCGCTGCTCGGCGCCAGTATTCCGGTGCTGGGCATGGCCGGTGACCAGCAGGCGGCCCTGATCGGCCAGGCCTGCTTCGAGCCGGGCATGGTCAAGAGCACCTACGGTACTGGCTGTTTCATGATCCAGAACACCGGCGATCAGCCGGTGAGTTCGAAGAACCGTCTGCTGACCACGGTCGGCTATCGCCTCAATGGCAAGGTCACCTACGCGGTGGAGGGCAGTATCTTCGTCGCAGGCGCGGCGGTGCAGTGGTTGCGTGACGGTATCAAGCTGATCAGCCATGCGCGCGAAAGCGAGGCGCTGGCCGAGGCCACCGGTGAAGCCTGCGGCGTCTACCTGGTGCCGGCATTCACCGGCCTGGGGGCGCCGTATTGGGACCCCAAGGCGCGCGGTGCCATCTTCGGCCTGACCCGCGATACCGGGATCAAGGAGATCGTCACCGCCGGCCTGCAGTCGGTGTGCTACCAGACCCGTGACCTGCTCGAGGCCATGCGCCAGGATGGGGCGGCGGCGCCTAGCGCCCTGCGTGTCGACGGCGGCATGGTAGAGAACAACTGGGTCATGCAGTTTCTCGCCGACATTCTCGGCGTCAGCGTCGAACGCCCGGAAGTCACCGAGACCACTGCGCTCGGCGTCGCCTATCTGGCAGGCTTGAAGCTAGGCTTGTACCAGGACCTGAACGCCATCGCCAGTCATTGGCATCGTCAGCAGCGTTTCGAGCCGCGGATGAACGATGCACATCGCGAACGCCTTTACGCCGGTTGGCTGGATGCCGTGAAACGCGTGCGCAGCGAGCCCTGAAGCACCCTGGAATTGCCCTCAGGGCTCAACTGGAAAACAGCAACTGTATCTGTTGCGGCTTACCTGGCGTAGGCATCCTGGCGGCTCTAATCTGGCCGGAATGCAGCATGCCTCTCGAATTCCATCAAGTTGACGCCTTTACCGATCAGCCGTTCGCGGGCAATCCCGCCATGGTCTATCGCCTGAATGCCTGGCTCGACGATGCCCTGATGCAGCGCATCGCTGCCGAGCACAACCTGGCCGAGACCGCATTCGTGGTGAAAGAGAGCGGTGCCTGGCATATCCGCTGGTTCACCCCAGTCAGCGAGGTGCCGCTGTGCGGGCATGCCACTCTGGCGGCGGCCAAGGTGCTGTTCGACATCTATCAGGAACCGGCCGAGGTGCTGGATTTCACCTGCTTGTCCGGAGCGCTGCAGGTCACCCGGCAGGGCGAACGTCTGCAACTGGATTTCCCGGTGCGGCGCGCGGAGTTGGTGACGCGGGAATTACACGAGCAGGCCGAGCGTGCGCTGGAGCGTCAGGTGGAGCAGGTACTGGCGTTGGGCAATGCCGATGGCAGCGTGCAGGAACTGATGGTGGTGCTGGATTCCGAGGCCGAGCTCCGCGAGCTGAAGCCGAACCTGCCCGCGCTGGCCACCCTGCCTGGGCTTGGCGTGCTGGTCACGGCTGCCGGGGCCCAACATGACTTCGTTTCGCGCTACTTTGCGCCCAGTATCGGTATCGATGAAGACCCGGTCACCGGCTCGACCCACTGCATCCTGATGCCCTATTGGGTCGAGCGTCTGGGTCGCAACACGCTCAGTGCCTTCCAGTGTTCGGCGCGTGGTGGTGAGTTGCTCTGTCGTTTGGAGGGCGATCGGGTGAAGATCGCTGGCCACGCGCGGCATATCGCCAGTGGCCAGCTGATGCTCTGATCAGTTGCTGCTGACCCGGCGCACGCCAGCTGATTCGCTCAGCTGCAATTGCGCGGCGACGCTGCCAAGGGCCGGGAAGGCCACCAGGTGGTCGGCGGCGATGCGGATGCCCACCTCGTCGCCCGGCTGGTGATCGGCATGACTGGGAAAGATCGATTCCAGCTGGCTGCCGGTCGGTAGTTGCAGGCGGTAGAGCGTGGCCGCACCGAGGAAGGTCTTGCCGACGATACGCGCCTTCAGTTCGCTGCTTTCGTCCGGAACGATATCGTCCGGGCGCAGTAACACGTCCACCGCGCTGCCCTGCGCCCAGGTATAGGCACGGTTGCCGCGGATCACGCCGAGTTCGGTCTGTACCGTTTCCGGGCTGAGCAACTGGCCGCGGATGAAATAACCCTGGCCAATGAAGCTGGCGACGAAAGGTGTCAGCGGCTCGTGGTAGAGGTTGAACGGCGTGTCCCACTGCTCCAGACGGCCATCCTTGAACACGCCGACGTGATCGCTGACGGCGAAGGCTTCTTCCTGATCGTGGGTCACCAGGATGGCGCTGGTGCCGCGCGTCTTGAGTATCTCGCGCACTTCATGGCTCAGGCGCCGACGCAGTTCGCCATCGAGGTTGGAGAAGGGCTCGTCGAGCAGCAGCAGCTTCGGCTCCGGTGCCAGGGCGCGGGCCAGGGCCACGCGTTGTTGCTGGCCGCCGGACAGTTCATGCGGGTAACGTTTGGCCAGGTGCCCGAGCTTGACCAGCTCCAGCAGCTCCTGGGTGATGCGCTCGGCATTGGCCTGCTTACGAATGCCAAAGGCGACGTTCTCCGCCACGCTCAGGTGGGGGAACAGGGCATAGTCCTGAAACACCATGCCGATCTGGCGTTTCTCCGGTGCCAGGGTAAAGCCGGCGCGGGAGATCACCTGGCCGTCGAGTTCTATCTCACCTTCGAGCACTGGCTCGAAACCGGCGATGGCGCGCAGCGTAGTGGTCTTGCCGCAACCCGATGGGCCGAGCAGGCAGCCGATATCGCCCGGGTTGAGGTGCAGGTCGAGATCCTGCACCACCTTGTGGGCGTGGTAGCCGCAGTTCAGCCCGCGTAGCTGCAGCAGGGGCTGGCTCATGCGTGGTGGTACGCCGGGTCGACCAGCATCTCCAGCAGCGCCTTCTGGGCGTGCAGGCGGTTCTCGGCTTGATCCCATGCAACCGAGCGCGGGTCATCGAGCAGGTCGAAGCTGATTTCTTCGCCACGGTGCGCCGGCAGGCAATGCATGAACAGCACGTCTTCGGCGGCGGCGTCGAGCAGCTCGCGGGTGACCTGATAGGGGCGGAACAACGCCATACGCTGCTCGGCCTCGTCTTCCTGGCCCATCGAGGCCCATACGTCGGTGCTGACCAGATGCGCGCCGGTCACCGCTTCGCGCGGGTCACGCAGCACCTGCACACGCTCGCCGGCCTGGGCCAGGAAACGTGCGTCCGGCTCATAGCCAGCAGGGCAGGCGACCTTCAGTTGGAAGTCGAACTGCATCGCCGCTTCGATATAGGAGTTGCACATGTTGTTGCCGTCGCCGATCCAGGCCACCGTCTTGCCGGCGATGCTGCCGCGGTGTTCGAGGAAGGTCTGCATGTCGGCGAGCAACTGGCAGGGGTGCAGGTCGTCGGACAGGCCATTGATCACCGGCACCTTGGACTTGGCGGCGAACTCGGTGAGGTTGCTGTGGGCGAAGGTGCGGATCATCACCGCATCGAGCATGCTCGACATGACGATGGCGGCGTCGCCAATCGGCTCACCACGGCCCAGCTGAGTGTCGCGCGGCGAGAGGAAGATGGCCTGGCCGCCGAGCTGGATCATGCCGGCTTCGAAGGACAGGCGGGTGCGGGTCGAGGCCTTCTCGAAGATCATGCCCAGCACGCGATTCTTCAGCGGCTCGAAGAGTACGCCGCGATTACGCAGATCCTTCAGCTCGATGCCTCGGCGGATCAGTCCCACCAGTTCGTCCGGTGTGTAATCCATCATCGAGAGAAAGTGTCTGACGCTCATCGTTAACTACCTTTATCACTACAGTTCGCAAGCTTGCGTTCGGGGATAAAACCGACAAAAACAGCAGAGCTTGCGGCAGGAGGCCGCAGGGTGCGACGAAACAGGGGAAGGCGCGATCCTATAAGGAAATGACGAGACGGCGCAAGTTAACGCCTACGGGCGCGCAGAATGATGTTTTACAAGCCTTTTTAGCCAAAGCGCTGGCGCCAGTGATATTGAACGCAGTCGTGCCAGGGGCCACGTACGTGGTGCTGCTGAATCTGCAGGCTTGATGCCTGTCGATTCATGAGGCGAACGCTGCTGGCGTCGCCCTCGTGCTCGGCTCATAGTTCATGACCTGCGACCTGACCGGTCGTCTCGGATCAGAACAAGAGGCCAGGCCATGACCAAGTCCCTTCATTACCGTGCATGCCATCTGTGCGAAGCCATCTGCGGCCTTGCCATCGAAACCGAAGCGCAGCCTGATGGCAGCACGCAGATTCGCTCGATCAAGGGCGATGCCCAGGATAGCTTCAGCCGTGGCCATATCTGCCCCAAGGCCGTGGCGCTGCAGGTCATCCAGAACGACCCCGACCGTATCCGTCAGCCCATGCGCCGCATTGGCGAGCAGTGGCAGGCCATCGGCTGGGAGGAGGCGTTCGAGCTGGTGGCTGAGCGCCTGAGCGAGATTCAGGCCGCCCATGGGCAAAATGCCGTGGCGGTGTATCAGGGCAACCCCAGCGTGCATAACTATGGGCTGATGACCCACAGCAACTATTTCCTCGGTCAGTTGAAAACCCGCAATCGCTTTTCCGCCACCTCGGTCGATCAACTGCCGCACCACCTGACCAGCCATCTGATGTATGGCCACGGCCTGCTGATTCCGATTCCCGATATCGATCACACCGACTTCATGCTGATTCTGGGCGGCAACCCCTTGGCCTCCAACGGCAGCATCATGACTGTGCCGGATGTGGAGAAGCGCCTGAAGGCCATCCAGGCCCACGGTGGCAAGCTGGTGGTGGTCGACCCGCGGCGCAGCGAGACCGCCGCCATCGCCGACCAGCACCTATTCGTGCGCCCCGGTAGCGATGCCGCGCTGCTGCTGGCGCTGCTCAACACCCTGTTCGAGGAAGGCCTGACGCGCGACAGCCATCTGCCGGTAGAAGGGCTGGAACAGGTGCGCGAAGCGATTGCTGGCTTCGATGCCGAGGCCATGAGCGCCCGCTGTGGTGTGCCGGCAGAAACCATCCGCCAACTGGCGCGGGATTTCGCCGCGACAGACAAAGCCGTGTGCTACGGGCGCATGGGCGTTTCCACCCAGGCGTTTGGCACCCTGTGTCAATGGCTGGTACAGATCATCAATCTGGTGACCGGCAACCTCGATCGCGCAGGCGGTGTGCTCTGCACCACGCCGGCGGTGGATCTGGTAGCGAGCACCTCGGGCGGGTATTTCAATCGCTGGCAGAGCCGGGTATCCGGCCTGCCGGAATACGGTGGCGAGCTGCCGGTTTCGGCGCTGGCCGAAGAGATGCTGACGCCGGGCGAAGGGCAGATCCGTGCCCTGGTCACGGTGGCCGGCAACCCGGTGCTGTCGACACCCAATGGGCGCCAGCTGGAGCAGGCGCTGGACGGCCTGGACTTCATGCTCTCGGTGGATTTCTACATCAACGAGACCACCCGTTACGCCGACCTGATCCTGCCGCCGACTGCGCCGCTGGAGCACGATCACTACGACACTACCTTCAATGTGTTCGCGGTGCGTAATGTCACCCGCTTCAACGAGGCAATCCTGGCCAAGCCGGACGGTGCATTGCACGACTGGGAAATCTTCGTCGGTCTGGCCAAAGCTTTCGCAGCGCGCAATAGCCTGGAGCTGAAACCGACCATGGCGCCTGAGCAGATGATCGACATGGGCCTGCGTTTTGGCTCCTATGGTGATCGCAGTGAGCACAAGCTCAGTCTGGCTGCATTGCGTGAGCATCCACATGGGGTCGACCTGGGGCCGCTGCAGCCGAACCTTGCAGCGCGTCTGAAAACGCCGAGCAGGGCGGTGCAGGCTGCACCTGAGTTGCTGCTCGCCGATCTGGCACGCTTCGCCGAACAGCAGCAACCGGCCGCCCATGAACTGTTGTTGATCGGCCGTCGTCACGTGCGCAGCAACAACTCCTGGATGCACAACTATCACCGTCTGGTGAAGGGCAAGCCGCGTCATCAGTTATTGATGAACCCGGCGGACCTGGCCAGTCGTGGTTTGGCCGATGGTCAGCGGGTACGGGTGCGCTCGCGAGTTGGCAGCATCGAGGTGGAGGTGGCCGCCAGCGATGAGGTGATGGCTGGCGTGGTCAGCCTGCCCCATGGCTGGGGGCATGCCCGCCCTGGCGTGCAGATGGACATTGCGCGTGCTCAGCCGGGTGCCAGCGCCAATGATCTGACCGACGAGCGCCAGCTCGACGCGCTGTCCGGTAATGCCGTGCTCAATGGGGTGCCAGTGGAGGTGGTGGCTGCGTAACGACCTGCTGCGCGTCGGCCCTGCTGCGTTATAAACAGGCTCGGAAAGCCGCTTGCGGCTAACGCGCTTTAGCGCGGCCCGAAGGGCGAACGAAGTGAGTACTGCTCATTTACAACTCGTAAAGTCGAACGCGACTCCGACCGCTCCTCGCCTGTTGGCTCGCTGGCGCTCACCCTTCGGGGCAGCCTTCGGCTGATACTCCCGTTGGTCGTTGCGCCTTGCATGTCTCTAGCTCGCGAGGTCGTAAGCAGGTCTAGGGAGAACGGCAAGGCCGAGCATTATGCTCGGCTTTTCGCTACAATCGCGCCACCGTGGCGACCGTCGGGTCGCGAAGTCTATGCTGAGGTGCCCCATGGATATCATCGAAACCATCAAAGAGCAGATCGCCAACAACACCGTTCTGCTGTACATGAAAGGCTCGCCCAACGCGCCGCAGTGTGGCTTCTCGGCCCGTGCTGCTCAGGTCGTGATGGGCTGCGGCGAGAAGTTCGCCTACGTCGACATCCTGCAGAACCCGGAAATCCGCGCCAACCTGCCGAAGTACGCCAACTGGCCGACCTTCCCGCAGCTGTGGGTCGGCGGTGAGCTGGTCGGCGGTAGCGACATCCTCACCGAGATGTACGAGAAGGGCGAGCTGCAGACCCTGATCAAGGATGCTGTGGGTAAGGCCGACGCCTGATCACTGCATTTGCAAAAAAAGAACCCGCCTAGGCGGGTTCTTTCGTTTCTGCCATCTGCTGTCTATTTCTGCAGCCACTGGCCGTTCAGCTGGATGAACTGGCCCTTGGGCGTGCGCTCGATGGCCTTCTTGCCGGCGATGGCTTCCACGTCGTTCAGGCTGATGCCGTTGTCCTGCGCGACCTTCTGATACTCGGCGCGCCGCGCCTGGTTGATCAGCCGGGCGATTTCATCGGCCTGGCCGCCGGCTTTGACCACGCCCAGATAGCCGTTGGGTTGCTCGCCGAGCTGGCCGCTGGCCTTGGCGTCGCCCAGCGCGCTCATGGCCTGGTTGAGGTTCAGTGCGTAGGCCGGCAGGCTGAGGGTGAGTGCCAGCAGCAGGGTCGAAATGTATCGAATCATCGTCTCTCTCCGTAGGACCTGTTCATGCCAAAACAGTGGGCTCAAAACAGACCGCTGCCTTCGCTAAATACACTGTCCAGCGCCTTGTCCACCTTGATGTAGATTTCGTGCTCGACCTTGACGTTCAGGTTGATGTTGATCGGTTCGTTCGGCATCGCCAGTTGTACCGTTGGGGTACAGGCCTGGCACAGCAGCCCCAGGCTCAGGACTGCGAGGAGGCGGTACGTGCGCATGGCGCTACTCCTTTGATTCTTGGGGGACACGCTGGCGCATCCATTGCTGAATCCGTTGCTGGATGATGCCACGTACCTTGTCGGTCAGTTGCAGGCTGGCCAGCAAGGCCGGAATGTCTTCTTCCAGATTGATATTGAAGTGGATGGGGCGGCCCTTCTCGATGGCCGGGTTCTGCCCATGCAGGCGCATGCCTAGCTGCAGTGTGCCGGACTGATCATAGTCGACGCTACTGCTGAGCAGATCGTAGTGGAAGTCTTCCAGCGCGTCGGTGACCAGCTTCATACCCGGGTTGGCCTGGCCCATGGCGCGAATGCGTGGCGAGTGAAAACTCAGTTGCCCTCCTGGCGGCCTGGCTTCGATCAGGCCCTGTTCGATGCTGATGGCGCCGCCCAGGCGCAGCGGCAAGGTGCCGTCGATCAGCCCATTGCCGGCGAGCCCTTCGGCTGGATAGACGCGAAATAGCTCCTGCAGATCCAGGCCGCTGAGCTTCAGTGGCAACAACTGGCTGGGGCGATCCAGTGCCCAGGTCGCTGGTTCTAGGCTCAGGCTGCCGCCGAGGATGCCCAGTTCCGCGCGTTGATGGCTGAGGCTGCCGGCCAGAGGGCGTTGCAGGCTGGCCTGATAACTGGCCTGCAGTTGCAAGGGGCCTAGGGCGATACCGGGGTCGAGCTGTTTCGCGCTCAGGCTCGGCAGCTCCAGTGTCAGGCGCTCGCCCGCGAGGCGCAGGTGCAGTTCGGCGTCCACACCGCTCAGCATGCTGCGGTCATAGATGCCGGCCAGGCCTTTGCCGCTGAGCTTCGCCCTCAGTTGCAGGGGCTTGCCAGTGGGCAGGCTCAGGCTGGCGTCGGCCTGGATACGGCCGTTGTCCAGCGCCAGCAGCGGCGGCCAGCTCGCTAGCGTATGGGCCAGCGGGTTGCCCGCGCGTAGGAAGAGTTCATCGACTGTGGCGTTCAGCCCCAGTGCATCGGCGGTGTTGTTCAGGCGCAGCGTCATGCTCAGCCCCGAGTCCGCCAGCAATGCACCATCGAGTGCCTGGCTGACGCTGTCAGCCTCCAGCCGGCCTTGCCATTGCCAGCCCTGCGCCTGCAGTTGCGGGTGTTGCAGGCTCTGTATGCGCAGCGTCAGCGGGCCGGACAGCGTTGGCACATGTGGCGCGCCGGCCACGCCCAGGCCGGCGAGGGTCAAGCGGGCCTGTTGCAGATCCAGGTCGGCACCGCGTAGGCGCTGGATATCCAGGCGCGAGTTGGCGGCCAGCGTGAGTTGCAGCTGGTGCGCGGTGACATTGCCAGACAGGTCGAGATTCAACTGCAGGCCATCGGCTCGAATGCCATCCAGGTCCACGCGTTTGCTGCGGGCATCGAGCTGCAACTGGCGCACCTCCAGCGCCCAGTCGCGCGATTGCTGCAGGCCGAGCTCGGCGTCGATCTGCCCCTGCAACGCCCCTTCCGCGACGAGCTTCAGCTGCAGGGCCAGTGGGGTATCTGGGTTGCTTTCCAGCGGCTGCAGCTGTAATTGCAGGCGGCTTGTTCGCAGGCCGTTTGGCAGGGCGGTCAGCCAGGGCGCATCCTGGGTATCGAGTTGCAGGTTGCCGTGCAGCTTGCGCCCTTGCCAGGCGCCTGCGGCATTGCGCAGGTCGAGCTGCAGTTCACCGCTGAGCAGGCCGATGCCGGGCAGTGGCCAGGGCTGCGGCAGTTGGGCGTCGACACGTAACCATCCAGGCGCGGTCAGCAGCTCGCCGAGCTGGCGGGTGGTCTGCGGCAGCTGCAGTTGCCACTGGGCGATGATGCCGGCCTGCTGCGGCGTCTTTGGCAGATTGGCGGTGTCCAGTGATGTCCACTCGCTCAGCCAGGCGGCGACCCAGGCGATTTCCTGCAGCGGTGCCAGCAGCAGGTCGCCGTTCCATTGCAGTGCATCGCCCTGAACTGCCAGGTCGCTGTGCAACTCCATCTGCTGTTGTTCATCGAAGTGCAGGGTCATCTGCAGCTGGCGCGCACTATCCAGGGCGCCATCGAGTCCCTGCAGGTGCGCTTGCAATACTGCGCTGTGGTTTTCGCGTAGCAGTCGCACGCGTAGATGCAAGGCATCGTCCAGACGCTGCAGGTCGAGCTCGCCATCGAGTGCGCAACGGCCATTGATGCAGGGCAGTTGCGCATGGAGGTCGCGTAGTTCGATCCGCCTCGGCAGCCAGGGCAGGGCGTTCGATATCGTCTGAACGGTTTCGTCGAGGCCGCTGTTGGTCGGGCTCTGCGCTTCTGAATCCGCCGCTAGCCAGTCCACGCGCAGACCCTGCACAGCCAGGCGGTAGCGCGGCGCCTCGCTGGCCAGCCATTGCAGGTGAAGCTGCTTGGCATGAGTGTGCAATTCACCCTGGCCACGCTGAACCAGACTCACCTCGTGCAGCTGCAGGCCACGCCAGCTGAGACTGAAACCCTGCCAGTCCAGTTCGACATGCTGCTCGTCGAGCAACTGCTGCACGCGATAGATGGCGTAGCAGGCGAGCAGCGAGAGCAGCACCGCAAGCGCCATGCAGATGCTCAGCCAGAAACGCCGGCGGCTCATGAGTTCTCCTTGCCTGGTGCCGTTGCGGGACGGTACCCCATGCTCCAGAGAGTGCCAAGCCGATCTGGGGGTTGCATTGCGGCGCTTGTTCGAATCCGCGTGCGATGCGGTATGGATTGGCGGACCGATCAAGGCCGTTTCGCTGGGCTCGGTTTCTGCTGCAGGGCGAGGTCATCGCAGTGCCGCATGACGGCTGCATTCGCCGTTTGGATGCCCCGAAACAGAGCGCTGCGCGGATCTGTCGCAGGGAGTTGTGCACAATGCTGAAGCAGGCTGTCACATCACTGTCAGAAACACCGCTAACCGCTTGATTTTCCGTGGCTGATTTTTAAGTCAATGAAAAATATGCACTTTTTCCGTTGGTGAAAAAATCGACAGTTTGACTGCGAGCCCCATGGCATCAGGCCTGTGCGTTCTTTCGCCCAAGTTGTGCACGGAGTTATCCACAGCTTCTGTGGATTGTGAGGGAACTCTTTGCGGCAGCCGCAATCGATCTGGCAGGCAAGGCTTTACCTTCGAGAAAAAAGGAGTAGAGTGGCGCGCCCCGGCAGTCACCCCCCCTCTCTATATTTATGCCTCGCGCTTTACCGTCTTCATCCTCTGCGGCCCGTCCCGGTTCTTCTCGTCTGCCCATGCGCGTTGCGCTGTGGCTGCTCGATAGTCCGCGTTTGGGGCAAACCCCCAGTGTCAAACGCATCGCCGGCAACTTGCTCAAGCAGCCTGCGCGTAAGGGCTGTGTGCAAGCGCAAAGCCGGTTGGGGCAACTGCTGTGCCGTGACTGCGGTAATACCCGTGATCGCCGCATCGGTTATGAGTTGCTGCGCCAGGCTGCTCGTGCGGGTGACCGCGGCGCTCAGATGGAGCTGGAGCGTCTGTCGCGCTGATTGCGTGCTGGCCCCGTGTAAATCGCCGTCTGGGTATACTGCACGGCGGTCAAACATGGAGCGTCTATGCCAATCGATCCCCTCTCTCTTGCTATCGGCATTGCCGTTGCGCTGGTTCCGTTATTGGCCGGTCTTTGGTCCTTGCAGCGCCGGCTGACTCGCGAGCAAGGCGAGCAGGCGTTGCTGCAGGAGCGCCTGGAGCACGCGCAGCTCAGCCAGACCGGTTTGCTGGCGCAACTCGATGATTGCCGCGCCGAGTTGGCCGAGGTCAGCGAGATCAAGGTAGAACAGCAGACCGAGTTGGCCGGCTTGCGCCGTGAGAATGAGCTGCTACAACAGGAGCGGCAGATTGCCCGTGAGGCCGCGCAGTCGTGGAATCAGCAGCGCGAGCGTAACGAAGCTGAATTGCGTCGGCTCACCGCCGAGTGTGCGGCGCTGGCTGCCGAGCTGCAGGAGAACCGCGACAATCAGCAGCAGCGTCTTGATGATCTGCAGGGCGCGCGCAACGAGTTGCGCGCCCAGTTCTCCGAGCTGGCGACGAAGATCTTCGATGAGCGCGAGCAGCGCTTCGCGGAGACCAGCCAGCAGCGCCTCGGCCAGTTGCTCGACCCACTCAAGGAGCGCATCCAGGCGTTCGAGAAGCGCGTCGACGAGAGTTATCAACAAGAGGCGCGTGAGCGTTTTTCCCTGAACAAGGAGTTGGAGCGCCTGCAGCAGCTCAACCAGCGCCTGGGCGACGAGGCGACCAACCTGACCCGTGCGCTCAAGGGCCAGAAGACTCAGGGCAACTGGGGCGAGTTGGTGCTGGAGCGAGTGCTGGAGCATGCCGGCCTGGAGAAGGGGCGTGAGTATCACACTCAGGTCAGCCTCAAGGGCGCTGGTGGCGAGCGCTTTCAGCCTGATGTGCTGATTCGTCTGCCGGGCGACAGGCAGGTGATCGTCGATGCCAAGGTCAGCCTCAGCGCCTACCAGCAGTATGTCGCGGCGGCGGACGAACCGATTCGCCAGCAGGCGCTCAAGCAACACCTGATCTCGCTGCGCAGCCATCTCAAGGGCCTGTCCGGCAAGGATTACCAGCGCTTGGAAGGGCTGCACAGCCTGGATTTCGTGCTGCTTTTCGTGCCCATCGAGGCGGCCTTCGCCGCGGCGCTGCAGGCCGAGCCGGGCCTTTTCCAGGAGGCTTTCGAGCAGCAGGTGGTGATCGTCAGCCCGACCACCTTGCTGGCTACGCTGCGGGTGATCGACAGCCTCTGGCGCCAGGAGCGTCAGGGCCAGAATGCGCGCGAGATCGCTGAGCGTGCCGGTCAGCTATACGACAAGTTCGTCGCCTTCGTCGCCGATCTGGATGAGATGGGCAGCCGTCTGCAGCAATTGGACAAGGCTTACGCCAGTGCCCGCAACAAGCTGGTGGACGGTCGTGGCAACCTCATTGGCCGTGTGGAAAATCTCAAGCTGCTGGGGGCTCGTGCGAGCAAGAGCCTGCCTGGCGAGCTGCTTGAACGCTCCGCCGATCTGCCTGCACTGGATGAGCTGGGCGAGTGAGCTAAACCGTCGACGCTGCGCTGGTGAAACGCTCTGCCGTGGTTACAGGCAGCCCACCGGCCCAGATGCGGCTAGCCCCGTAGCGTCAGGTGGCGGCTGAGCAACGCCCGCAGGGCTGCAGGCTTGACCGGTTTGGGCAGGTAGTCGAGGCCGGCGGCATGGACCTCGGCGACCAGTTCCGGGCGGCCGTCAGCGCTGATTACCACGCCCGGTACTGGCTCGCCCAGGCGCGTGCGTAGCCAGGCCATCAGTTCGGTGCCGGTTTCGCCCTCGTCGAGGTGGTAGTCGATCAGCGCCAGTTGCGGGCGTACGTCCTCGCTGAGCAGGTGCTCGCACTCCAGGCGATTGCGCGCTGTCCACACCTGGCAGCCCCAGCGCGACAGCAGGCTGTACATGCCGGTGAGAATGCTGTCTTCGTTGTCGATGCAGATCACCTGGGTGCCCTGCAGGGGCTGGCCATCGACTGCCGGTAAGGCTGGGCCTTGCTGCTTCGGCGCCGGTTTTCTCGCCAGCGGTACGCTGACGCTGAACACGCTGCCTTTACCTGGCCAGGAGCGCACTTCCAGGCGGTGGGAGAGTACGCGGCAGAGACCGTCGGCAATCGCCAGGCCCAAACCCAGGCCTTTCTCGGCGCGCGTCTGGTGGCTGTCGAGGCGCTTGAACTCCTCGAAGATCACCTTGCGCTTGTCCTCGGGTATACCCATGCCGCGGTCCCAGACTTCCAGGCGCAACTGATTGCCTTCACGGCGTACGCCCAGCACCACGCGGCCCTTGGCGTAGCGGAAGGCGTTGGTCAGGAAGTTCTGCAATACCCGGCGCAGCAGTTTGATGTCGCTATCGATCCATTGCCGACTGCCGCGTACGCGCAGGTCGATACCCTGTTCGGCAGCCAGTACGCCGAACTCGGCGGCGAGGGTGTCGAACAGGCTGGAGAGGGCGAAGGCGTGACGGTCTGGCGTGATCCGGCCGTTTTCCAGGCGCGAGATATCCAGCAGGTCGGTGATCAGGTCCTCGGCCGAACGCAGCGAGCTATCCAGATGCCGGACCAACTCCTGGGCTTCACCGGGCAGCGCGTCGTCCTGGTGGGACAGCGCTGCGGAGAACAGGCGAGCGGCGTTGAGTGGCTGCATCAGGTCATGACTGACTGCGGCGAGAAAGCGCGTTTTCGACTGGTTGGCGGCTTCGGCGTGGGCCTTGGCTTCGGTCAGTGCCTGGTTCAGTTTCGACAGCTCATGGGTGCGTTCGGCAACCCGTCGTTCGAGGCTTTCGTTGGCGTCCTTGAGGGCGCGCTCGGCTTCGCGGAATTCGGTGATGTCGGTGAAGCTCATGACGAAACCACCGCCCGGCATGGGATTGCCGATCAGCTCGATCACCCTGCCATTGGGGAATACTCGCTCATAGCTGTGTGCCGTGCCCTGGCGCATCCAGTAAAGGCGCTTGGCGACGTTCTCCTCCAGGTCACCGTCTCCGAGCATGCCGCGTTCGGCATTGAAACGGATGATCTCGGCAATTGGCCGACCTACGTAGATCAAGCCTTCTGGGTACTCGAACAACTCCAGATAACGGTGGTTCCAGGCCACCAGGCGCAGGTTCTGGTCGACCACGCTGATGCCCTGGGTGATGTTTTCGATCGCTCCCTGCAGCAGGGCGCGGTTGAACTGCAGCACCTCGCTGGCTTCGTCGACGATGCGCACCACATCCTCGACCTGCATCTCGCGGCCTTCGATGGCGGCCTTGACCACTGCGCGGGTCGAGGAGGCGCCCAGCACGCCAGCGAGCAGACGTTCGGTATGGGCGATCCACTCGCTATTGGCCGGCTGGTTGGGATCGAAGTCCTTGCCTTTGCCCTGGCGCAGGGCGAAGCGATTGAAGCTCTGCCGTGCGCGTTCTTCGCCGACGAAACGGCTGGACAGCATCAGCAAATCGGCCACCTGCACTGCCAGCAGGCTGCGGTTGCTGGGCTTTGTACCCAGGTCATGGCCGATGAAGCGCCCGGCCTGCCAATGCTCGGAAACGCGGGTGCGCGAGAACCAGGAAACCCAGGCGAACAGCAGCATATTGCCGGCCAATGACAGCACCACGCCGCGCGTCAGCGGGTCAACCTGCAGGCCGATAGGAGCATAGAGCAGGGTGGTCAGACCGGGGAAACTGTCCAGCGACCAACCCATGCCGCGTGCCGCCAGCGGCAGCACCAGGGTGTAGAACCAGAGCATGGCGCCGAAGATCAGGCCAGCGAATACGCCGCGGCGGTTGGCTTGCTTCCACACCAAGGCGCCGAACATGGCGGGGGCCAGTTGGCCAATGGCGGCAAACGACACCTGGCCAATGGTGGCCAGGCTGGCGCCTTCGCCGAGCAGGCGGTAGCAGACATAGGCCAGTAGCAGGATCAGCACGATGCTGACCCGGCGCGCGGTGAGCATCCAGTGACGGAAGGCCTCGAACGGCCGCTCGGTACTCTGCCGGCGCAACAGCCAGGGCAGCAGCATATCGTTGGATATCATGGTCGACAGCGCCACCGAAGCGACGATCACCATGCCGGTGGCGGCCGAGGCGCCGCCGATGAAGGCCAGCACCGCCAGGCCCGGATGGGCTTCGGCCAGGGGCAGGCTGATGACGAAGGAGTCCGGTGTCACGCCTGCTGGCAGCAGCATCTGCCCGGCGAGGGCGATGGGCACGACGAACAGCACGGCCAGCACCAGATAGGCCGGGAATACCCAGCGCGCCAGGCGCAGATCCTTGGGTTCGATGTTCTCCACCACGGTGACGTGGAACTGCCGCGGCAGGCAGACGATGGCGATCATCGCCATGCCTGTCTGCACCAGCATGGCCGGCCAGTTCACCGCTTCGTTCCAGAAGTCATCCAGCTCGGCGGTGTTGTGCGCCTGCTCCAGCAGGTCGTTGAAACCGTTATACAGGCCGAAGGTGACGAAGGCGCCCACGGCGAGGAAGGCCAGCAGCTTGACCAGCGACTCGAAGGCAATCGCCAGCACCATGCCGCGATGGTGCTCGGTGACGTCGAGGTTGCGGGTGCCGAACAGAATGGTGAACAACGCCAGGGCCAGTGACACGATCAGCGCGGTGTCCTGGGCGCTGGTACCTGTGTCTTGGGCATGTACGCCGATCAGCAGATTGACCCCGAGCACGATGCCCTTGAGTTGCAGGGCGATGTAGGGCAACACACCGACTAGGCAGATCAGCGCCACGACGATGGCCAGCGACTGCGACTTGCCGTAGCGCGCGGCGATGAAGTCGGCGATGGAGGTGATGTTCTCCTGCTTGCTGATCATCACCATCTTCTGTAGTACCCAGGGCATGGTCAGCAGCAGAATGATCGGGCCCAGGTAGATCGGCAGGAACGACCACAACTGTTCGGCGGCTTGGCCGACGGCGCCGAAGAAGGTCCAGCTGGTGCAGTAGACGGCCAGCGACAGCGAGTACACCCAGGCGCGAATCTTCGGCGGCATGGGCGCGCTGCGACGGTCGCCATAGAAAGCGATGGCGAAAAGAATGGCCATGTAGATCAGGGCGACCGCGGCGATCAACCCGGGGGACAACGACATGCAGACTCCGAAACGCGCGCTGGAACGAAATGAGCCTGGCCGCCGAGGCGAGGCCGATGTTGATCAGTGTTGCACAAAGCCACGCGCTGTCGGCTGCGACCAAGGTAGCAGCCAAGCAGGCGTGCTTTGCGACGGGACTCGATTGTGCCGCAGCGCAGGTGCTGATAGCTTGGCTGGTTTGCGACTCTGTCCGAGGAAGGACCCTATGTTCAAGCCGCAGCTGGTGACTTTGCAACGTGGCGCTCTGCGCCTGGAACCGCTCTCCGACGCCGATATCCCTGGCCTGGTGGCGCTGGCCGAGGCCAACCGCGAGGAGCTGCTGTACATGAGCGGTACCCAGCGGCTGGACTGGTACCGCAGCGCCCTGGCCGATCTGCGTGAGCAGCGGGCACTGCCGTTCGTCATTCGCCTGGGTGACGAAATGGTGGGTACCACGCGCTTCGCCGACTTCATGAACACCCTGCCGGCCTGTGAAATTGGCTGGACTTGGCTTGACCACCGCCAGCATGGCAGCGGGTTGAACGCCAGCATCAAGTATTTGATGCTCAAGCACGCTTTCGAAAATTGGGGCATGGTCCGCGTGCAGCTGAAAACTGCCGCCAGCAACCTGCTTTCGCAACGCGCTATCGAGAAGCTCGGCGCAGTTCGTGAAGGGTTGCTGCGCAACCATCGCCGCCTGGCTGATGGCCGGCTCGATGACACCGTGCTTTACAGCATCACCGACCTGGAATGGCCGGCGCTGCGTGAGGCGATGGAGGCGGGCTTCAACGCCTGAGCCGTATGCACAGTCGTGAGCAGACCCGCTTCTGGCAAGCCTCCGCATTGAGCGGAGTCGAGCTGTTGCAGGCGCGCTACCTCGAGCAGCGTTTCGCTCCGCACGTACATGAAGGGTTCGTCTTCACCGTGATCGAGCATGGCGCCCAGCGCTTTCGCCACCGTGGCTGCGATCATCTGGCGCCGCAGGGCAGTATGGTGCTGATCAACCCGGACGAAGTGCACACCGGCTCCAAGGCGCACGAAGACGGCTGGCGCTATCGCGGTTTCTATCCCGACAACGCCCAGGTACTGGGAGCGCTGCAGGAGTTGGGTCTGGCCAAGGCCGGCATGCCGTCGTTTACCTTCAGCGTGCTGCATGATCCGCGTTTGCACGCGGCCTTTCTGCAACTGCACCAACTGCTCGAACATGGCGCCGAGGCGTTGCAGCAACAACTGGCCTGGCGTGAGGCGATCCTGTTGCTGTTCCAGCATCATGCGCAGCTTGCCGAACCACCTGCGCCTGGGCGCGAGCCCTGGGCCGTGGCCTGCGCCAAACAGATGCTCGCCGAGCGACTGGTCGAGCCGCCGTCGCTGGAAGAGCTGGCGGCTGCGGTCAACCTCTCACCTTTTCACTTCGCGCGCGTATTTCGCCGCGCGACCGGCTTGCCGCCGCATGCCTGGCTCAAACAGCGTCGCCTCGAACAGGCGCGGGCATTGCTAAAGACGGGTTGCACGGCGGTCGCTGTGGCGATGCAGTTGGGCTTCGCCGATCAGAGTCACTTGTCGCGACAGTTCAAGCAGGTTTATGGCGTGAGCCCAGGCGAATATCGCAGCGCAGTGGCACGAAGCTGACAGCAGGAATAAAAAAGGTTCTTCGCATTTTCGCGGGGAGGATGCGCCCGACACCGGACTGGCAATTAGATGTTAGCTGCCGGTGCTGGCACTATCCGAGGGTGTGCAGAATTTTGTGTAACCGGGGCTTGGGTTACTGCTGCGGCAGCCTGTCTTCGTAACTGATCGTAAAGC
>NZ_RHQP01000049.1:0-1789 GCF_003935465.1 Pseudomonas sp. o96-267
AATGCTTAGGAAATCACTACGCCCAGGAGCAGTGGGCTGGGGCATACAAGATGCGAAAGTGTTTTTACACACTCTGGGCCGGTCTTTGCCGGTCGAAACTAGTGCAGATTGGATTTGGAGATTTCAACGCTGAGCAGCCAAAACAAAATTTGCTGATCAGCGGTTGTGCAAATTGATGGTCAAGTCCGCGCAATTACACGGCCAACGATTGTTGGACGAAACCAACCCGCAATCAGGGAAGAGCCGGCAGTATTGCAAACCGCGCTACCAGCTATAGCTCGCAACAGATGGGCGAAGCTAGTCACAAAGGAAATCGTCGCAGTAGAAGTCACCAGTGGGACGTGGGTGGGGTGGGCAGGAAAGGCCAGCTCATCACCATCTATACGAAGACCGAGACGAAGCTGCTGCCCGCAAAGACGCAGAGACTGATCGAGTTTCTGATAACTCGCCTGAACCCGCCTGAATGAAGCTACACGGCCAGTGCTGGTTCATTCAGCCAAGCCCATAGAACGCGTGCGATTTAGCCAGCTCATCGAGGCCTTGGACGAGCATTCGCCTCTACCCAACCCTCTGAACCTAGTATACCGAGTATACTAAATAATTTTCATTATCATCTATTGACAGTTCAAGGGAGGGTTCGTAAGATAAAAGTGTTCTCGCAACCTTCACTGCCCTTGAGGCAGCTTAGAATGAGACAACGCAAAGCCTTCGGCCTGAGCGAGATCCGAAAGGATCAACTGCTTCACTACTTCACTGCCGTATGGCAGCTTAGAAAAAGGTGTTGGAAGCCTTGGCTTACAACCCTATTTCCCCACTAAAGTGGGTTGTGTTCAAAACCGCCTTCGGGCGGTTTTGTCGTTTTGGCGGCGCGTATAACGGGCGCCTTTTTCAATCACCCCCTGCTCAAGACCTTTCCCGTTCCACCTTCGCCCTCAACAGCTTTAAGCCCGCAATCATTTAAGATGGATCGACATCTGAACCTCCCTGGTTCCGATTGCGCAATTGCACCCATCTGACCAGTCCATTGCATTGGCACTGACCACCGTGTGCATCTGACTTGACCACCGGACAGCAGCGATGCAACAGGCAGAAAACGGCCAGATACGACAGTCTCAGAGCGGCCGATTCTGTTGAAAAAGTAGCGGCCTCCCTATGCCGTTGGCAAAATTGCTTTGTCAGCGAGCGTGGGGGCGAACAGCATGATGGGACAGTTACCGGGAGGACAGCAGCGCCTGTTCTACTCGTTCAATCTGGAAGATCACGTCCCGGCCCAACATCTCCTGCGCAGCATCGACCAGTGCCTGGATCTCAGTGATCTGCGTGCCTACCTGGCAGATTTCTATAGCCCCATCGGGCGTCCCTCGATTGACCCGGAGTTGATGGTGCGCATGCTGGTCGTCGGCTACTGCTATGGCATTCGTTCCGAGCGGCGATTGTGCGAAGAGGTGCACTTGAACCTGGCCTATCGCTGGTTCTGCCGGCTGGGTCTGGAAGACGAAGTACCCAATCACTCAACCTTCTCGAAGAATCGCCATGGACGTTTTCGTGACAGCGATCTGTTCCGCTGGTTGTTCAATGAGGTGTTGCGGCGTTGCATGGCGGCCGGCCTAGTCAAGGGCGAAGGTTTCGCCGTCGACGCCAGCATCATCAAGGCTGATGCCAGCCGGCAACGTGGGGTAGCAGGAGATGAAGTCGATTGGCGCGATCCAGCACTCAGCAGCCGCGCCGTGCGCGAGTACCTCGAAGCCCTTGATGAAGAGGCGCTGGCTGAAGCTCTTCCCAAGAAAAT
>NZ_RHQP01000049.1:1886-26877 GCF_003935465.1 Pseudomonas sp. o96-267
GCACTCAGCAGCCGCGCCGTGCGCGAGTACCTCGAAGCCCTTGATGAAGAGGCGCTGGCTGAAGCTCTTCCCAAGAAAATTTCGCTCACTGATCCTCAGTCTCGTTGGACAGCAGCGCCAGGCGGCCCGGCCTTTTTTGCCTACTCCACGAATTACCTGATCGACACTGAGCACGGTGTGATCATGGACGTGGAAGCTACCCCGGCGCACCGTACCGCTGAAGTCGATTCGACCAAGACGATGGTCGAGCGTGTCGAAGCGCAGTTCGACCTCACACCGGAACGCCTTATCGGCGATACCGCCTATGGCACTGCCCCGATGCTGGCCTGGATGGTCGAAGAAAAGGACATCGAGCCGCATGTGCCGGTGTGGGACAAGACCGAGCGCAAGGACGACAGCCTCTCCAGTAACGACTTCCACTGGAATCAGGAGGCCAATGAATACCGCTGCCCAGCCGGCAAACCACTACGCAGTGAATGGCGCGCCTTCACCCGGAAAAGATCACGGGTGACCAAGGCCAACACCATCATTTACCGCTCCAGCCAAACCGACTGCGTCACCTGCCCGTTGAAAGCGAAATGCTGCCCCAACACGCCGAATCGGAAGATCGTCCGCAACATCCATGAGGCTGCCCGCGATGTGGCTCGACGCATCGCCAAGACTCCGGAGTACCTCGTCTCTCGCTGCGAACGAAAGAAGGTGGAGATGCTTTTCGCCCACCTCAAACGGATCATGAAACTCGACCGTTTACGACTGCGTGGCCTTACAGGTGCCACTGACGAATTCACCTTGGCTGCGATGGTGCAGAACCTGCGCCGCATGGCCAAGCTTTTGCCTCAAGGGCCACCGCTCACGGGATAGGTACGCCTGCTGCGAGCAGAAACCCTCAAATTAACCCTCAAACCTGAGCAAGGACGCTCAGCGAAACGCCGGAAGGCAACTTGAAGTGGCTTGCAGCCACTTCGACAGCAGGCACACCTGATCGGCAGGCTGCCGCCGAAACCTACTTTTTCAACAGAATCGGCCAGAAGCGGACATTCACAGTGACTGAGGAATGAGGGGCGGGTCACTTTTGCTCGGATAACCTAACGCCGCCAGCAGGCGCGGAAAAACTGAAGCGAAGCGGAAGTTTTTACGTCGCGCTGCCTGGCCTTGTTAGGCTTCTTCCTGATCAAATAAGATTGCCCTGAATATTCGTATTTTCGTTGGCATTGTTTACGGGCCTTCCGCCAACAATATCCAGGAATGATTCTTGACTCTCTAGCGCGTCATCAAGCAAACCCCGCCCCCTCAATGATTTAAATAACGCTACGGAGTACGCTTGGCAATTAATTGATTTTTTGGGGTTAAACTCGATATCCGTAAAGGCATCATAATCGTCTAATTTCTCGTACACCCATATATTTTTTCTTAATGCATTGAGGTAAACCCAATCATAAAAGGCCGTTTTGGGTTCCAATGGCCATTTAACACCAAAAAACTCGAAGTATTTTAGGCTGCCGGACTCTTTCAATCTCTGGTCTTTCTTTGCTTCAATGGACGTCCCATACAATAGCTCCTTGTATGGGCCGCCGTTTTGAAAAACTTTGCTCGATTGGTAGGCTGTCTCTACCGTGAATTCGCGTTGGTATTTTTCCGTTTTAACGGTCAAGTTGAACGCGCTCAATTTAATACCCAACGGCTCCAATGATTTGCTAGATACTTCAAGTGGATGCCTGCAAATTCCAGAATCTTTAGCTGATTGGTGCAAAGATTCAACGGATTTTTGTCTTTGCGAAGGTGCCATTCCTGCATACCATGTGAACTCTACAAACTCGGTTTGCACGAGCAAGTCTGATTCGTAGCATGGTTTATATATTGGACGCTCAGCCATAACAAAATCTCTATTTTATAACGGAATATCAAAGTCAAAATCACTTACTGCTGGGTGTGTAGTTGGAAATGTAATCCACTTGCTATTAACTCCACCAAGAACAAGAACCTCTGCCTGAACAGAGCAGCTTTCCAACGCTGTCCTAGGGTCGTTATTAATAATGGAGCGATGGGCAACTGCATTATCGCTGCTATAAAGTGTTGCCTTCCACCGGGTAACTACTTCACTTACTTCAAGCCAAACATAATCTTGAATTCGCCCCTCGTACAGCGCTCTGGCAGCCATGGGATGCTCTCTACGAGTACAAAGCCGAACATAGTCTTCAAGATTTGATCTTGCATCCAATTTTCTGGAATCTTCACTAGACGCAGGCCAGTGAGCCATGCCCCGAGCTAGAAGCCGTTTCCAGCTCAATAGGCCATATCTTCTAATCGACTCAAGATTTCGAGAATCAGTGAAATGGTACAGCGGCATATATATTTCTCTCTGAATGCCTGACAAAAACGAAGCCGAAAAGTTGAGTGCAGCGTAGCTTTTTGGCATCCGTATTTATGGGGTTTCTCGGCTCACGGTCTATACTCATTTTTCCCAACGCATGGCAATTTCTGCATTTTCAAGGTCAGAAGCTACATTTATTTGATTTGAAAGTAATGCAGTCTTCCCTCCCCCAGTTCTGACCGACAATTCACAGTATGGGCGCATTTCTTTATTCTCTATTTTCTCGATAATTGATTTTGATACTACGTCCATTTGTTCGCCTGACAATGTGCAACACTTTCTTTCAATATCAATCTGTTCCGGCTTAATACTTGTCTTGCATATAGAACGCACTACTGGCTTCCAGTCATGCGATAAGGTTCTTGCCTGTACTGTGACCGAAAGCTCTCCTCTATCTTCTGCATATAAAAGCAGAAAGTTAATGTCGGGTACTACTTCCTCGCCTAATGCTAATCTTTTGGCTTTGAGTTTGGCGGCTTGATCCAATCCTTTCCCCCAAAAGGAATTAAGAGCCATATTTTCGGTTAACACTGTAATCGCAAGTCTTGATCGATCATCCATCACGACAACGTAATATTCGTCTCTATTTGTAAGGTATATGAGATGGCCAGACCGAACATTCTTTGCGTTGCCGCTATCGCCAGACCCCTTGAGCCAAACAAATCTACCTTTTTCCAGTACATCTATAAGCCATGACTCGTCTACGCCGAGCCTCTCTTTTAAGCGTTCAACGGCATGATTATGTACTGAAGGGTCACTCACCATAGTTCATGTGCTCTCAAAGCCTAACAGTGATTAGACCGAACGCTCGACTAATACGCAGCCTAACATTTCGCTAACAATGTTGACTTTTCTCTTGCGGATCAGTGTTTTATGCATCTTTCACTCCCTTCTGCTGCGACGTTATATCGAACGCGGTATAAGCCAGTTATAGCCGAATGCGGCATAAGCCCGCGCTTCACAGCATGTCGCCAAAGCTAGCAGGAATGAATGCTTGTGTGAGATAAGCAAGGCATCCATGCCGCCGAAGATGGGACTGCGCGTGAGAAGTTGTTTCCATAATGCTTTTTCTGCTGTTGATTGCCAAGAAATTAGTGGCCGCTTCTGGCCGATTCTGTTGAAAAAGTAGCTGCCTCCCAATGCCGTTGGCAAAATTGCTCTTTCAGCGAGCGTGGGGGCAAACAGCATGATGGGACAGTTACCGGGAGGACAGCAGCGCCTGTTCTACTCGTTCAACCTGGAAGATCACGTCCCGGCTCAACACCTCCTGCGCAGCATCGACCAGTGCCTGGATCTCAGTGATCTGCGCGCCTACCTGGCGGACTTCTATAGCCCCATCGGACGCCCCTCGATTGACCCGGAATTGATGGTGCGCATGCTGGTCGTCGGCTACTGCTATGGCATCCGTTCCGAGCGGCGATTGTGCGAAGAGGTGCACCTGAACCTGGCCTATCGCTGGTTCTGCCGGCTGGGTCTGGAGGACGAAGTACCCAATCACTCGACCTTCTCGAAAAATCGCCATGGCCGTTTCCGTGACAGCGATCTGTTCCGCTGGTTGTTCAATGAGGTGCTTCGGCGCTGCATGGCAGCCGGCCTAGTCAAGGGCGCAGGTTTTGCCGTCGACGCCAGCATCATCAAGGCGGATGCCAGCCGGCAACGTGGGGTAGCGGGAGATGAAGTCGATTGGCGTGATCCAACTCTCAGCAGCCGCGCCGTGCGCGAGTACCTCGAAGCCCTTGATGAAGAGGCGCTGGCTGAAGCTCTTCCCAAGAAAATTTCGCTCACCGATCCTCAGTCCCGTTGGACAGCAGCACCAGGCGGCCCGGCTTTCTTTGCCTACTCAACAAATTACCTGATCGACACTGAGCACGGCGTGATCATGGACGTGGAAGCTACCCCGGCGCACCGTACCGCCGAAGTCGATTCGACCAGGACGATGGTCGAGCGTGTCGAAGCGCAGTTCGACCTAACACCGGAACGCCTCATCGGCGACACCGCCTATGGCACTGCCCCGATGCTGGCCTGGATGGTCGAAGAGAAGGACATCGATGGGTGCGGACTTGGAATACGGTAAGCAATACAAGGCACAGCAGTGCCCACATCCAGGCGCTTGTTTTCCGTGTTCGGCCCAGCCAGTTTTTTGCCAACAAATACATAGAAATCTCGTTAATTGGGGCTGACGCCACGAATCGTGACGATTTCAACCCGACTCAGTGCGACTCGCACAGGTGATGCACAGCAGCGTGGCCGGATCAAATTCCAGGCGGCCCGAGGCGATCAACTCGCCGCATTGGTTACACCAGCCATACTCACCCTCGTGCCAACGCTTGAGGGCCAGTTGGAGGCGGACGCGTTCATGCTGCGCCCGACTGCGGATGGCATCGTTCATTGCTTGCTGCTGGAGTGCATCCATTCTCGACAAACGCCCTACCTTGCTTTGATCCAGCTCTACCGATTGCGAGCGAGACTCAGCGTCTTCCAGCAATCGATCCAGCTCGGCAGCCCGCTGCTCCAGCAGGGTCTTGAAATGGGCAAGATCGAGGGCGTCGTCCATGGCCATTAGCGCAGCAGTAACAGCGGACTGATGGTGGTGCGGAGCATGCTGGTCGTGGTGCTACCGACCAGGAACTGCCGGATACGGGAATGGCCATAGGCCCCCATCACCAGCAGATCAATGCCATGCTCTTTCTGATAGGCGTGCAGGGTAGGCTCTATCTCGCCGTTCCGGGTCTCGGCACGAACAGTGAATCCGGCATTGATCAGCACTTTCTGCGCCCAGTCCAGCTGCGCGGACGCTTCATCGCTCACGGGCCCAACCATGACCAGATGGATCGGCAGCCCCTTAAGCAGCGGGCTGGCTGCCAGCATCTCCACACCCTTGCGGGTAGTAGCGCCGCCATCGAATGCAAGCATCGCGCTCTTGGGCTTTTGGAAGCTGGCCGGGGTAACCAGGATTGGCCGGTGCATGATACGAATCACGCTCTCCAGCTGGCTTCCGACATGCTGACTCGGATTGCCACTAGACTCGCCCTGGCGACCGATGACCAGCAGGCGCGTTTCGCTTTGCAGCTCTTGCAAGCTTTCCAGCAGATCGCCATGACGCTGCTTGGACTCAGGCGCGGTCACACCATCCGCCATGGCCCGCTCTTTCGCGGCCACTAACATGATCCGCCCTTGTTCAAGGGCCAACTTGCCGCGCTGTTCATCCAGGGAAGCAAGCTCATCGAGCAGATGCTCGCGGCTGCCAAGCCCGATATTGCCACTCAGATCCGCTGCAACCGGGTACTGGCGCTGATCCAACACATGCAGGAAGGTCAGCGGCGCTTCCAGGCTCAGACTGGCCCAGGCCGCGTAGTCGCACACAGCTGGAGCCGAGGTGGAACCGTCGATACAGGCAATTACGTGGGTCATCGTTGCTCTCCTTCTTAGTGGCCCATGAGTTGATCAATGGCGTCGGGTTTATCGTGAACACCGAAGCGATCCACAATAGTGGCGCTCGCTTCGTTGAGTCCCAGCACTTCAACTTCGGTGCCTTCGCGGCGGAACTTGATAACCACCTTGTCCAGGGCAGCTACGGCGGTGATATCCCAGAAGTGGGCGCGATTCAGGTCGATGGTTACCTTGTTCAGGGCTTCCTTGAAGTCAAAGGCAGCGACGAACTTGTCAGCCGAGCTGAAGAACACCTGGCCGGTGACGTTATAGCTACGATGCTCGCCGGCTTCGTCCAGCGAAGAACTGATCGCCATGTAATGGCCAACCTTGTTGGCGAAGAACATCGCGGCCAGCAGCACGCCGGCCAACACGCCGAAGGCAAGGTTGTGGGTGGCCACCACGACCACAACGGTGACGACCATGACAATGTTGGTCGACAGCGGGTGCTTCTTCAGGTTGCGCAGCGAATCCCAACTGAAAGTGCCGATGGACACCATGATCATCACTGCCACCAGCGCAGCCATCGGGATCTGCTTTAGCCAATCGCCAAGGAATACCACCATCAGCAGCAGGAATACGCCTGCGGCAAGGGACGACAAGCGAGAACGACCGCCAGATTTCACGTTGATGATCGACTGACCAATCATCGCGCAGCCGGCCATACCGCCGATCAGACCCGAAGCAATGTTGGCCACGCCCTGGCCCTTGCACTCGCGGTTCTTGTCACTGGGGGTGTCGGTCAGGTCGTCGACAATGGTCGCGGTCATCATCGACTCCAGCAAGCCGACCACGGCCAGCGCTGCCGAGTAAGGGAAGATGATGGCCAACGTTTCGAACGTCAGCGGCACGTCAGGCCAGAGAAAGATTGGCAGCGTATCCGGCAGTTGACCCATATCACCGACAGTGCGGATATCCAGCCCAACCGACATGGCAACGGCGGTCAGCACGATGATGCACACCAGCGGCGATGGGATGAGCTTGCCGATCTTGGGGACGTAGGGGAACAGATAGATGATGCCGAGGCCCGCGGCTGTCATGGCATAGACGTGCCAGGTGACATTAGTCAGCTCGGGTAGCTGAGCCATGAAGATCAGGATCGCCAGGGCATTGACGAAGCCGGTCACCACCGAGCGCGAGACGAAGCGCATCAGTGAGCCGAGCTTCAGGTAACCGGCGACGATCTGCAACACACCACACAACAACGTGGCCGCCAGCAGGTATTCGAGACCATGATTCTTGACCAGTGTCACCATCAGCAGTGCCATGGCCCCGGTTGCTGCCGAGATCATTCCGGGGCGGCCACCGACAAAGGCGATCACCACAGCGATACAGAAGGATGCGTACAGGCCAACCTTGGGGTCGACGCCGGCAATGATCGAGAAGGCGATGGCTTCAGGGATTAGGGCCAGTGCGACCACAAGACCGGCGAGGATGTCGCCACGGATGTTGGATAACCAGGTTTGCTTTAACGAGTGGAGCATCAGAATTCCCAAGGCAATGGATCGCGCAGCACAGCATGGCGCAGGCCAAGTGCAGCTGGTCGATACGAGGTCAAATTGTCGGATGTAGGGGGCGCTGTGACGGGTGTTGAAACCGAAGGCACAGCAGAGCGTTACCGCTGGCAGAGCAAGCGGTCACAGATGATGCGGGGGGCGAAGCGCTATGGCGGCGTAGGCAGCCAGATCATGTTTTGCAGGGTAAGCATAAGGTCTTATCGAGAGGCTTTAGAAACCTAAACCGGCATGATTCTACAGGATTAGAGCTGTTTTTGCGAATCACGCCTGGCCAGGCGTCATGCTTGGATCTCAGTCTGAGCCTCGCGCACTATCTCAATTACTTGGCGCTGCTCGGTGAAGCTCACGGGTGTCCGCTGTTGGCCGCTTTCTGCCTATTGCGGCGCTGTTTTCCGGTGGTCAAGTCAGATGCACACAGTGATCAGCGCCAATGCAAAAGACCGGTCAGGTGGGTGAAATTACGCATCCAATACCTGCGAATCCCCGCACCGCGTATCAGCGCTGAGCAAGCAAAGAGTCACTTAATCCTTGGGGAAGCGTCTGTTCCATTCTCAAAGCAGGCCTCGCCATGTGCGGCCATGACGGCATGGCATAGACGCAGGCTTGCATCAGGGCCTTTCCCCGTTCCGCCTGTGCCCTCAGCGGCGGCGGTCTTTCGCAGCGGGCTTCTTGCGCAGCCAAGAATATTGAACAGGATCAATATTCAGCAGTTGGCCAATCACAGAATCTCGTTTCTCATGCGGCATACGCCCTAACAGAGATCGAATTTCTGACTCGATGCTGCCAGGTTTAGCGCCCCGCTCCTCAGCCTTCGAATACCAGTCATGGCCCAAGGCGATGTGCCCCAACTCAATATTCAATGCCCCCAGAAGAGTGCAGGGTCGAAAACTATTCGGCAAAAGCCGATGCGCTTCATCCGCCAACTGGAGTGCATCGTTATAGCGACCTAGATCGCGCATCACGCCACCATGGGTGGTGCGAACCGCCGACTTCAGCTTGGCTTGCTTTAGGGCACCATCCTGGATCTTATTCAGGAGATCATGCGCTTCCTGCGAGGCATCGCATTTGCGCAGGTGACCACTAGCATTCACTAACTGCCAGATATCTCCCGCCTTGCGAAACTCGCCCAGGTAGTAGTTGGCCTCAAGCCGATTGTGGGCATGGAGGATTTCCTCAGTTGCGTATTCCCTGCCCTCGCTTTTCAGCCACACTGCGTCTTCTTCTGAAAGACGCTTTGCACCGTCCAGCTTGCGCAAAATCGCCATCAGTTGCCTGAAATCAGACTCATCGACGAAGCCGTCAACACCATACCGCTCTCGCAGCTCGCGATTTCTTTGACGAGCTATATATTTCGGATCGCTTTCTCGCTGAAGCCTCTCGGCATGGAGGCGAGCCATCATGGCTGCGTGGCGAGCCTCAGCCTCCTCCCGCTCAACCTGCCTCTGTTGATCAACAGTCTTCTGGCGCTCTAAAGCAGCTGCAACCCTATACGACTGCTCAATCGGTGCAAGCTGAAGAAACTGTGATTCAGAAATATCGCCAGCAACGAATTGCGCCAGACTCTTGAGCCCATTTTCAGTCAGAAAGCGCAGCCCTAGGGCAGTCAATGATTTACCGTGGGAAACAGTTTCTAATAGGTTAGACAGGCGTGAACCAGTGACTGAAGCCCCCGGTAGATCATCAACCCAAAACCGTTTGGCAAGGGTCAAATGGTTGTCTGACATCAGCACTGTCCTTAACAGAATGGTACGCACGGTTATGCCATCATACCCCATCACAGCTGCCCACGAGTCAGCCATGGAAAAACGATCTACGCTTACCAATACATCATTCGAGAGAACTGCTATATTAAACATCAACACCCAGCATTGACGCATGTCCGTGCTTTCTGCCGAACAGGCAGCTGTATCACTCCCACTTACATATAGGAGTTAGCAATGCTAATCCAGCTGCTTGACTATTCGATTGAAAATGAAGGCTCTACCAATGCCTGGGCTAACATTTCGATTAAAATTGATAACACTGGCCCGATAAGGTGGCACATAACTCCAACCGAATGGAACCGACAGGATTTCGACATTGGAATTGGCGCCCCATCGGATGCAATTGACATCTCCGGCCTTTCCGCCGCAGAGAAAACCCAGCTTTTCGGAGCAGTCATTGAGGATGAGGACATCTACGACTTGGAGTCCAAAGTTTCTCAAGCCCTGAAATCCGAATTTAAAGAGATCATGAGGAAAATCAAAAGCTAACCAATAGTAACCACTGAGTAAATATAGACCCACTTAAGCCCGCAGCCTCGCTCGGGCTTTTTTAGCTCAAAGGCCATTTATTGGATCCTTCCCACGCACCACTACTAGTTAATCCACGTCTGCACAAACCAGAAGCTTCCGCCCCCCATCACACCTCCTATCAGCAGTAAGAAAGACGCCAATATCCATCCGAAACTGCCTACGGAATTTTTCTTTTTTCTTACTGCCCGTCTTTTCGAGCACGCGGCCAACAGCTCCTCAATCCTTAACACCCGCTCATCCAACTCCTTTGACGAGTTACTCGACAGTTCAGTTCCAATGCGTTCCACCCTTGAGGCTTCAAAGGAAAGCCACTCGATGATCTCGATTAATCCAGGAGCCCCTTCAGCCCCATGAAGCATGACTTCTAAGCGCTCAAGCTTATCAACAGATGCATTTATGAAATCCAACCTTCCTATAATTTCATCAACGTACTCATAGAGAAGCCGAATTTGGTTTTCATGTCTTGTCAAGGGTCGCTTAAACTCACTCATACCCACCTCCACACAAAACCAAGAAAGCCTCATCAAGCTGACGCGAAGTAGACTCTGCCTTCTTGCCAACGTTGAGCATTTTTACCAGTCGATAATATTCATCAGGACTGGACGCATGCTTCCTCAACCCCTCTTTTATTTCCTTTAGATTTGGTACAAGCTTTTCACAAGCGACCTTAATACTCATCTTCAAATCAGCCAGATCCGCATAAATATCATTCTCGAAAACCATGCAACGTGGATCCGCAATGAATTCCCCCGTGCTTTCAGCTGCGTAGATAATTTCAGGAAATTCCTCAGAAACGTCTCTTTTGACCCTATTAAAAACGACTCTGATTCGCTCCTTTTCCACCCCCATCGCAGCCAGCATACGCGCAGTTAGAATGGACTCTGCTTGCTCTTTAGCTCCAGGAACAACCGGAACCATGAACAGGTCGACCTCGTCATGGCCAGCATTGAATGACGTCAGTCCCTCGAAAAATGCTTCAGAATTGGAGGCACCAACATCGACGACCAGATCATCGTTCACTACCATTTCCAAATAAATCTTCTTGAACTCCTCGCCCCTTAACATTCCAGAAGCGCTCACTAAGTCACGAGAGTCCTGATTAATTGACTCCACAACCAATAGCTTTGCACCGTTCATTCGCGGAACAAGCATATGAGCTGACAATGTAGACTTACCTTGATTCCCACTGATACCCGCAACAACCACCTTCATAATAATCACCTATTTTTAAAAAATTTATATAATTCAACCGGATTACTAATTGACTCCTTCCTAGCCACTGGCAACCCTACACCCTCAACTCTACTTAGCTCTCGCTGCACAGTAGCATCGAGACCACTCCTATTCCTGATCAACCCTCGCCCCGCGATCCTCAAATAGATTTCATATTCCTCTTTCATGTCATTAACCAAAAATCGATATAGACTCGATAGAGAAATAGTGACCCCATCATTTGCCAGACAATCTCTAATCTCCTGCAACGTTTTATACGCCATTAACGATTCGCTCAAAAAATCACGCTTGGAATGTAGAGCTATTCTTGCCTGCCCCTTCGACATACCACCCCCTCTTTTTAACCATTATGCGCACACTCACATAACAATAGAAGTTTACAGACTTGGAATACTGGTTATATAAACAAGATTTCTTGGAAACATACCATTGCACGTGAAAGCTCAAGGCAACACGTGAGCACACGAGACCACAAACGAAAGCAATCGAAAGCACGAAAACAAGAACGAAAAACTTTTAACACTGCTGCACCTTCTTCGAAGGTTGCATCAGCGTAAAACCCCAGCCCACAAACATGCAGTTGCACCAATGCATGCTCATATGCATTTACTAAATGCGTAGTAAGCATATTTAACGAGGCATGCCATGAGAAAGATTTACAGCCAAAGCATTAACAACCACTCAACCCAGGTAGCGATAGATAATCTCGCCAAATCCTTGGATGTAGCTCAAAGCCGTATTCTTGAGACAATTCTAAACGCCATTGATATAGACGACTTGGCGGCCTTGATCACCCGCCAACTATCATTAAAAAGCACTAATACAATCAGACTAGACAGCCCCACATCTCAACTTATTCGAGACGAAATCGCTCATTCGATTTCGCTACTAAGCAACAGGGTAATAGATGCGGCAGCCGAGGGAGCCAAAACAGGCGTCATGTCCCTTCTTGAGACTGGGGAAACGATATGAGCATTTTTACAATTGATAAATTTTGCTCAAAAGATATTCCATCACGAGCCGAATACAATGAAATCGGCCTTGAACTAACTTATTCTCGATCAGGGTCAGAGGACTATTACTTTAAACCCAACAGCGACACACTGCTGGCTGCTCTAGTTGGAAGCGGGGCACGTAAGCTTAATCTAGGGATAATGCCCAGACCTGGGGACTACCAAGCGTTGATGTCCGGTATAAATCCTCGAACTGATCAGGCGTTCTGTAGCAAGACAAGACAAACTCAACTACAAACTGACAATCACGCCCTGGCCGGGTTTTCCACATCATTCAACGTCGAAAAATCGCTCTCATTGCTTTACGCCACCCTCCCCCGTGATCAGCAGATCAAATTTGAGCAAGCGATGATGGAGGCCGCCAGCCGCACCATCCAGCACCTCGAAGAAGGTGGCCACTTTGCATACCGAACAGGTGCGCAAGGAAGCGAGACGCATCCTGGTGAGGTCGTTGCTGCGACATACCTCCACTTCACAAATCGCAACCAAGAACCGCATCTTCACGTCCACGCCGAAATCCCCAATTTGATTCTAGGCATCGACGGCCAGTGGAGAACACTTGATGCCCGTGAGCTATACCGACGCCAGGTTGAGATTGGAGCTCTGTTTGATGCCAGCCTCGCCAGCATCCTGCAACGCGATCTTCCAGAAGTAGCTGATCATCTTGAGTGCGCTCCTGAACGTAGTGGATTGGTTGTCGCTGGCATTGATCGCAATACTGTCATGCGCTTTTCGACACGCCGCCAGGAAATTCAGGATGGCCTGCAAGCCATGGGAGCTTCAGGTGCGGACGCAGCGCGAGCTGTCGCCAAAAGAACACGCCAAACCAAGGCAGGGGTGGAAGGAACGGTACTGCGTCAGGAATGGAAATCCTGCCTTTCAGATCTTTCCCCCACCCAGGGAGATCTCACGCCAGCCACTTTGCTAGCCGTCGAGGCCATGGTCTTCAAGAACAGCAGCGTCTTCAAAAAGCATGATCTTGACCGTGCTGTCGCGATGCTCAGCATCCTCCACGGCGGAATCGGATCACTCCCCGAAATTGAGTCTGCCGTCGCGCAGCAGCTGGGAGTTGTGCGTCTGCCAGCCAGTCCTGGAGCAGAACCATTATTTACGACCGAAACCTTCAGGCAGCTCGAAGTCGATCTGCTGCGCTTTGCTCGCAAAGCGTCAGGCCATAGTCAGCACTTCGCCCTGTCCGACCTGCAAATCAAGCTGGCACTGCGGCAATGCGAACAAGAGAAAGGCTTTCCGCTTCGCGATGAACAGGTTCAGGCCATGGTGCACGCCACTTCGGGCAGGCAGATCTCGATCATCCAGGGCGCTGCGGGTACCGGAAAGTCTGCGTCACTCGCTGCACTCAAAATTGCTTACAGCTCAGCAGGGCATCGCGTACTTGGCCTTGCACCATCAGGCGCAGCGGCAGCCGAGCTGCAAAAAAGCTCTGGCATTGATTCGCAGACTATCCATGCACTGCTTATGCGACTGGAGAACGGTAGCGATAAAAAACCATTCAACCTGTGCAACCGTGACGTGATAGTGCTGGATGAAGCCGGAATGGTTGATACGCGCACACTCCACAAGCTCCTAAGCCATGTGGAAGCAGCAGGAGCAAAAATAGTGCTGGTAGGGGATTCCAAGCAGCTTGAGGCTGTTGGTTCTGCCTCAACGCTGCACATGCTCACCCAGCATCTGGGCTCTGCACGACTTGAGCAGATAGCTCGCCAGCGCGACAGCGCGGACAGGGAAATCAGTCAGGCCTGGTTCTCAGATACTCAAGATGCACCGGCAATGATGCAGCAGCGTGGGTTACTCCGCGTCGCCAGCCCTGACCAACCATCCCCTATTGATCAAATGCTCATCGATGCTGTTCAGGTGCACAAGAAAGGCACTGTCTGGAACGAAATCCTCCTGCTCGCTGATCGCAACCGTGACGTGACCATGCTCAACCAACGCGTACGAGAAATACGCATGGCAAACGGCGAGCTGGACAGTTCAGCCGAAAAGGTTATCCAGGTGAGCAGTGACAAAGGGTATACCCGACAGCTTGCGCTTTGTCCGGGCGACCGCATCATGCTGCGCAAAAACGCAAAGCTTGATGGCACCCCAGTCTTCAACGGAGACCGTGCAAGCGTCACTCGGATCGAATTTCGCAAGTCGAGCACTGATGAATCCCAGGTAGAAACGCTCCTACATGCTCGCCTGGATCGCTCCGGCGCGGAAATATGCTGGCGGCTTGGCGACTACGATAAGCTGGATCACGCTTACGCCATGACCGTGCACAAATCCCAAGGGCTCACTGTCGAACATGCGTTTTACTTGGTGAGCGAAACAACGGATCGCCGCTCTGCATACGTCGCGTTCACGCGCGCCAAAGAGGCCTGCCCGTTTTACCTGTCCCCGGTGTGCGAATCCGCATTCGCGAACAGAACGAGTGCGTTCAAGTCAAAAATGACGGCACTTGACGCTGATCCAGAAACGAAGAGGCGAGTGCTCAAGCTACCCGTTGGATTAGATGAGACAGCCATCCGCACCCAGCAACCAGCAGTAAAAGAATTACTGGAGAAGGCCGGAGCTCATTTTTCATACTCTGATAAAACCGAAACACCTCAGCCTGCCGCCCCAGATCCGTTAGCAAATCCAATTAGCATCCCCACGCCTCAACCGGGGTCACGGACAAAGCTAAACCTCCTGATTGAGCGTCTCAGGGTACGCTTGGGCATTGTCAGGCAGACAGGAAAAACTATTCAGAGCTCCAAATCGTCTTGGCCGCTAGCTGATGCATCAGTCGATGATTCGCGTGTCGTAAAGCATCGCCACAGCGCCACTCCAAGATCACATCTAGCGGTATCACCTTCGCCGGAGCACGCCTGATGCGCCTGTACTTGGATACGGAATTTACACAACTCAACCCCCTTACCTACCAACTGATCAGCCTTGCTTTGGTTTCGGAGGACGGTCAGGAGTTCTATGTAGAGCTGGTGGACAACTGGACGGAAGACGAATGCTCCGACTTCACTCGATCCATCGTTCTGCCCCAGCTCGACTTGCCCCGCTACGGTAGGAGTACAGAGCAGGCCAGGAGGGAGTTACTCTCATTTCTCAGTTTGATTGGCCACGCTGAAATCATCAGCGACGCCATGAACTGGGATTGGCCACTGCTCCTTGGGTTGGCGGGGTCAAAAGGCCTCCCTGAAGGTATTGAGGCGGGTAGCATCCCAGCTGGAATGCAAGGCGATATTGGAGATCTCGACGATGCCCCGCACCATGCACTTTTAGACGCTCGGCAGCTAGCAGCAATCGTGGAGCACCATATCCACAGCCCTGGCACCGTAAACCTGGAGTGAACCGATGAATGTCGCTCAACTGATTCAGCTACTCAGCGATTACCCTGCCGATACGGAAGTTCTCGTGGAGGGCTACGAAAACGGTTACGACCCAGTTCACTCGCTGTCCACAAAGACAGTAGCCAAGGTTCTGAATGCCGCTGACTATGATGGCCTTTTCGATACCCCGGACAACCTTGAGGTAGAAGCCCCTGGCGAAAAACTGACAGGCTTTAAAGCTATGGCGCGGAGAGAAAATGGCGAACGCATGAACTGCGTTGTGATCGCCGGTCTGCGAGGCCACAAACGATAACCTACGGCAGCTTGCAACCGGCGCTCATGGCCACCACTCCCTGACTAAAACCAAGCTTGCGGGGAACTCTCCGGTAGCCACGATGGCTAAGTGCAGCGACCACTGCCTACCCACGCACCCCGATCACCTCATCCCAGCGCGTCGTGTATCTCTGGCTCAGCATATCCCGACGCATCGCCCAAGCAGGTTTCGCAGGCACACGGCCAATGCGCAAAGTGCCACGGCCTTCACGCTGATTAATCTGGTCAACAACAGCCATGAGCCGGTCGGCGCCACGCCTTGGTTTAGGCGCAAACAGATCGGGCGTCAGCTCTCCTCGCTGGCTCAGATCCATCAGCAGGATGCTGCATTTTGAGAAGGGATACCCTGGCCGGTAGATTTGACTTAAGCCCCGCTGGGCGAGCGCAAGAATCTCGCGAGTATCATCAGTTGCAGCAGGCAGAGCTAGGGTGATTGCGTTGGCGTAACGCGGCCCATCGGTATCTGCCAATTGAGTCTGGAGACCCACCTGGATTGTGCTGCACAGCGAGCTCTGAGCCCGTAGTTTCTCGGCGGCACGGGTTACGTAGGCGGCCAGGGCCTCGCGAATCGGGGGCAACTCCGTCAAGCGCACACCAAACATTTTGCTGCTGCCGATTGCCTCCTTTGGCGGTGGGCCTCCGTTGAGTCCGATGCAGCTCACACCCCGCAACTCACGCGCCGTGCGCTCCATGGTCACACCGAACGTCTTGCGCAGAGTGCCAATATCGAACTGGGCTAAATCCCATGCCGTGGTGATATTCAGGGCCACCAGCTTGGCCGCCGAGCGATGACCTACACCCCAAACCTCAGACACGGGAGCCAAGCGAAGAAGCTTCTCCTGGCGGACAGGGTCAGTCAGATCGAGCACACCACCAGTGCCTTTCCACTTCTTCGCCGCCCAGTTCGCCAACTTAGCCAGGGTTTTGGTCGTACTGATGCCCACGCCAACCGGCATACCAATCTCACGAGCCAGGCGCTCGCGGATGCTGCGGCCCAACGCCTCGGGATCAGCCACACCGGTCATGTCGCCCCATGCCTCATCAATGGAATACACCTCGATGCCTGGCAGCATGTCGGCCATCACGCGCATCACCCGGTTGCTGATGTCGGCGTACAGCGTGTAGTTGCTGGATAGCGCGACCACACCTTGGCGGCGCATTTCATCGCGCACCTTGAAGTATGCAGCGCCCATGCCGATGCCCAGCGCCTTGGCCTCAGCTGAGCGAGCGATTACGCAGCCATCGTTGTTGGAGAGCACCACCACAGGTCGGCGCTTGAGCTCGGGTTGGCAGATGCGCTCGCAGCTGCAATAAAACGAGTTGCAGTCGATCAGTGCAAATACTTGGCGCGGAATGATCATGACGCCACACAGCTGACCACCCAGGACACCACACCCCAGACCTCGATGATCTCTTCACCATCGAGCTGGAAATCGGGAACAGTGGGATCTGCGGCCTTAAGCCAGCGACCTCCGAACAAGTCGCGTTGAACTAGTCGCACCCGGTAGCCCTCTCCACCTAGGTCGACTACCACCAACTTGTCGTCCAGATGGCTTGCTGCTCTGTTCACAATCAGTCGATCACCGGGGAAGATCCCGAAGCCCAGCAGCGTGTCATCAAGTACGCGCACGCCCCAGACATGCGGAGCTCCCAGTCCTGTGAGGCGATCTAGAGAGAGCCCTTCCTCCTTCTCGTCTTCAGCAGGCGACTGGAAGCCGGTGATACGAAGATCAGCCACATCGGCGAGCAGGCGCTCTCGCAGACGTTCGCCCCGGGCAAGGATGGAAAGAGACATCTGAGCACTTCCGCAAAAAACTGTATATATGTACAGTATAAAAAAGAAGATGAATCGGTCAACCGAAGACCAAGGCAACTCCGACAAGAGGGAGTGCCCAGCGATCAGGCGTCGATTAGCTCATCCCGGAGGATGAGCACCTGCTTGGGCGCCTCGATGCTGATGCGTACCTGGCTTTGGCCTTGGAAAGCACCGACATGCACGGTGATTCCATCGCGCAGCAGCTCTTTGAGGAGCTTTTCGGTATCGACGCCAGGGTCGATGGTCAGGCGGATCATCTCGCCTTCACGGCGAGTCACAGTCAGATATCCCATGGGGCAAGTCCTTTGCTAATGAGGCGATGTGCTTCCTGCTTCGGCAGTCTAGAACAAGGTTACGGATGTCGAATGTGCAACTGCGCAGCGAGAGGAGCCAGGTATGTGCGGAGGTCTAGAGGCCCGTGAGGCCGACAAGGTCTGGAAGATCTACTTCCCGAACCCAAAGGCAGCTATCCCTGTGCTGATTGAGGGCAGCGGCCAGTTGGACTGGATCACTTGGGGTAGACGCAGCGAGCAACCTGGCTACGGCCCACCAGGTGGCTGGGCGAAGCTCAGCACGGTGCAGTCAGGTGGCTGGGATAAGTACCGGCCTCGCCGTGGCTTCGGCATCGTTCAACGCTTCATGGAGAAGGAAGGTCAACCAGGTGAGAAGAATCGGATATCACACTGGTTCGATGTACCGGAAGGCTTCGGACTGGAGTGTCTGGTGATCGGTGAAGGAGAACAGCAGAGAGTCTATGTGGTGACAACGACACCTCCAGCGGAGCATGCATGGATACATGATCGCTGGCCGCTGCTGACAATGCTGAACGGCGAGTGACGACATCCACCTGGGACGTAGCGAGGTCGCCTATTCTTGAGAATAGAACCCCATATGCTCACACGATCCTCCCGGAATTTCTTTTGGCTGCTCACAGAGACGCCTGTTGATAAGATGGAAAGATTCAGCGCCTGAGATCTGCGCTAGCTGTAATCAAAAGGAATTCGCAATGTCCGCCCTCTCCGCTCTGCTCGATAACTTTCGTTCCGCCTCAGTCACTGAACGCGAAAAAGGCACCTACTTCGAGGAGCTGATCTGCGCCTACCTGCGCAACGAAGCCACCTACCGTGATCTGTACGACAAGGTGTGGATGTACGCTGACTGGGCCAAGGAGCAGGGCCTCAGCGGTAAGGACGCGGGTATCGACCTGGTGGCGCGCACCCAAGGCACCGGCGAGTATCACGCCATCCAGTGCAAGCTGTACGCCGAGGACTACAAAGTTCAGAAGAAGGACATCGACAGCTTCTTCACTGCCTCGGGCAAGGCGCCGTTTTCGCACCGCATCATCGTCACCACTACCAACAACTGGAGCGAGCACGCCGAGGACGCTTTGCAGGGCCAGCAGCCTCCGGTCAGCAAGATCGACCTGCAAGCCCTGGAAGACAGCCAGATCGACTGGGCCAAATACCAGCCCAACCAGGCGGTGGTGCTCAAGGCACGCAAGCAGCTGCGCGATCACCAGCAGACTGCTCTGAATGCCGTAGCTGCCGGTTTGAAGGATGCCGAGCGCGGCAAGCTGATCATGGCTTGCGGTACCGGCAAGACCTTCACCAGCCTGAAGATCGCCGAGCAGCAAGCTGGCAAGGGCAAGCGTGTACTGTTCCTGGTGCCCAGCTTGTCGCTGCTGTCACAGACACTCACCGAGTGGACGCAGGAAAGCGCCACCCCGCTCCACAGTTTTGCCGTCTGCTCTGACAGCGACGTAGGTAAGAAACGCAAGGCAGAGGATGACGCGGTTCAGGTGTTCACCCACGAACTGCGTTATCCGGCCACTACCAAGGCGGATCGCCTCGCGGCAGAAATGCTCAAACGCCACGATGCCGAACACATGAGTGTGGTGTTCTCCACCTATCACTCCATCGACGTGATCAGCCGTGCCCAGGCAGACCATGGCCTGCCCGCTTTCGATCTGGTGATCTGCGACGAGGCGCACCGCACTACCGGGGCCACCTTTGGCGACGATGACGAAAGCAACTTCGTGCGCGTTCATGATGGCGACTACATCCGCGCGGCCAAACGCCTGTACATGACCGCTACGCCTCGCATTTACGGCGACAACGCCAAGATCAAGGCCGAGTCCGGCGAAGTCACCCTGTGCTCAATGGATGACGAAGCGCTGTATGGCAAAGAGCTGTTCGTCATCAACTTCTCAGAGGCCGTTCAGCGTGGCTTGCTCACCGACTACAAGGTACTGGTTCTCACGGTTGAAGAGAGCGTCATTAACCGCCGACTTCAGGAACTGCTGAAGGACGAAGACAACCAGCTCAAGGTGGACGACGCCGCCAAGATCGTCGGCTGCTGGAAGGCATTGGCCAAGCAGGGCCTACACGAGCAGCTCATTGGCGATGATGAGCCAATGAAGCGCGCCGTGGCCTTCTGCCAGGTTATTTCGCCTAACTACAAAGGCACCAAGCACAAAGTCAGCTCGATCAACATCGCCAGCATGTTCCAGGCGGTGGTCGAGGCCTATCAGGAGTCCGAAAACATCGACGAAGCCTCGCGCCTGATTTGCGAGGCCGAGCACGTGGACGGCGGCATGAATGCCAGCGCCAAGGAAGCCAAGCTCAATTGGCTGAAGGAGGAACCTCCGGCCAACACCTGTCGCATTCTCAGCAACGTACGCTGCCTGTCTGAGGGTGTGGACGTGCCAGCGTTGGATGCCGTGCTCTTCCTCACCCCACGCAACTCCCAAGTGGACGTGGTGCAATCGGTGGGCCGGGTGATGCGCAACGCACCGGGCAAGAAGCGCGGCTATGTCGTGCTGCCGGTGGTCATCCCAGCCGGCATGGAGCCGCACGAAGCACTCAACGATAACCAGACCTACAAGGTTGTCTGGCAGGTGCTCCAGGCGCTGCGCTCGCACGACGACAGCTTCGACGCCATGGTCAACAAGCTCGATCTGATCGGCTCCGACCCACGCAAGATGGAAGTCATCGCCATCACCGACAAGGCCGAGAAGAAGGCCAAGAAAGCCACCGGCACCAGCAACGGCAAAGCCGGTAAAGGCCAGTACGGGATCGGTAGCAAGAACCATGATGCTCCCGGCCAGATGACTCAGCAGGCCGAGCTGACCTACGAGGTCGGCGAAATCGAGAAGGCCATCTACGCCAAGATCGTCGAGAAGTGCGGCAACCGCCATCATTGGGAAGACTGGGCCAACGACATTGCCAAGATCGCTCGCACCCATATCGACCGTATCCAGGGCATTCTAGAGAACCCGGCTAACACCCAGGAGCGGGCCGCCTTCAACGCTTTCGCCGCCGAACTGCGCGACGATCTCAACGACAGCATCAGCGATGGCGAGATTGTCGAAATGCTCGCCCAGCACCTGGTAACCAAGCCGGTGTTCGATGCGCTGTTCGACGAGTACAGCTTTGCCAGCCACAACCCCATGTCCAAGGCCATGCAAGGCGTGCTGGACGCGCTGCATGAGCACCATCTGGCCAAGGAAGCCGACACCCTGGAAAAGTTCTACGCCAGCGTGCGTCAGCGTGCTGCCGGCATCGACAATGCCCAGGGCAAGCAGAAGATCATCGTCGAGCTGTACGACAAGTTCTTCCGCAACGCCTTTCCCAAGATGACCGAGCGCCTGGGCATCGTTTACACCCCGGTCGAGGTGGTCGACTTCATTCTTCACAGCGTTAACCACCTGCTGCAACAGGAGTTCGGCCAGACCCTGGGCAGCAAGGGCGTCCACATCATCGACCCCTTCACGGGCACCGGCACCTTCATCACCCGCCTGATCCAATCGGGCCTGATCAAACCGGAAGAGCTGCCGCACAAGTACAAGCACGAGATCCACGCTAACGAGCTGGTACTGCTGGCCTACTACATCGCTGCCATCAATATCGAAGCTGCCTACCATGGCGAAGTGATCGACGAGTACACCCCGTTCGAAGGAATCTGCCTGACCGATACCTTCCAGATGTATGAAAAGGACGACCTAGTGGATGCGCTGCTGGAGGACAACAGTGCCCGGCGCAAGCGTCAGAAGGAGCTGGATATTCGGGTGATTGTGGGCAATCCGCCGTATTCGGCTGGCCAGACGAGTGCAAACGATAACAACGCCAACATCCAGTACCCAACGCTTGATGAGCGCATTCGTACTACCTACGCGGCTGGCTCAAAAGCCACTCTCAAAAACGCCCTGTATGACAGCTATATCCGTGCAATTCGCTGGGCCAGTGACCGTATTGGCGATGCCGGCATAATCGGGTTCGTCACCAACGCGGGCTTTGTGGAAGCCAATACCGCAGACGGCCTGCGCAAGTGTCTTGCCGATGAGTTCTCCAGCCTTTATGTGTTCCATCTTCGAGGCAACCAACGCACCAGTGGGGAAACCTCGCGCAAGGAGGGTGGAAAGATATTTGGAAGTGGCAGTCGCGCCCCTATTGCCATCTCGCTGCTAGTCAAGAATCCCAGCGCACAGGCCCACGGCCAGATCTATTTTCATGACATTGGCGATTACCTCAGTCGTGAGGAAAAGCTTGAGAAGATTTCAGGCTTTGCCAGTGTGGCTGGTATCGAGGCATGGCAGCAGATCGCACCGGATGAGTACGGGGATTGGCTCAAGCAACGCGATGATAGCTTCGGACAATTCATCGCTATGGGTGACAAAGGGGCTTCATCAGATACGACACTGTTCGACAGCTATTCGCGAGGATTACAGACTGGTCGTGATGCCTGGGCTTACAACTCCAGCCGTACCGATCTAGCAAGCAACATGAGCCGCATGATCAGCTTCTACAATGCTGAGGCTGAGCGTTTCGACAAGACCAACACGGGGCTAGACAGAAAGCAGCGAGCGGAGGTTGTAGATAGCTTCATCAACACTAATCTAACGTGTATCAGCTGGACGCGAGCACTCAAGCAGGAGCTGGTTAAGGGAAGGCGCTTCGAATTTGACCCAGCATCGTTGGTGGCTTCGTTTTACCGGCCATTCACCCAGCAATGGCTTTATTTCAGCCGCACCTTCAACGAGATGGTGCTTCAGATGCCTCGCATCTTCCCCGATGCTAGTTCCCCAAATGTAGCTATTTGCGTTAAAGGAAATTGGAGGGGTGAAGGCCACTTTGCCTTCATCTCAAATTCTCCAACTAGCGACCAGCCTGATGGCGGTGCTCAATGCTTCCCCCTGTACCTTTACGACCAAGCCGCCCAGGAGTCCAAAGGCGACCTTTTTGCCGCGCCGCCTGAAGGCGGTCTGCGCCGTCGTGATGCCATCACAGATGCAGGCCTTGCTCACTTCCAAAGCGCCTATCCTAGCGAAGCGATCAACAAGGAAGACCTTTTCTACTACGTCTACGGCATCCTTCATTCTCCGGAATACCGAGAGCGCTTTGCCGACAACCTCAGCAAGGAGCTGCCGCGCATTCCAGCAGTGAAGAAGGCCGCCGATTTCTGGGTCTTCAGCAAGGCAGGCCGCGCTCTGGGCGACCTCCACCTGAACTACGAAACCGTCGAGCCCTACCCGCTGACCATCGAGGCCAAGGGCACGCTCAGCGACGCCGACTACCGCGTTGAGAAGATGAAGTTCGCCAAGAAGGGCGACAAGACCACTGTCATCTACAACCACCGCATCACCCTCAAGGGGATCCCCGAGGCGGCCTGGGACTATGTGGTGAACGGCAAGGCCGCGCTGGACTGGGTGATGGAGCGCCAGGCCGTGCGCACCGACAAGGCCAGCGGCATCGTCAACGACGCCAACGACTGGGCCGTCGAAACCATGGGCAACCCCAAGTACCCGCTTGAGCTGTTCCAGCGCGTGGTCACCGTGAGCCTGGAAACCCAGAAAATCGTCAACAGCCTGCCAGCACTGGATATCTGATCGTGGCAGCCCCGAAGCAGGAGGAGCTGTTTTCTCCACTGAGCGACTTACAGGCTGCCCAGTGGTTAATCGGGGAACTGCATGATGACCTGCGGGGACGCGTAGCGCGCTTTCAGCAGCTCAATGACCTCTGCGCAAACCTTGGCAGCACGGGCACGATGATCCCTGGAGAGGTCGCCTATTCAGCGTGGATTGAAGCGCGCTCCAGCTTCGTTAACGGCAACTATGTCGCGACTGTGATGCTATGCCAGGGGCTTGCTGAGCAGATGCTTGCGAGCCATCTGACGTTGAGTCTGAATGCCCCAGAGCTACCCAAGAAAATAGGCTTCCAGGACACGCTAAGTCGCTGCGTGGAACAGGGCGTGATCGAACCATCGCTGGCTGGGCAGTTAAAGCAGCTGATGGAGTTGCGAAACCCACTTTCCCACTTTCGCCGTGTCGATGATCCAGAGAGCCTTTCTCGGCGTGCGCTGGATAGCCAAACGCCTGCTCAAGTCACGTTGCAGCGTGATGCTACGTTTGCGATTGGTGTTGCGGTTGACCTTCTGGCCTCAGCCGCATTCAGGCTTGGACGGTAGCGATGATGGGGTACTGCAATGACCCTAAATGAAGTCATTGCATGCCAATTTCTCGGTTATTGACTCCGAACAGAGTCATTAGCCGGAGCTGTCATTGCTTGATACTGCCGCACCTGATGTGAGGGGAACCACCTATCCGGAGACTCCAACGCTTCAACAGTCTGGGCAATGATCCCTGCCCTGCACTATGCCGGCGCTCAAGTTCCGATATCAGCATCATATGAGTGAGCCCAGGGTCAGTCTCCGCGCTGTAGAGCGACCTCTAGAAAATGCCGCTCAATCGCCTCAATCAGGTCATCCAGAGCGTCCTGTAGCCGCATGTCTTCGCGCGGATCAGAGCTGTTCGGTCTAAATGTCCGAGCGTGATGCAGGAGTGCCTCAGCATCATTGGTATTGAGATCGAGCTGGATCATTGTTCCCCTCCTCGTTCAGCACTACGCCCTCAACCGAGCCCCCGCACACTAGCCTCACTGGTTGGCTAATACCCCGCAGAATAGCCGCGTAGCCGGCTAGCGCTCAGGCAGGATTGAAGCTGGTAGGGGGTTGTGAGCCACAACCCCCTACCAGCTTCAAGGCAAAAAAATTCTCGCTCGCGCTGCTTTTGATTTCAAACCTTAAGCCGCAGCCTGTCGGCTGCGAAGAAGACGAGCTCCCTCTCTCTGCCTTCCGGCAACTCATCTCAGCTATCTGTTTACGATGCTGGTACGGGCATCCTTGCCTGGCAGTACCTGGGAAAAGTTCGCCAAAGGAGGGGCCTGGCAGGGACTCGCTTTTTCTTTGCTCTCAAATATAGAGATCCGTCGTTTAAAAAATTTTTTAACCCCCCCTACTCTCATAATCCGACGAACGGTCGCGATTGACAATTTGCAAACGCCCATTAAATCCACTGAAAGCCACGCAGCACTAGGGCCGCAGCGTTTTAACTCCTCACACAACAAAAAAAGCAAAAAATTCCAACACACCCGCTACCTTTACGCAAAAACCTGGGGCGATTTCGTCCAACTTTCACGAACCCTCCCAACCCATTCGGGAGATCCCACGGTGCCGATAGGTGTTGGCGCTGATGGAAAATTGACCCACCCTGCCGATTGAAATTTGACCCAGGGCGGATTGCTGATTTTGTTACCAGCAACTGTGGATAAGTCTACCAGCGCAGCTGCTTTTGAACCCACTCCCTCGCTGTCCCAGTTCAGCTGTTGA
>NZ_RHQP01000004.1:0-207701 GCF_003935465.1 Pseudomonas sp. o96-267
CGCTGAGTTCGGTATAAGACATAGGGGCAGCACCGTACCGGAAAGGTCAGGTGTTGCACTCAGTTTTTGCCGCCGCCCTGTATCTCTAGGGCCGAAAAACAGTTCAATGGTGCGGCTCTTGAATTGAATATTTCATCCATCAAAGTTGTGGCTGCGCGGTTCGAAGAAATACAATTCAGCGAAAATTTCGACTCAATCATCTTGGCTTGAAATCAGTGAATGGTCTAAAGCGTTTCCAATCGTTTGTTGAAGAGCGACGTCTCTTGGGAGACTGGGCTGATTTCGTTTCAGCAGATATGACTAGGCTTTCAAGAGTAAAGCTGGTTGAAGCGTGTGGGATTCAGCGAAGCATAATTTATCAAAACTCACAGGTAGTAACTCTGCTTCGTGATCTTGAGTCCGAATTAAGAGCACATGGTGTTCTTTATGGGCGCAGTGCGGATACCAATTGTGCTCACCAAAATTGTTTAACTCATGATGAAGAATTAGAGCAGCGGTTAGGCGATTTGTCTGCTTCGCTTTGTAAGTTTAATGACTATTTAAATGAAGTATCTAATTCGCTTGTGGTGTACCCCTTATCGAGGCCAAAATAGTTATGTGTATCCTTCATTTTGGAAACGGTTTGGCCAGCCACTCTGGCTATATGCGAGAGCGCGTAGGGATTTATTTTGATGATAATCATAACGTTCTTGAAGCACCGACCATGTGGGCGATGGCTGTCTCGAAGATACGTTCAAGGAGTGATGAAACGACAAGAAACTATGCGAATATCCTGAGAAGGTTTTTGCAGTGGTTGGACGATAGCCCAATCGAAGGGGCTGAAGTTGTATTTGGCGCGCAGAACTGGCAGTTGGTGGATGAGGATGTTTTTGATGCCTTCCTTGTTCATATAGCATCTCCAACGGATGCGCTTCCTGATGGTCCGTCTCACAAAACCATGTATCACATTGCGGCAAGGGTCTGGAGCTTCTATCAGTGGGCCGAAAGGCAGGGCTATAAACACTATTTGGATATCAGTAGGACTGATATCCGATACATGCTGAAAGACCAGAAACTCCTGGCCCATATCAACCCAGGGGTTAAAGTTACTACCCTGGGATTTAATCTGCCCAGTGGTAGACCAGCAATGCATCAACGAGAAATGCAGAAATTTGTAAGGCAAACTGATTATGAAATAGCTCTCAGTGTGATGAATGATCCTGTTTATCAAATTATCGCAGCGATCATACGTATTACCGGGCTTAGACCGATTGATCTTTTTCAATTGCCTTACCGAGGGAGAAATGAAAATCATGGATTCATTCCTTATGATGAGGGTGAGTACCCAGAAGGGTTAGATAATGGCGCTATCTATTATTATTTTAGGTCCAAGGGAAAATGGCGCTCCATAGACTTTCCAGGGAAGCTGTGGAGAGTTATTTGCGAGTATTATTTACCCTTAAGGCGGCAACGAGCGAAGCTATATGAGGCTAAGCATGGCATTCCACCAAGGAATAGCGACTTGTTTCTTTCCGCTCGTGGTGATGTTGTTACTCATGGAATGCTTGGTTATAACTTTAGCAAGGTGGTTTCTGCAGCGAAGAACTCCGAGAGCGCTACTGATTTTAAAGCCATACGATTCAATGCACGAATGCTCAGGCACACCTGTGCGACATATTTTGTTTATGAGGCGTTGAAAGCCCAGAATAGACTTGGAAGGAGTTTTGTTTACGATGCAGCGCTCGACGAAGATCTCAGGAAAATGCTGGGCCACACTGATGTTAGAACTACACTTGAATACTATGTTCATTTAGTCAACCGATATGTGCACGACAATCTTCTGACTGATCTTCATCGTTCGCGCGTTGATGCTGGTTTGTCCGCTATTTTAGACCGACATAATTACTCTGAGATTGTCGTATAGAACAGGCACTAGAGATGCTGCCTTCTTGGTGAGCAGCTCTGGACACGTCGATATGGGAGTGCATACGGTCAGGACAAATCGGGAAGGTGCCGCCGGCTGACTTGCCTCTGTAGATAGGTCTGGACGCATCAGCGCTTTAAACGCCAACGGCTTTGGGTTCGAAGTGATTTCGCCTGCCCCTCTTCAGTTACACTCGGCGCTTTGCACGCCTTTCAAGGAGCAGTTGCGTGAACACGGAAAACCACTCCCAGACTGCCGCCTTTCTCTGGTCGATTGCCGACCTGCTGCGCGGTGACTTCAAGCAGTCGCAGTACGGCCGCATCATCCTGCCGTTCACCCTGCTGCGGCGGATGGAGTGTGTACTGGAGCCGACCAAGGAGGCAGTGATCCGTGAGTCCTACGCGCAGGAAGGTCGGCCGGATCTGGTGCGTGAGCGGTTGTTGCTGCGCGCGGCCGGGCAGCAGTTCTTCAATGCCTCCAAGCTGACCCTCGGCACGCTGTCCGATACCCAGACCGCTGCCGACCTGATGAGCTATGTGCAGTCCTTCAGCAAGGACGCCCGCGAGATCTTCGAGCACTTCCACTTTGAAGACTTCGTGCAGCAGCTCTCTGCCGCCAATCTGCTGTATCAGGTGGTGCAGCGCTTTGCCGCCACCGACCTGAGCCCCGAGCGCATCAGTAACTTCGGCATGGGCATCATCTTCGAAGAGCTGATCCGCAAGTTCGCGGAAAGCTCCAACGAAACCGCCGGGGAGCACTTCACCCCGCGCGATATCGTGCACCTGACCACATCCTTGGTGATCACCGGGCAGGACGACAAGCTCAAGCCCAACAGCATTGTCACCATTTACGACCCGACTGCCGGCACCGGCGGCTTCCTCTCCGAAGGCGACGAGTACATCCAGTCCATCAGCCAGCAGGTCACCGTGTCGCTGCACGGCCAGGAGCTGAACCCCGAGTCCTACGCCATCTGCAAGGCGGACATGCTGATCAAGGGCCAGGACGTCACCAGCATCAAGCTGGGCAACACCCTGTCCGACGACCAACTGGCCGAAAGCCGCTTCGACTTCATGCTCAGTAACCCGCCGTTCGGCGTGGAATGGAAGAAGGTGCAGAAGCAGATCACCGACGAGCACACCGACAAGGGCTTCAACGGCCGCTTCGGCCCGGGCCTGCCGCGTGTGTCCGATGGCTCGCTGCTGTTCCTGCTGCACCTGGTCAGCAAGATGCGTGACCCGCGTGAAGGTGGCTCGCGTATCGGCATCATCCTCAACGGCTCGCCGCTGTTTACCGGCGGCGCCGGTTCGGGCGAGTCGGAGATTCGCCGCTACCTGCTGCAGAACGATCTGGTCGAAGCCATCGTCGCCCTGCCCACCGACATGTTCTACAACACCGGCATCGCCACCTATGTGTGGGTGCTGAGCAACCACAAGGCCGCCGCGCGCCAGGGCAAGGTGCAGTTGATCGATGGCAGCCAGCACTTTGCCAAGATGCGCAAATCGCTGGGCAGCAAGCGCCAGTACCTCACCGAGGAGCAGATCGACGAGCTGGTGCGCCTGTATGGTCGCTTCGAGGAAACCGCGCAGAGCAAGATCTTCCCCGTCGAAGCCTTCGGCTACCGGCGCATCACCGTCGAGCGTCCGCTGCGTCTGAACTTCCAGGTAAGCCCGGAGCGCATCGACAAAGTGCTGGAAGAAAAAGCCATCGAGAAGATGGATGCCCCAGCCCGCCAGCGCCTGATCGAAGCCCTGCAGGCGATGGACGAAAGCCAGCTGCACCGCAACCGCGAGCAGTTCAGCAAGCTGCTGAAGAAGGCACTCAGTGCCCACGATGTATCCCCCAGTACGCCTGAGCTGAAGGCCATCCTCAATGCCCTGAGCGAGCGTGACCCCGAGGCGGATATCTGCATGGTCAAAGGCCAGCCGGAAGCCGATGCCGGCCTGCGCGACAACGAGAACGTACCGTTGGGTGAGTCGGTGTATGACTACTTCGAGCGCGAAGTAAAACCCCATGTGCCGGATGCCTGGATCGACGAGAGCAAGACGGATGCGCAGGATGGTGAAGTCGGCGTGGTTGGCTTCGAGATTCCCTTCAACCGCAACTTCTACGTGTTCCAACCGCCGCGTCCGCTGGAAGAAATCGACCGCGACCTGAAAGCCTGCACCGACCGTATCAAGCAGATGATCGAGGGGCTGTCGGCATGACAAATATGTCGGGAGCAAATTTGCACAACGGCACAGCCGTTGGCCCGCAGGGCGAGGGCAGTGACAGCCCGAGTAGGTTTTCGACGTATCCGGCGTACAAGGATTCTGGGGTGGAGTGGTTGGGGAGTGTGCCGGCGCATTGGGTTCTTACTCCCATAAAGCACCTCGCATTACTCAATCCAAGGAAGTCAGGCTTCGCTGGTGATGTGGAGCAGCTATGTAGCTTCGTACCTATGGAAAAGCTAAAAACTGGCGTCGTGCAGTTGGATGAAGAGCGCCCAATCGATGAGGTTATTGGTGGATACACCTACTTCGAAGACGGTGATGTGCTGCAAGCTAAGGTCACGCCCTGCTTCGAAAATAAGAACGTTGCGATTGCCAAGGGGCTGACCAATAGAATTGGCTTCGGCTCCAGCGAAATAAACGTGCTCAGAGCCTATCAAGGCGTTAATGCTGATTACCTTTATTACCGCGTGCAGGAAGACAGTTATATGAGCGTCTGCACGTCCAGCATGATCGGTGCTGGCGGACTGAAGCGGGTGCCCACTGATGTGATCAATAACTTCAAGATCGCAGCGCCAACACTATGCGAGCAAACCCAAATCGCCCGCTTCCTCGACCAAGAAACCGCCCGCATCGACGCGCTGATCGAAGAGCAGCAGCGCCTGATCGATCTGCTCAAGGAAAAGCGCCAGGCCGTAATCTCCCAAGCCGTCACCAAAGGCCTCGACCCGACGGTGCCGATGAAAGACTCCGGTGTGGAGTGGCTGGGCGAGGTGCCGGCACACTGGGGTATTACCAACATCAAACGGGTTGGGTCTATACGCTATGGAATTGGTGAGCCTCCGCAATATTATCCGGAGGGGATGCCTCTCATTAGAGCTACAAATGTCCATGCCGGAAAGCTGTTTTCTGAAGGCTTGGTTTTTGTTGATCCAGCTGAGATACCTGCAAGGCGAATTGTCTGGTTAGAGCCCGGTGACATAGTTGTCGTACGAAGCGGGGCGTACACGGGCGACTCGGCGATTATTCCATATGACTATGGGCAGTGCATTGCAGGTTTCGATATGGTTTTGAGATGCCATTCAGCTCAGCCTGAATTCGTTCAATTTGCGTTGCTCAGTAAATATTTAAAGGAAGGCCAACTTGATCTTGAAAAAATGAGAGCTGCTCAACCTCATTTGAATGCTGAGGAACTTGGGGCTTGTATTTTGGTGCTCCCACCCAAGGAAGAGCAAATTAAGATCGTTGAGCTCTTACAGATACGTTGCAGCGAATTCGACATTCTTACGACGGAGGCGGAGCGAGCTAGAAGCCTCCTTCAAGAACGCCGCTCCGCCCTGATCTCCGCCGCTGTCACCGGCAAGATCGATGTACGTGGCTGGCAGCCACCGGCCAGCACTCCAGCCCCCGAATTAGCCGTAGCAGAGGCCCACTAAATGGCGGACAGCAAGGAAGCCCAGTTCCAGCAGGACATCATCACTGCCATGGTCGCCCATGGCTGGCTCACCGGCCCCGCCAGCGGCTATGACCGGCGCACGGCGCTGTATACCGAGGACTTTCTCGGTTACTTCAAGGACGCCTGGCCGGAGCGCTGGGACAAGTTCGCCAAGGCCAACCCGAACAACCCGGAAGCGGTGCTGGTGCAGAAGCTGGTGCGCGAGCTGGAGCAGGACTGCACCCTGGATGTGCTGCGTCATGGCTTCAAGCTGCCGGGCGTGAAGATCGAGACGTGCAGCTTCAAGCCCGACCACGGCATGAACCCTGATACCCTCAAGCGTTACCAGTGCAATCGCCTGCGCGTGGTGCCGGAGGTGTCTTATTCCCCTCATTTCCGAGAAGGGGAATACAACCCGCGTCTGGATCTGGTGCTGTTCGTCAACGGCATCCCGGTCGCTACGCTGGAGCTTAAAAGCGAGTTCAAGCAGAGCGTGGAAAACGCCAAGCGGCAGTACCGCTACGACCGCCCGGTAAAAGACCCGCTGACGAGAAAGCCCGAGCCGCTGCTGACCTTCAAGCGTGGCGCACTGGTGCATTTTGCCGTGAGTCAGGATGAGGTGGCGATGACCACCAAGCTCGCCGGCAAGGACACCTTCTTCCTGCCGTTCAACCTCGGCAGCCTTGACGGCGGCGCCGGTAACCCGCCCGCGCCGGATGACAGCCAGTACGCCACTGGCTACCTGTGGCAGCGCCTGTTCCAGCCCGATGCCTGGCTCAAGGTGCTGGGCCGCTTCCTGCACCTGCAGAAGAGCGTGAAGGAAGATGCAGATGGCAAGCGCGTCACCAAGGAAACCCTGATCTTCCCCCGCTACCACCAGTGGGAAGTGGTCAATACTCTGATCGAGACCACCCGTGCTGAAGGGCCGGGCAAGCGTTACCTGATCCAGCACAGTGCAGGGTCCGGCAAGTCCAACTCGATTGCCTGGTCGGCGCATCAACTGGCCTCGCTCTACGATGCCGAGGGCGAGCGCCTGTTCAATTCGGTGATCGTGATTACCGACCGCACCGTGCTGGACAAGCAGCTGCAGGACACCATCTACCAGTTCGAGCACGCCCAGGGTGTGGTCAAGTGCATCACCCGCGATATCGGCAGCCAGAGCAAGTCCGAGCAGCTGGCCGAGGCGCTGGCCGAGCAGACGCGCATCATCATCGTCACCATCCAGACCTTCCCGGCGCTGTTCGATGCCCTGGACAAGTACCCCAAGCTAGCCAGCGGGCGCTATGCGGTGATCGCCGACGAGGCGCATTCCTCGCAGACAGGCTCATCGGCCAGCAAGCTGAAGCAGATTTTGGGCAGCGATATCCCTGATGGGGAAGAGGCCAGTTCCGAAGACTTACAGAATGCCGCTGTTGCCGCCCGTCCGCCCAACGAGCGCATCAGCTACTACGCCTTTACCGCCACGCCCAAGGCAAAGACCCTGGAGCTGTTCGGTCGCCCGGCCAATCCGGCGTTGCCGGCAAGCGGCGACAACAAGCCCGAAGCGTTCCACCTGTATTCCATGCGCCAGGCCATCGAGGAAGGTTTCATTCTCGATGTGCTGCAGAACTACACCACCTACAGCACCGCCTGGAAGATCGCCCACCCGGACGGCGACGACGAGGAGGTGGACTCGAAGAAGGCGCGCATGAAGCTGGCGCGCTGGGTGCGCCTGCATCCTTACAACATCAGCCAGAAGGTGGAGGTGATCGTCGAGCACTTCCGCGCCAACATCCGCCACCTGCTGGGCGGCCAGGCCAAGGCCATGGTGGTCACCAGCAGCCGGCAGGAGGCGGTGCGCTACCAGTTGGCGGTGCAGGCTTATGTGAAGCAGATGGGCTACAGCGATGTGCATCCGCTGGTGGCCTTCTCCGGCAGTGTGCTGCCGGATGGGGTGATCCCCGAAGAGGTGACGGAAAGCAGCAGCCTGCTCAACCCCGGCCTGAACGGGCGCGACCTGGCGGAAGCCTTCGACACCCAGGACTTCAACGTGATGATCGCCGCCAACAAGTACCAGACCGGCTTCGATCAGCCCAAGCTGTGCGCGATGTACGTGGACAAGAAGCTGCAGGGGGTGGACTGCGTGCAAACCCTGTCGCGCCTCAACCGCACCTTCGGCGACAGCAAGCCGACCTTCATCCTCGACTTCTTCAATGATCCTCAGGACATCCTCGACGCCTTCCTGCCGTACTACACCAAGGCCGAGCTGACCGACGTGACCGACCCGCAGCTCATCTATGACCTGCAGAAGAAGCTGGACGCCGAGGGTATTTACCACTGGGAGGAAGTGGCGGCGTTCGCGCTGGCTTTCTTCGACCCCAAGGCCGCCGCCAGCAAGCTCAGCTACTACTGCGCACCGGCCAAGGAACGCTTTGCCAAGCGCTACAAACTGGCCCAGGAGTCACGCCAGCACGCGCTGGAGTTCAGGCGTACCGCCGAGCAGAACGGCGACAGCGCCGGCCTGAAAAAGGCCGAGGCGGCACTCAAGGAAGCCGGCGAGCAGGTGGATCAGCTCGACCTGTTCAAGAAGAACCTGCAGAGCTTTGTGCGCCTGTACGAGTTCCTCTCGCAGATCATTCCCTATGAGGATCGCGAGCTGGAGCAGCTGTGCGTGTACGCCAAGCACCTGCACCCGCTGCTGCGTGTGGATCGCCTCGATCAGGAAGACGTGGACGTGGGCGAACTGCAACTGACCCACTACCGCCTGACCAAGCGCGCCGAGCACCAGCTGCGCTTGAGCGAGGAACAAGGCGACTACGGCCTCAAACCGCCTACAGGACTGGGCAGCGGCAAGCCCCACGACCCGGAGAAGAAGCGGCTATCGGAAATCATCGAAGCGCTGAACGATATCTTCGGCGCCGAGGTGAGCGATGAGGATCAGCTGCAGTTCCTCACCGGCATCGCCAATCGCATCAGCCGGCAGGAGGATGTGATGGCCCAGGTCAACAACCATTCGGTCGAACAGGTGATGCACGGGCTATTCCCGAAACGCGTGGTGGATACCGTGCTGGATGCCATGACCGATAACGAAAAAATGTCGCTGGAAGTGCTGGATAACGAGACCAAGAGCCGGGCGTTTGCGTTGGTGATTTTGAAGATGCTGACGGCAGCTGGCGGCTTGGGACAAAGTAACAACGGCGCTCCTGTCTGACCTTTTTGCGCGCTGGTATTACGTGCTCGGGTTAGATTTCAGACGGCTGTGGCAGAAGGCTTGAAGGGTCGCAGGCGAGTTCGCCTGCGATGCGGTAGAGCTTCTCGACGGTGATGTTGACCTCGCCACGCTCGATCCGGCCTACATAGCTGCGGTCGAGACTGCACGCCAGCGCCAGTGCGTCCTGGGAAATCCGGCAGGCCTTCCTCTGCATTCGGATGCGTTCCCCTAACGCCTTCGCCAGCTTATCCATGACCGTCTCAATTCAACTTGAGGCGGCAATATCGTGCGTTTGCGGACGTATAGGCCACGGATTATAATCCGCATTTTCGCGCTATTTCTTCTGGTGCCCTCAATGAAATCGGCCTCGTTTATCTTCGACAGGCGTCTGTATGAGCTGCTTCAGGAGCCAGGGCGTACTTCGTTTACGACCCGCGAACTGCGCGATGCCTATGCCGCTCGCTTGAGTGGCACACAATTCCGTATCGCCGATGTACGCCGCTATGTGTATGAGCAGATTCGCCGATTAGTGCGAACGGGTTGGGTTTTACCGGACGAGGATCGTCGTGTTCGAGGACAGGTCTACCACCTGCAGCCGATTCCGGTACATCTGCAACTGGAACTTATCGACAACGGTTTTGAGAACAGCCTTATGGCTGCCGGAGTGCCCGAACCAGACACGGCAGTGCGCGACGTGGAAGCTTTGCCGCTTAAGTCATCAGCCAATACGGATTTGCAGTTGGAGGCGCTCCACAAGGAAATCCGCTTGGACTTTCTCACTTCAATGGGCGAGGCGGAGCGATTCAAGCTGCTTCTGGACGAGATGCCACATTTGCGGGACAAGGTTGAAGGCGATTACCTGGAGGCTAGGGATCGCAGTTCTCGCCTTCTGGGCCATCTACGCGCCATCGAAAAGACCCTCAAAACGCTCGCCTCCGCACGATGACCATATCGCTGCGAGACTGGCAACGCCGCTGCATCGACACGGCGCTGGAGCACTTTTCTTCCACGCCGCACTTCTTCTGTCAGGCAACGCCGGGTGCCGGCAAGACGCGCATGGCGGCAGAGCTGGCCAGCAAACTGCTCGAGCAGGACAGGATCGATCTGGTGCTGTGCTTCGCGCCATCCTGCCAGGTTGTCGAGGGCTTTCGCTCGACCTTTGCTATGGTGCTTGGCAGGCGTCTGGACGGCCAAATCGGTGCAGTGGGGGCGGCGTTCACCTACCAGGCCATGGAATACCGTGATGAGGGTTTCTGGCAGCTTCTTGATGACTACCGCGTACTCGTGGTCTTCGATGAAATTCACCACTGCGCCGGCCATGATCCACTTCTAAGCAACGCCTGGGGGCAGCAGATACTGCATCGGATACAAGATCGCGCCGCCTACACCTTGGCTCTCTCCGGCACACCATGGCGTTCGGACGACAGGGCCATTGCCCTGGCCCGCTACTCGACACCCGAGGGACGCCTGATCTGCGACTACCGCTACGGCCTGAAAGAGGCCATTGCCGACGGCGTGTGCCGCTCCCCTCGTATTGTCCTGCTCGACAACCAGAAGGTAAAACTTACCGAGGAGCTAGACACTGAGAGCACTGTCAGGCTGTTTCCCAGCATCGCCAAACTATTGGGGGAATCCCCTGTCACCTACGAAGAGCTGCTGCGCCATGACGAGGTGATCGATCAACTGCTCGGTCTTGGGTGCGCTAAGCTGGATGAGCTTCGCCTGATCAAGCCTGATGCGGCTGGCTTGGTGGTTGCCACCGACATCGAGCACGCCCAGCAAGTTGCCCTGGCCCTGGAAGCCAGGGGTGAAGGTTGCCGCATCGTGACTAACAAAACCCCGGATGCGCAGCAGGTGATCAACGCGTTCAGGCACAGCGCCTGCCGTTGGATTATCGCGGTTGGAATGATTAGCGAAGGCACGGACATCCCCCGCCTCCAGGTGTGCTGCTACCTCAGCCGCATCCGCACCGAGCTGCATTACCGGCAAGTGCTGGGGCGAGTGCTTCGGCGCACAGGCGGGCCCGATGATCAGGCTTGGCTGTTCATGATGGCAGAGTCGACGTTGCAGCGCTTGGCAGAGCGAATTGCAGATGATCTGCCAGATGACCTGGCTGTGCTGAACGAGGTAGAGATGCCAGCCTCAACCTCAGGTTCAGTATCTGGCTGGATTGGGGCTGCCGGCAATATAGATAGCGTGGATGACAGTATTGGGAGTGGCATCGAGCAGGTTATTGGGGCAGGCGCAACATCCACCATATCCTTGGGGGGCTCTGCCGCCGAGCCAAGCCATCAGGTCAGCTTTTCCAAGCACTACCGGCAACAGTTGCTAGCTTGCTTTTGATGCTTGTATGGAGGTCAAAATTCAAGCGTCGGCAGACGTGGTTGACTGAATCAGGAGATAACCGCATTGACCCTTCCCTGCGAAAGAACCCGCAGCGTCATCAAGGCCGAAGAATTCCTGCGAGAGCTCTCTCGCGACACTGAACTGCCCCAGGATATCCGCAGCTATGCGAAAAGCCTGCTTAGGCACTATCCGTCGGCCGACCAAATCCTTTCGTTGGGGCGCCTTGAAGAGTGCCTGGTGAGCGATGCACCAGATGATGAATATCGACGGCGGGTGATCGCTTTCCATCAGCCGCTGTTCAGCTCGTCATTGGACTTCACGCGATAGAAATGAGAGCCGCAATGTCCAGCACTGATTTTGCTCTGCCGGTATCCACCCGCATTGCGCAACGGGTCAAACGCTTACCCAAAGGGCAACCCTTCTGCATCAGCCGCTTTGCGGAGCTTGGAGCGCGTGGCGCCATATCCAAGGCAGTAGCTCGGCTGGTCAGCCAAGGCGAACTTGAACGGGTGCATCGAGGAATTTACATGCGCCCGAAATCCAGTCGATACGTTGCACGGGTTCGCCCAAATGTATGGGAAGTAGTGAGCTTGATCGCTAGGCAGAACCGCCATGTTCTACAGATTCATGGCGCTCATGCGGTCAGGTTGTTTGGACTGAGCACCCAGATGCCGCTCATTCCGATCTATTACACCAGCGGACCCAGCCGATCATTTTTTATGGGGAAGGCTGAGGTCCGGTTGGTACATGCGGCACCAATGGTCATGCAGCGTGCCGGGACCGAGGTAGGGACGGCTATCAGCGCACTATTTTATCTCGGTAAAGACGGCTCGACCCCGGAGTGCATTGCCGCGATCAAAAAAGCGCTCAGAGCTGAAGATCTAAATATATTGATGGCCTGCAAAATGCCGAAATGGATGCGTAAAGCGTTGGAGCTGACATGACCTGTTGCCGCCGGTGCATTTCCACCCACATGCCGGAATTTCATTGACCCAGTTTCTAGCACCAAACGAGTTGTAGAATTTCGCTTTCAGACTGCTGGGTTGGGTCAGAATAGCGTCGGCATCTGGGTCAAAAATGCATTGGCGGTAACATTTGATGTTTGCGGCAGTACTGCCTCCCGTTCCGGATTGGCACAGCAAAAGACTTGATTCGAATTCGGAGGAAACATGGGTATTTCGTATTACCTTGCATGTTTGGAGACCCGGCAATATGTCTGGGTTGGCAGGCTTGACCCACAGGGGGAGGTGCCGGTGGCGGATGTCGAAGGCTCCATCGCCATGTTCGCGCTGGTGAATCGGAACAAACCGTTGATCGTCGTGAGCGAAAGCCATCCGATCCTCGAAGAGGGAATGGAGTGGTCGCCGCCGGCAACGCAAGAAACGTGCAGCGGACAACCATGACGAACCAACGCCAACCGCATCTCCGGACACTCGTCGCGTTACGAGTCATGGCACAGGTCGTCGTTGGACAGCTTTAAGTGTTGGCGCTGATGGAAAATTGTCCCAGTCGGATTGCGGATTTCTGCATCAGCAGCTGTTGATAAGCATATCAGCGCAGCTGCTTTTGAATCCTCCTTTGGATAGCCCAGTTCAGTTGTCGAAGACCTGCCATATCCACCGCTGGCATGGCGCACCAGACCATGCTTGAGCTAACGCAGCGGGGCTGGAGAATTGGCAAAAGGCGCTCCGTTGCGCAGTGCCCTCGGTTACCCTCTTTAATACGAACACGAGGACTGCCCGGTGACAGAGACCGATAAAGACACCATTTGCGATGTATGCGCTACCAGTACGAGGGTGCCGGGATACGGCGAGCAGTTCGGGACGCTCCAGGCGCTCTGGGGCTATGGCGCAGGGCATGATGGCGAACGCTATCGAGTCAATCTATGCGAGAGGTGTTTTTTCGCGGCACTAGCGTTTTTGAAGCAGGAGCGCCGCACGCAGAATCTGTTCAGCGATGAGCAGCCCTGCGAGGAATGCCCATTCGGACTAGTCGCCCGTGATGACTACTTTGGCGATTCGTAGCCATATCGCAGAGATGAGGTTGTTGGCTCGCCAGCATCGAACTCAGGCCATGTCAGCACGACTCCTCGCTACAATGGCGTCACCCGCAATCGTCTAGGGAACTAGCTTGACTGACACAAAACTCACTGAAGTTGAGATGCGGCGCGCACTCGGTCTTGACCCCGCTCCTTCGAAATCGAAGCAGCCAATACCCAAACAGCACTCCACCTTCACACTCGTTGAATTGAGCGTGCGCAAGAACGGTGGCTCGCCGTTCCGCTTCGAGCACCGCTCCCGCTCCATCAGTACACTCACTGCCCAACTTGAGGCCGAGAAAGCGGCTCGGGAGAAAGGGTATGAGGTCTGGGTCGTGTTGGATATCAGGCAGGTTTCATCATAGAGCCGCAACCGCCTCCATTCAGTCCAGCCTCGCTGATTGCTCTGGGGCAACGAACGCCTGAACCAACTAGAGCGAATCAGTTCGCACTCAGGCTGCCTTTGGAGGGCAAGTGTCTCTTCCAGGGTAGGCCGCCTCAGCGTCTTAGGTTACCCGCCATAACTGATCAAGCCGCGTCGTATAGCTCGGGCTCATCATCTCCCGACGCATGTCCCAGTCCGGATTCGCCGGCACTCCTGCAGGCCGCATGGTTCCACGCCCCCATCGTGCATTGATCGCATCCATCGCCCCCATCACCCGCTCGGCAGCCACCGGCGGTGTCGCGACGAACAAGTCATCGGTGAACTCGCCACGCTGGCGCGGATCGAGCAACAGGATCTCCGCCTTACTGAATGCAAAACCGGCCCGGAAGATCAGTTCCAGCCCCGCGGAGGCGGTCTTGGTAACAGGAGCTGTTCAATGTGCCTCAACACACCCTGAATCTACTGCACCAGCTACGCCTGGACGGCATGGCTAGCGCCCTGGAGGAGCAATGGACGCTGCCGGCCAGCCACAGCCTGAGCTTCGATGAGCGCCTCGGCCTGTTGCTCGACCGTGAACTGGCCTGGCGTGACAACCAGCGCCTGGTGCGGCTGCGCAAGAAAGCCAAGCTCAAGTACAGCAACGCCTGCCTCGAAGATCTCGACCGCAGCCCCGACCGCGCCCTGGACGAGCGCCTGATCGCCGGCCTGGCCAGCGGCGACTGGATCCGCCAGCAGCACAACCTGCTGCTGACCGGCCCGACCGGTGCCGGCAAAACCTGGCAGGCCTGCGCCCTGGGCAACCAGGCCTGCCGCCAGGGCTAAAGCACCCTGTATCTGCGCACCCCGCGCCTGCTGGCGCAACTGCGCATCGCCCACGGCGACGGCAGCTTCGGTCGCACCCTGCAACAGCTGGCCAAAGTCGATGTCCTGCTGCTGGACGACAGGGCGCTGGCCCCGCTGGAGGAAGGGGCTCGGCATGACCTGCAGGAGGTGATCGACGACCGCGCCGGCAACCGCTCCACCATCCTGACCAGCCAACTGCCCCTCGAACACTGGCATAGCTGGATCAACGACCCGACCCTGGCCGACGCCATCCTCGACCGCCTGGTGCACAACGCTTACCGACTGACGATGAAGGGCGAGCCACTGCGCCGGGAAAAAGCCGAGGAACAAACTGCATCGTGACCGATGCGATTACAATCCAGAACCCGCGCAACCGGGGTGGAAGCACCGGTCACGTATTAGTGAAACGCTCGGTCACGTTCACCGAAATTCGCAGGTGGGCGGTCATCTGCCGACCGATGCCCCAGACCTCGCTGACATCAATTACCTGCAGTAGCCTGTCGCGCTTTTCGGGCTGACGGATGCCCACGACCCCACCGGTCTGCCGCTGCCATAGCTTCGCCGCACGATTGGCCAGCTTGGCCAAGGTCTTTGTCTGGGCAATGCCCACCCCCACCGGGATGCCAGTGCAGCGCAGCACCCGTGCACGCATCTCCCGCCCCAGCCTCTCCAAGCTGCCATGCATACCGGTCAGGTCGGCGAACGCTTCATCAATGTAAAGGAAAGAAGAAAAGGTATGGACATGGCCCAACGCCTTATAGGCTGGTTAGGTTATCAACTTCACCCATGTCCATAGGGAAACCCTATTTCAAGCAATATGGGCCACAGCATGTCCATAGCACACCGATGTTGGTTCTAATTACAAGAATCATAAGCCGCCTTGAGCCTAAGCAGGCCACTCCAGTTCCTGTATCTTGTTAAACAGATCGACAAGATGCTCAATTGACATATCAATCAATGGCTCATACATAAATGAGTTTAAATGAATGTTTTCTGGCGTCATTAACGTAACTTGACCAAGTGTTTTGCGTAATGGATCAAACTCAGCCCGCCCCAACTGCTCCCGCACAACCCTATCGTACAGCTTTCCTGTTTGGCATCCATTAATACGAGTTTTATCTGCCACATGCGCCCACATAAATTCCTCAGCCTTCAGGCGTATAGCAATGGATAATGCAACTTTCCTTTCGAGAGAAATGGAATCTTCTAATCCATCACCTCCATCACCTCCAGCGAGGTCAGTTGCAGTTCTGTAAATTAGATCTATGACCAACTCTTTCTTATTAAAACTTTCACTTAAGTCTTTACGGGGCACAACGCTAGAGATGATATTCTCTAAGTCCTCCAGCGTCTGATTTCGAGTTTTATAATCCGACTCAATATGATCTTCCTTAATATGAAGCATTGAGGTCAGCTTTTTATAACTTTCTGATGCTGTGCCGTCTCGATACTCTATTAAGTTTCTAACGAAAGGTATCATTGAGATTAGAATTTCTGGACTTTTATTGTATTGGCCTTTCCAAAGTTCAAACGGACTGGAGACATCCTTATTTCCACCCTTCATAAGCCTTATCTGTCCATCGCTCTTCTGAGCAATAAAAGAATTCTCCCACTTGGCCTTATCCAAAATACGACTCTGAACCGTCCTGTAGAAATCAAAGTTATGCGTAAGGATTATCAGACGAAATAGATCTTCGTCTGCCAGCTCCTTTAGATACTCGACAATAGCGTATTTGTTTCTATAGTCAAAGGAGTCTGCAATGTCATCAATTATTATCACAGAGCGCTGCCCGGAATTCAGCCGAGCCTTGAACTCAAATATGACATAAAGAAGATACATTGCCCGTCTTTCACCGACTGACAGACAGTCAAGAGAGTCCAACTGCCCTCGATTCAATGAAATGAGCTTCCCGTCCTCATTTGGAAATGTAAATACCATGTTTGGGGCAACTGTGCCTAGAATAGCGTTTCTATGATCTTCAATATTTACGCTAAATGGGACGTAAAATCGCCTTTTAAAAACATCCTGTGCATCGTGCCACAAAGTGTTTTCTATATTCGCCTGCTGTTCTATAGAGGTCAGCTCATCTCTTTTGCTGTGAAATAATTCTAGCAAGTGGTCTAGGGCGCCTTGATCAGTAAGATAATAAGAATGCCAAAGCATCTTCTTGAGGTTAGCTATATCACTCAAGTAGGCTGAAACAATCGGGGAGGCCTCGAGCACCTCTTGAAATGTCTTAATGGGCGCAACCCCGGAAATTATCTTTTTTGAGATTTCCTGCAGCTGACCATCGCCAAGAATGGACTCGCTTTCCTTCTGAAGGAGCTCGTCAAGCGAGTCATCATCGCAAATCGGGGCGTCCTGACCTTTCATCAATAATCTATGCTCTGCCTCAAAGAACTTTTCTTTCTTTAAGGTTTTGGATACCGATGCCGCGTTAACAGGATTAAATTTGCCTTTTGAGAAGAGCGGCGACTGACTGATTAAGTCGTTATATCGATTGCTGTAGTCGTGAATATTATCCTTTATTGCCGGATCTGCTAGCAGCTCAATAACTTTTGGATCTAGTACTTTTGCATAGGGGACCTTATAGAGCTCTGGGTCACCACCGTCAAAAGTTTTAATTTTTTCGATCGCCTCAAAAATATTGTCGACCTCAAAATCCTCTACTATCTGGCCTTCTACCTTCTCGGCAAGAATTTTGGATAGCTTGTTTAGCTTTTTCGAGATCTGGGTTCTGGTCTCAAGTATTTCCTTATATATCGAATCATAAATATTTTTTTGACTGCTATTAACCAGCAGGGCAGAGAGATTTTTGGATTCGAAATCCGCATCAAACGGTTTGACAACAAGTATTTCTTCCGGCTTTATGTCCTGCCCGTCAATCTTTATGCTGTATTCTGCTGGACGATTGTAGAGAACATCTCTTGGCTCTTCTCTACTCTGCTGAATACATTGGAAGGTTTTTGCAAGGGAGGTTTTCATCACTCCGTTGGGGGCATAGATAAGCTGCACCTTTGATTTTTCAAATGAGAATTCTTCGGAGAAGGCTTGGATTCCAAAGCAGTTTTTTAGATTGAGCGATAACTTTTCCATGTATTCCTCAACTGGCCTATCTGGCTTGCTACGCAGTTGGACGTTGCTCGAACGATAAGCTCGCCGAGCAAATTAAATTCTAAGCTTTTTGTGACCTCGCGGATCAATTGTTAGAGCATTTTTTGCTGGCAGTTGCCGCTCCAATTCGGCAACGCGATCATATAGTTCAAGAATGGTGGCGTCGGCTTCACTTAGCAGGTTAGCAAGGTGATCCCGCTGTTGGGTGATTTCATCGATCCGCTCACGAAGGCCACGATTTTCTCGGCGGGCTAATAGGCTGACTTGGCGCACAGACGGTGGACGTTGCTCATCATGGCTTCCACATATTCTTGGATGTCGGCGATGAGGAGGGGAAAGCGCGCTTTTTCAACGCAGAGGGATCGCTGCCGGCCTCTTTGGCAACATTATTCTGGCTCACCGGCGTGCCTTTCGGCAGTCGTTCTGGTTTGTTGTTCTTCAGGCGCTCGAACGCTGCGCGGTACAAATCGCCTGCGCTCATACGCTTGGCTGGATCAGCGGATTGGCCAAAAGCAGTCAGTCATAAGAACGTTCGCGACAGAAAATTTTCTGGCTAACAAACAGGTACCCAGCACTCAAGCCACCCTGAGACTGGCGCACGGCCTAGTGGGCTGCTATAACCTTGAACCAACATCTAGGCGGGTTGCGACTCAACGGCGTCCAGGTATTTGGCGACTCTGCGACAGCCCCATTTTAGGCACAGACCGTGCGGGTATTCCTGGAGCGATGATCAGGATGATGGGGACAGGTTCATGTGTGAGCCGCTGCACGGTAGGCCATGTGTTTTCCCCAGCCGAAGGGGTATCATCACGCCACCATTGCTTTTACACCATGGACGAATCGGACAGAATGGCGTTGAAATTGGCGTTTGAGACGGAGGAACTCCGGGACCTTTGCACCAGCGAAGTGATTGCCCTCCGGGAATTGCCGCCAGTACTAGCACAAAACCTCTTCAGAAGGCTCGCGGACATTCGTGCAGCGTCGAACATCCTATACCTACCCGTCGGAAAACCTGCCGAACTTGATGCCGCCCCCCCAGGACTGGTGGTAGTGAAGCTCTATCAAAATCATCACCTTCTGTTCAGTGCCGCTCATCAACAAGTCCCTATCTTATCCTCGGGCAATGTAAACTGGGGCTCTGTAACGTCTGTAAAATTGTTAAAGATTGGACAGGATAATGATGAGTAACCCTCTGTTTCAACCAACCTGGGTCTCACCACCGGGCGAAACAATCTTGGATATTCTTTCTGATCGTGAGATCAGTCCGGAATGTTTGGCAAGGGACATAGGTTACGATTTGAATGGAATCAACGCCCTCTTCAACGGCAGCCAGGAAATAAGCGAGCATTTAGCTCATAAACTAGCTGACGCCATTGGCCCCGATGCCGATTTTTGGCTGACCCGAGAACAGCAATACCGCGAAGACGTGTCTCGTGTATACAGACACACTAGCAAAAAGGAAGATAGCTGGCTTGCTGAACTGCCGATCAAAAGCATGCAAGCGTTTGGATGGATTTCAAACTCGGACAGCAAATCGAAAAAAGTTATTGATTGCCTTGATTATTTCGGAATACCTGACATTAGTGCATGGAAAGACGTCAGCGCGGAGTTTACCAAGGAGGCACGTTTCAGAACGAGCCAGACGTTTGATCAGGAAGTAGGTGCCACGGCGGCATGGGTGAGATTTGGAGAAACAAAAGTTTCAAAATTTTCATGCAAACCTTGGGATAAAAACAAACTTCTAAGCAATCTTGATACAATCAGGGCCCTCACGCACATTTCCGATCCAGCACTATTCATCCCTGAGCTTCAGGCCATCTTAAACGATTGCGGCGTTGTATTAGTTATCTCTAAAACTCCAGAGGGTTGCCCAGCGAGTGGAATGGCGAAATTTGTTTCAGAAGACAGAGCACTCATAATGTTGAGTTTTCGCTACCTGTCTGATGATCATTTTTGGTTTTCATTATTTCACGAAATTGGGCACCTAGTCCTTCACGGACGAAAGGCTACCTTTGTGGAGGGTGAAGGATTTGAGTGTACGGAAGAAGAGAAAGAAGCCAATGAGTTTTCAGCTCTCGTGCTAATCCCAGCGGTTTTTCGGAAAAACATGAGAGCTCATGCCGCCGACTACAAAAGCATAATAAAATTTGCCAAATCTATTGGTATTGCGCCCGGTATTGTGGTGGGGCAAATGCAGTATGAAAAGATACTAAAGCCAGCGCATATGAATAAGTTAAAAGTTCGATATTCATGGCCCTCCATCTGATCAGCCTCTAAATCGCACGAAGCGGCCCGGCGATTTTTGCCAGTTGCATAGGGCGTCTTCGAGGACCTGCATTCCGACACCTAGGACACTTTCCAGCTCCTGAATCTTTTGCTCCAGCACTACGGCAGACAGATTAGCTAAGGTTGTACCGCCAAAGAGTAAGCGCGCCCCTTTGATCGGGCCAGTTGCCTCCGCCATGTACGTCGAATCTGCCACGATGGGGGAAATTCCCACCTTCGCAACCATGGTGAGGTAGTCAAATTTTCCGGTTCGACCAAACCGCTTTACCGCTCCCATGGATCGATAGAGCATGCCGAACGCAGCTCTGGGGTCACCTCCAGATTGCATCAGCGCGTGAGAGAACAGACCCGTGTGGGAACCATGTTGCATCACCCAATTCACATAGCTCTCAATAATCTCCCCTGTTGAGTTGGACTTTGCCGGGTCGAGAGACTCGTATTTACGATGATTCCCAAATTTTCGGCCACCGCTCCTCAGTACTGCCTGATTACTGGCAATCCATTGGCTCATGGCCACGGGATTGGTACTGACCAAAGGCCATGTCCAGTTGTACCCCGCGCCAAGAGCACCATACACGTCTTTTGTTAAGAGCCAACCTGTCCGGCTGGCCTTGCCAAAATGTGTTGCCAAGAAGACCAGCCAACTGGACTCCTCTACGTCTCCGGCTTGCGCCTTCAAGACCGCAGCACGGATCGGATCGAAGTAGTCACTGCCTGGATCAGAACGATTAACACTGATGGGCCGGGAAGCAACCGCAGCCACATAGTCGACTCGCCGAATGCTTTCTACCAACTGATCCAGAAGTGTAGCCTTGTTCTCTACCGCAACGATCCCCGGGAGCTGCAAGCCATCGTTAACGACCCGGTCGAGCTTAGCGCTCAATGACTGCTTGAGGGCTTGTCTATGCTGTATCAAGTTAAGATCTCCTTGGCCTTTTGCGAGATCCACTCTTGAATGGACGTACGCACTGAAGAGGTCACTCCGTAACTACTCTGAATGTTATGATTATATCCTAATATGTAAACATCCCTCCCGATATCTATATCTGCCATCCGCGAAATTTTTCCTTCATAGCTAAACCCTTTAATATTTATTCCATTCTTTCTCGGCAAGCACCAAGCCTCCATGAGCGCTTTGCGGAAAGATACGTCAGTTGCTCGTTCGAAATTCTCCACCACGGCTTTTCCATTCAACACTAGCATCTTTATGGGTGAATGCTTTAAAATTTGGCCTAAGAAGCTGGCGGATATGCTCAGTAGGAACTCACGTTGGCAGGGCTTCAAAAAAGCCCATTTTATGCCTGTCGCATAAGGTATAAGATCCAAATGGCAGGCATGAAACATAGAGCTATAGAATGATTCATTGGTTCCGCTTAATAGAAGATCCAAGGGCTTGAACCACGCATCATAAGGGTTTCTGGAAAAATACTCCGTGCAGGAAGTGTGTATGGACTCCAGTTGTGCGGGCGTCAGCTCATGCCAGCTAGTTAACTCAAGGGATGTCAGTGTGTGGAACCGCCTCACTGAGCCTGTGAGCTCTGCTCCCGCTGCCGATACGAACTCCCTATCACTGGGATTCAAACCGACGGTGGCGATAGTTGCTTTGCAGGGGTCTCCAAAATACGGAATTGGAGCGGCCCAGTTAATGACATCCAATGTATGCAGCAATTGATCAGAAATGAGATTGATCATTTTCTGTAATATGATCAATTGAGCATCGGAAGTCGAGTCAATATGGCTGGACGTTCGCAACTTACACTCCATTGCCTTGAGATAATTTTAATTTTCTCGCGGCTAAATTTCTTAGCTCGATGTCATTTATCGACTGTTCGATTTGGTTCAGTCGTGCGAAATCCTTGGATTTCACAATATTAAACACCTCAAGAAGAATGGATAAATCTCTCCAGTAGACATCGACATGCACATTAGACACTCTTTTATTCAGTAGTCTCAGCTCTCTTTCATGCTTAAGTAGCCGGAGAACATTGTTAGTCTGATCACCATCAGGCATTGAGGGCATGTATACCTTTTCCTGCCAACCCTCATTCTGAAAACCCCCAATTTTATCTAGGTCATCCATGTAGATATGCAAGCTAGTGACATAATGCCCATATTCTCCCATCGGAATTCCTAGTTTGCGGGCAGTCAATTCTTGGAGCATTGTGAACGCAAAAATGTCGTGGGGGAGCCCCTTGAAAGCATCGTTGGAGCGCATGGCCGTGTAGAGACTGAGCTTGCCTTCTCTGACTAAAAACTGAAGCGTACAGGTGCAAGGGATGTCTTTATGAGGTGCTTTGATGTCCGAACTGGAAAACAGCTGGACGACTGCTTTCCTGGTTGAGCCTCGCTCCTGTAAAGCCCGGATGACTGATGGAATTTGACCATCGGCACCGAATAGCTTTGGTCCGTACGCACCGAAGATCGTTTTGCCATCATCCGAATATTGATGGTAATGCTGAATGTAATATTGGATTTGATCCAGCTGATTCGAGCCAGACAGGTACCAGAGGAGTTCGCCTAAGCAACTGAAGATTGTCCCTTTACCTTCGGTGCGGCTTAATCTTCCCAGTGGATTAGTTAACTTAAGCAGCACACCTGATAGCTCTTTGGTTTTCCCTTTGGTGGGTTCAACCTCTGTGCCATTGTCAAGGATCTCTTTAAAAACCTTCTTTAAAAGATCATCAACAGTATCGCCCTTGATAAACACTGGCCGCTCCGGATGGAAGTTCGTGCTTAAAACAGAAGGTTCAGCTGCGGCGCTGCGTCAGTCGTGAGCATCTGATATTCCAGCTTTAATTTTTTGGCGCACTCTATTATCTGCCTTCTTGTGCCTGGCACCGCTCCGAGCTGAATCGCTCTCGTACGAACTGCTAATTTAATATCGTAGTGCGGATAGGACGCGGAGCTTTGGAACCACTGGCGCCGAAGACCTATTTGTGAAGCGAAGCTATGCAATTCGTCCAATGTATCTGCGACCAAATGGCACCACTCGCTGCCCGCCCATTTCACTTTTACGTTATCAACATAGATAGTCATGAACCGGGCATCCAGAAAGAGAGCACGACAGAGTTTTGTGGCAGTGAGTGGCGCATATTGCTGTCCGTGGTGAGAGGCTCTGGCATGACTGTAGCATGGACGAGTAGTGGGCGGAACAGTCGAAAGGGTTTATGCCGAGATGGTCAACCGAGCTCCATACCAACGACAAAAAGAGCGGGAACAAAAGGCGGCGCTCAGATACAAAACTACTCTAGGCACGCGCGCTATAGGGAAGGTATATCAGCGCCAACAAATTTGGCCTTATCTCCGAGGTGGCTACCCGATATGGTATGGACATAGATGAACCATACCGGATGAAAATGACTTCTTTCTATGGACAACTAGACGCGGGATTGAATAACGATGTGGCAAAGCTGAGGTCTTGGGGAGCCACGAAACCGATACAGCATGGCTCCCATGCCCCAGCGGTGCTCTTGTTTGGCGCTAGGCCGATTGATGGGTGAATCGCTAAGTAAAGTGTATCCCTAGGTCACGCCGCGAATGCGATTCCGTTAGAGCCGGTATTTCTACCTCCCCCCCTGGTGATACCTTCACACATCGGTGTCTAGGGGTTGACTTAATGGATAAGCACGGGCTGCATTTATTGTTTCGCCCGCCCAACCCATGCCTACTGGGACATGTCGCCGGGCATCGACTTCGAAACCCGCCTGATCGCCAAGACCAACCTGGCCGAGCGCCTCGAAGAGCAGCTGCAGAAGCCCGGCTACGTGCCGCAGCCCATCGCCCTTGGCATCAACACCGACGCCTACCAACCCATCGAACGCGAACAGCGCCTGACCCGCCAGGCCCTGGAAATCCTGCTGCGCTACAAGCACCCGCTGCACATCATCACCAAGGGCTCGCTGATCCTGCGTGACCTCGACCTGCTCAGCGAGTTGGCCAGGCACAACCTGGTCAGCGTGGCCTTCAGCCTGACCACCCTGGATGACGAACTCAAACGCATCATGGAGCCGCGTACCGCCGCCCCAGCGGCGCGCCTGCGCGCCATGCGAACCTTGCACGAAGCGGGTGTCCCGGTCAGCGCCATCTGCGCGCCGATGATTCCGCAGATCAACGACATGGAGCTGGAAGCACTGCTCGAAGCCGCCCGTGATGCCGGCGCTCGCTCGGCCGGCTACGTGCTGCTGCGCCTGCCGCTGGAGATCGCCGGGTTGTTCGAGGAATGGCTGCAGGTGCACTTTCCGGATCGCGCCACCCACGTGATGAGCCTGATTCGCCAGAGCCGTGGCGGCAAGAATTACGACAGCCGCTTCGGTAGCCGCATGCGTGGTGAGGGCCAGTTTGCCGATCTGCTGGAGCAGCGTTTTCGCCTGGCACGGCGCAAGCTCGGCCTGGATCGGCGCGGCAGCGTGGTGCTGGACTGTTCGCAGTTCTGCCCGCCGGGTGCGCAATTGAGCCTGCTCTGACTTGGCAGCCCGCCTCGATATGTTAAAACGTGGCGACTCGAGGTATTGACCGACGACGACCATGACCCGCACATCCCGCGTAGCCGACCCGTCCTACGAACTGATGGACGACCATGAAGGCCATTCGCTGATCTACCGCCAGCACGGCTTTCCCTCGCCACTGGTGCGCTGGCACTTCCACAAGGAATACGAGCTACACCTGATCATCGCCAGCTCTGGCAAGGTGTTCATCGGCGACTACATCGGCAATTTCTCCCCCTATACCCTGTTCCTCACCGGCCCCGGCCTGCCGCACAACTGGATCAGCCAGGTCGAGGAAGGCGAGGTGGTGGAAACCCGCGACATGCTGGTCAACTTCACCGATGAAGTGCTGGAGAGCGGTACTGCGGTGTTCGCCGAGTTGAAGACCCTGCAACCCTTGCTGGCCCGTGCGCAGTTCGGTATCGAGTTCCGCGACCCGCAGTTGATACGCGAAGCCGGCGTACTGATGGGCAAGATCGCCAACAGCCGCGGCATTACCCGCCTGGGGTACTTCTTCATCCTCATGGAGCTGCTCGCCGGCAGCGAGGATTACCAGTTGCTCTCGGCCGTGACCTCTTCGGAGCTGGGCGACGAGCAGCATGTCGAGCGCATCAACCGGGCGGTGGATTACATCTTCCAGCACTACGCCCAGGGCATCAGCCAGGAGGAAGTCGCCGAGCACCTGGGCATGACCACCACCTACTTTTCGCGCTTCTTCAAGCAGGCCACCGGGCGTGGCTTCGTCGAATTCGTCAATCGCCTGCGAGTGAGCAAATCCTGCGAACTGCTGAGCAAGAGCGACAAACCAGTGACCGACGTGTGCTTCGAGTCCGGCTTCAGCAACATTTCCAACTTCAACCGCCGTTTCCAGCAACTCAAGGGCATGACCCCCTCCGGTTATCGCAAGCTGGCGGTGCAGCGCCTGACCGAGCAAAACCTGTACTGAATCGGTAGTCCTCTCCTGCTACGACCTCCTCTACACCCCTCATGCCAGGCAGTTACACCCCTTACCGTGGCGGTTTCTCACTGCCCCAGCAGTGCAAAAAAGTATCGATCACTGTGCACTCAAGGATTTGTTCGTGCAGGCCTGCGGGGGTGTAATCCGGGCCGAGCCAAACAAAAACAATAACGTTCTTCCGTAGCCGCACCGGCGCGGGAGAGGAGTTCACAAGCATGAACAACTCGATCAAAGCCCTCCTTGCAGCCTCTTGCCTGTCCCTCACTCTGGTCGCCCAGGGCGCCGAGACCCTGACCATCGCCACGGTCAACAACAGCGACATGATCCGCATGCAGCGGCTGGCCAAGACCTTCGAAGAACAGAACCCCGACATCCGCCTGAAGTGGGTGGTGCTCGAGGAGAACGTGCTGCGCCAGCGCCTGACCACCGACATCGCCACCCAGGGTGGCCAGTTCGACGTGCTCACCATCGGCATGTACGAAGCGGCGTTGTGGGGCGAGAAAGGCTGGCTGGAGCCGATGACCGAGCTACCGGCCGACTACGACCTCGACGACGTCTTCCCCTCGGTGCGCGAAGGCCTGTCCGTCAAGGGCGAGCTGTACGCCCTGCCGTTCTATGCCGAAGCCTCGATCACCTATTACCGCAAGGATCTGTTCGAGCAGGCCGGCCTGGAAATGCCCGAGCAACCGACCTGGGAGCAGATGGCCGAATTCGCCGGCAAGCTGCATCAGCCAGACAAGGGCGTCTACGGTCTGTGCCTGCGCGGCAAGGCCGGCTGGGGCGAGAACATGGCGCTGATCACCACCCTGGCCAACGCCTATGGTGCGCGCTGGTTCGACGAGCAGTGGCAACCGGAATTCACCGGCAGCGAGTGGAAGAACGCGCTGAACTTCTACGTCGACAACATGAAGAAGTACGGCCCGCCCGGCGCGTCCAGCAATGGCTTCAACGAGAACCTGGCGCTGTTCAACAGCGGCAAGTGCGCACAGTGGGTCGATGCCAGCGTCGCCGGTTCCTTCGTCACCGACACCTCGCAGAGCAAGGTTGCCGACTCGGTCGGTTTCACCTTCGCGCCGACCCAGGTCACCGACAAGGGCGCCTCCTGGCTTTATTCCTGGGCGCTGGCGATTCCTACCAGTTCCAAGTCCAAGGACGCCGCCAAGACCTTCAGCGCCTGGGCCACTTCCAAGGCCTATGCCGAGCTGGTCGCCGAGAAGGATGGCGTGGCCAACGTGCCGCCAGGCACCCGCGCCTCGACCTACAGCGCTGCCTACATGCAGGCTGCGCCGTTCGCCAAGGTCACTCTGGACTCGCTGAAGAAGGCCGACCCGGCCAACCCCAGCGCCAAGCCGGTGCCTTACGTGGGCATCCAGCTGGTGACCATTCCCGAGTTCCAGGCCATCGGCACCAGTGTCGGCAAGCTGTTCGCCGCCGCGCTGACCGGGCAGATGCAGCCTGAGCAGGCGCTGCAGGCCGCCCAGCAGAGCACTGCCCGGGAAATGAAACGCGCCGGGTATCCGAAGTAAGCAACCCGCAGTCCCGCGGTTCCGTAGGGTGGGCCGGGCGGCGTTCCGCTTTAGCCCACCACGAACTCAAGATGAAACGGTGGGCTGAAGCCCACCCTACGGGTGGAACGCCGCCCGGCCACCGCGAGTCCGCTCTAGATACGCCACCTCCCCCATTCCGCCTTCGGAGGCATGATGAATTCTCCGGCCATCGATACCCCCGCCGCGCAGGCCAGCACGCCGGTGGCGCAAAAGCCTCGGCGCCTGGCGCCCGGCTGGTTTCTGGTCAGCCCTTCGGTCGCTTTGCTGCTGATCTGGATGATCGTGCCACTGGGCATGACCGTCTATTTCTCGCTGATCCGCTACAACCTGCTCTACCCCGGCGAGAACGATTTCGTCGGCCTGGAGAACTTCGAATACTTCGTCACCGACGCCGCCTTCCTGTCCGGCGCCGGCAATACCCTGCTGCTGGTCGGCAGCGTGCTGTTGATCAGCGTGGTGCTCGGCGTGCTGATCTCCGCGCTGCTGGAGGCCAGCGAGTTCTTCGGCCGCGGCATCGTGCGGGTGCTGCTGATTTCGCCCTTCTTCATCATGCCCACGGTCAGCGCGCTGCTGTGGAAGAACCTGATCTTTCATCCGGTATCGGGGATTCTAGCCGCCATCTGGCAGTTCTTCGGCGCCCAGCCGGTGGACTGGCTGGCACACCATCCGCTGTTCTCGATCATCATGATCGTGTCCTGGCAGTGGCTGCCGTTCGCCATCCTGATCCTGATGACCGCCATGCAGTCACTGGATCAGGAACAGAAGGAAGCCGCGCGCCTCGACGGCGCCGGGCCCATCGCCATCTTCTGGCACCTGACCCTGCCGCACCTGGCGCGGCCGATTGCCGTGGTGGTGATGATCGAGACCATCTTCCTGCTCTCGGTATTCGCCGAGATCTACACCACCACCAGCGGTGGCCCCGGCTACGAGTCGACCAACCTCGCCTACCTGATCTACACCCAGGCGCTGCTGCAGTTCGACGTCGGCATGGCTTCGGCCGGCGGGCTGATCGCGGTGGTGATCGCCAACATCGCTGCCATCGTGCTGATCCGCATGATCGGCAAAAACCTGACCGACAAGCAGTGAGGGCACTGAGATGCTGACGCTGAAACAATCCCGTCGCCTGCAGAGCCTGATCATCGGAGCCCTGGCCTGGGCGATCGCCGCGGTGATCTTCTTCCCGATCTTCTGGATGGTGCTGACCAGCCTGAAGACCGAGATCGACGCCTTCGCCACGCCACCGCAGTTCATCTTCACCCCGACGCTGGAGAACTACCTGCACATCAACGAGCGCAGCGACTACTTCGCCTTCGCCTGGAACTCGGTATTGATCTCAGTCTCGGCGACGCTGCTGTGCATGTGCCTGGCCGTACCGGCGGCCTATTCCATGGCCTTCTTCGAAACCCGCCACACCAAGCGCACGCTGCTGTGGATGCTGTCGACCAAGATGCTGCCGCCGGTGGGCGTGCTGGTGCCGATCTACCTGCTGGCCAAGCAGTTCGGCCTGCTCGATTCGCGCCTGGCGCTGATCATCATCTACACCCTGATCAACCTGCCGATCGTGGTGTGGATGGTTTACACCTACTTCAAGGACATCCCCGTGGACATCCTCGAAGCGGCGCGTCTGGATGGCGCCACCACCTGGCAGGAGATCGTCCGCGTGCTGCTGCCGATCGCTCGCGGCGGCCTGGCATCGACCATGTTGCTGTCGCTGATCCTGTGCTGGAACGAGGCGTTCTGGTCGCTCAACCTGACCAGCTCCGCCGCTGCCCCGCTGACCGCCCTGGTGGCCTCCTACTCCAGCCCCGAGGGCCTGTTCTGGGCCAAGCTTTCCGCCGTTTCGACCCTGGCCTGTGCGCCCATCCTGATCTTCGGCTGGATCAGCCAAAAACAACTTGTACGCGGCCTGTCCTTCGGCGCGGTGAAATAACGGGAGATTTTCCACATGGCTGATCTGAAGATCCGCAATCTGCAAAAAGGCTTCGACGGCACGGCGATCATCAAGGGCGTCGACCTGGACATCCGCGACCGTGAGTTCGTGGTTTTCGTCGGCCCCTCGGGCTGCGGCAAATCCACCCTGCTGCGCCTGATCGCCGGACTCGAAGAAGTCAGCAGCGGCCACATCGAACTCGATGGCCAGGACATCACCGACATGGCCCCGGCGCGCCGCGACCTGGCCATGGTGTTCCAGACCTACGCGCTGTATCCGCACATGACCGTGCGCAAGAACCTGTCCTTCGCCCTCGACCTGGCCCGCGTGGGCAAGCAGGAGATCGAGGCCAAGGTCGCCAACGCCGCGCGCATCCTGCAGCTCGACGCCCTGCTCGAACGCAAGCCCAAACAGCTCTCCGGTGGCCAGCGCCAGCGCGTGGCCATAGGCCGCGCCATCGTGCGCAACCCGAAGATCTTCCTGTTCGACGAGCCGCTGTCCAACCTCGACGCCGCCCTGCGCGTGCAGACCCGCCTGGAACTGGCACGGCTGCACAAGGACCTGCAGGCGACCATGATCTACGTGACCCACGATCAGGTCGAAGCCATGACCCTGGCCGACAAGGTGGTGGTGCTCAATGGCGGGCGTGTCGAGCAGGTCGGCTCGCCGCTGGAGCTGTATCACCACCCGGCCAACCTGTTCGTCGCCGGCTTTCTCGGCACACCGAAGATGGGCTTTCTGCGCGGCACCCTGAACAGGGTCGAGGCCGACAACTGCGACGTGCAACTGGAGTGCGGCACGCACCTGACGCTGCCGCTGTCCACCGCCGGCCTCAGCGTCGGCAGCACGGTGACCCTAGGCGTACGTCCGGAGCACCTCAACGTGGTCAGCACCGGCAACGGCCGCATGCAGGTGACGGCCGACGTCAGCGAGCGCCTGGGCAGCGATACCTTCTGCCACGTGTCGTGCGCCTCCGGCGAGATGCTCACGGTGCGCGTGCGTGGCGACTTCGCGCCGCGCTACGGCGACACCCTGACACTGGATTTCGATACGGCGCACTGCCACCTCTTCGACGCCGATGGCCAAGCCGTCACCAAACCACTGCAGCAGGCCGCCTGACGCCGCTCCATCACGGGATTTTTCAGATGAAACTCAATCGCCAGCAGCTTTCCCGGCTTGGCGGCGCCGTCGCGCTGCCCAGCTACACCGCCGACATGATCCGCACCGGCATCGCCCATTTTGGCGTCGGTGGTTTTCACCGCGCCCACCAGGCGGTCTACACCGACGCCCTGATGAACCAGGGCCTGGCGCTCGACTGGGGTATCTGCGGGGTCGGCGTGCGCAGTGAAGACCGCGCCATGCGCGATGCCCTGGCCAGCCAGGATTACCTCTACACCCTGGTCGAACTGGGCGACGAGCCGAACCTGCCGGTGCGGGTGATCGGCGCGATCAACGACATGCTGCTGGCCGAAGAGTCGCCGCAGGCGCTGATCGAAAAACTGGCCGACCCGGCGATTCGCATCGTCTCGCTGACCATTACCGAAGGTGGTTACTGCATCGACGACAGCACCGGCGAATTTCTCGCCGAGCTGCCAGCCATTCAGCACGACCTGCAACATCCCGAATCACCAAAGAGCGTGTTCGGCTTTCTCTGCGCCGCCCTGGCCAAACGCCGCGCCGCCGGCATCCCGGCCTTCACCCTGATGTCCTGCGATAACCTGCCGCACAACGGCGATGTCACGCGCAAGGCGCTGCTGGCCTTCGCCCACCTGGCCGACCATGAGCTGGCCACCTGGATCGACCACCACGTGAGCTTTCCCAACGCCATGGTCGACCGCATCACGCCAATGACCAGCGCCGCCCATCGCCAGCAACTGGCCGAGCAACACGGCGTCGACGACGCCTGGCCGGTGGTCTGCGAGCCCTTCGTGCAATGGGTGCTGGAGGACAAGTTCGTCAGCGGCCGTCCGGCCTGGGAGACGGTCGGCGTGCAGTTCACCGACGACGTCACGCCCTACGAGGAAATGAAGATCAAGCTGCTCAACGGCAGCCACCTGGCGCTGACCTACCTGGGCTTTCTCAAGGGCTATCGCTTCGTCCACGAAACCATGAACGACCCGCTGATGCGCCAGTACGTCCGCACCTTCATGGACCTCGACGTGACACCGCAGCTGGCGCCGGTGCCGGGCATCGACCTGAGCACCTACAAGGACACGCTGATCGAGCGCTTTTCCAACCAGGCCATCGCCGACCAGCTGGAGCGGGTCTGCTCCGATGGCTCATCGAAGTTTCCCAAGTTCATCGTGCCCACCCTGCATCGCCTGATTGAGGACGGCAAACCGCTGGACCGCGTAGCCCTGGTGGTGGCAGCCTGGGCGTTGTACCTCAAGGGCGTGGACGAAACCGGCGCCAGCTACCGCATACCCGACCCGCGCGCCGAACACTGCCAGGCACTGGTGGCCGACGATGCGCAACTCACCGCACGGGTGCTCGGCGAGGAAGCGATCTTCGGCAGCGCACCAGGGCGTTCGGCCGAGTTCGTCGCCGCCTTCGAACGCAGCCTGGCCAGCCTGCGCGAGCAGGGCGTGAGCCAGACCCTGCACAACCTGTTGCACGCCTGAGGCCCTGGAGACGCATATGCCTAGCCTGCTCGCGCAACTCAAGCAGCACAGCGTGGTGGTCGCCGATACCGGCGACCTGGCCGCCATCGATCGTTTCCAGCCCGAGGACGCCACGACCAACCCATCGATCATCCTCAAGGCGTTGCAAGCCGGGCAGTACCAGCAGCAAGTGGACCACGCGCTGCGCCAGGCAATGGCCAGCGGCATCTCGGTCCCGGCGATCATTGCCGATGCCTGCGACCGGCTGGTGGTGAGCATGGGTGTGGAAATCCTCGCGGCGATCAGCGGCAAGGTCTCCACCGAAGTGCCGGCGGCGCTGTCCTTCGACACCGCTGCCACGCTGGCGCGAGCACGCTCGCTGCATCAGCGCTACCTGCAGTTGGGCATTCCCGGCGAGCGCGTGCTGGTGAAGATCGCTGCCACCTGGGAAGGCATTCAGGCGGCGCGGCAACTGGAGCACGAAGGTATTCACTGCAACCTCACGCTGATCTTCAACCTGGCCCAGGCACGCGCCTGCGCCGAGGCCGGCATCTATCTGGTGTCGCCTTTCGTCGGGCGCATTCTCGACTGGCACAAGCGGCAGAATCCGGGCACCAGCTTCGATGCCGAGAACGATCCCGGCGTGCTGTCGGTGCGCCAGGTCTATCGCTTCTTCAAGCAGCATGACTACGCCACGGTGGTGATGGCAGCGAGCTTTCGCAACATCGGCGAGGTGCTCGCCCTGGCCGGTTGTGACCGCCTGACCATCAGCCCTGCCCTGCTCGCCGAACTGGAGCAAGGCAGCGGCGAGCTGCAACCGGCATTGGCAGATGACGGCCGCCGAGTACTCGCGCCGACCTGCCTCGACGAAGCGCAATTTCGCTGGCAGATGAACGAAGACCCCATGGCCACGGAGAAACTCGCCGAAGGTATTCGCCAGTTCCATGCCGATCAGCTCGCCCTGGAAGCGCTGCTGCTCGAACGCATGCGGGAGCTCTGAGCATGTACCTCGGTATCGACTGCGGTACTCAAGGCACCAAGGCCCTGGTGCTGGATGCCGACAGCGGTCAGGTGCTCGGCGCCGGCAGCGCCAGCCATACGCTGCAGAGCGGCGCCAATGGCCGCCGCGAGCAGCAGCCGCAGCAGTGGCTGGAGGCTTTCGAGCAGGCCACTCGACAGACGCTGGCGGCCGCCGGCATCAGCGGCGAACGGATTCTCGGTATCAGTGTTTCCGGCCAGCAGCACGGCCTGGTGCTGCTCGATGAACAGGGTGCGGTGCTGCGCCCGGCCAAGCTCTGGTGCGACACCGAATCGACCCCGGAGAACCAGCGCCTGCTCGATCACCTGGGTGGCGAGGACGGTTCGCTGCAACGCCTGGGCGTGGCCATCGCGCCCGGTTACACGGTGTCCAAACTGCTCTGGACGAAAGAACAGCACCCTGACCTGTTCGCCCGCATCGCGCATATCCTGCTGCCGCACGACTACCTCAATTACTGGCTCACCGGCCGGGCCTGCAGCGACTACGGCGACGCCTCCGGTACGGGCTATTTCGACGTGCGCACGCGCAGTTGGGACCGCGAGCTGCTGAACGTCATCGACCCCAGCGGGCGCCTTTGCAACGCGCTGCCAGAGCTGATCGAGCCGGATCAGCCAGTGGGCCAGATCCTCCCGCAGATCGCCCGGCAACTGGGCCTGAACCCGGATGCCGTGGTAGCCAGCGGCGGCGGCGACAACATGATGGGCGCCATCGGCACCGGCAACATCCGCCCGGGTGCAATCACCATGAGCCTGGGCACCTCCGGCACCCTCTACGCCTACAGCGACCACGCGATGATCAGCCCGCACGCACAGGTGGCGACCTTCTGCTCGTCATCCGGCGGCTGGCTACCATTGATCTGCACCATGAACCTGACCAGCGCCACCGGGCTGATCCAGCAACTGCTGGAGCTGGACATCCAGGCCTTCGGCGAGCTGGTCGAGCAATCGCCCATCGGCGCCGAAGGCCTGCTCATGCTGCCGTTCTTCAACGGCGAACGAGTGCCGGCATTGCCCAGCTCGCGCGCCAGCCTGCTGGGTATGGACAGTGACAACCTGACCCGCGCCAATCTGTGCCGGGCGGTGGTCGAGGGCACCAGTTTCGGTCTGCGCTACGGCCTCGACCTGCTGCGCGCCAGCGGCCTGCAGAGCCAGACCATCCGCCTGATCGGCGGCGCGGCGAAGAGCCCGGTGTGGCGCCAGGTGATCGCCGACATCATGGGCACGCCACTGGTCTGCCCGCAGCACACCGAAGCCGCCGCGCTGGGCGCCGCCATCCAGGCCGCCTGGTGCCTGACGCCCAGCGCGGATCGTCAGGCGCAACTGGACGCGCTGTGCGAGCGTTGCGTGCATCTGGATACCAGCACCCAGACGCAGCCAGACCCAGCACGCACGGCGCAGTACGAAATGGTCTATCAACGCTACCGCGAGCAAGTCAGCCTGCTTGCCGATAACAAACCGGCGTGAGAGCGCCACGACTCTAGACGGAGACGCACATGTACCTGGTCTGTGGCGAAGCGCTGTTCGATGTGTTCATCCAGAGTGACGGCGCACGTGGCAATGAGCTGGCCTTCAAGGCCATCGCCGGTGGCTCACCGTTCAACGTGGCGCTGGGCTTGCGCCGGATGGGCGCCGACTCGGCGCTGTTCACCGGGATTTCCTCGGACAGCCTCGGCCAACGTCTGCGCCAGGTACTGCGCGACGAGGGCGTGAGCGATACCTATCTGATCGCCAGCGATGCGCCGACCACCCTGGCGATGGTCGGCCTGGACGCCGCCGGCTCGCCGCACTATTCCTTCCGCGGCGAGGGCTGTGCCGATCGCCTGCTGCTCACCGAGCACCTGCCAACACTGGATGCCCAAGTGCGCGGCCTGCATGTCGGGTCTTTCTCACTGGTGGTGGAGCCGGTGGCCAGCACCCTGCTGCAGTTGGTACAGCGCGAACTTCAGCAACGCTTGATCAGCCTCGACCCCAACGTGCGTCTCGGCCCGGCGCCGGATATCGCCCACTGGCGCGAGCGCGTCGAGACCTTCGCCCGCTACGCGCATCTGATCAAGGTCAGCGAAGAGGATCTGCAACTGCTGTACCCCGAGCGCGACCCGCAGCAGGTCGCGGCAAGCTGGCTCAATGAACGCTGCCAGCTGGTGTTTCTCACCCACGGCAGCAAAGGTGCCAGCGTCCACAGCCGCCATGGGCACTGGTCGGCACCGGCGGTGGAGGTAAACACCCGCGACACCGTCGGCGCTGGCGATACCTTCCAGGCCGCGCTGCTCAGTTACCTCGCCCGCCACGCGCTGGACACTCCCGAGGCGCTGGCGACGCTGAGCCGCGAGCAGATCAACGACATGCTGCGCCTGGCTATCGAGGCGGCCGCGCTGACCTGCTCGCGAGTCGGCCCTGACCTGCCCTATCTGCACGAGCTGGACCGCCATCACCTGGCAGCGCGCTGAAGAGGATTGCCAATGCCTTACGCCCCCTCTTCCCAGGATGTCACCCGACTGCCCAGCTGGCAGGCACTGAACGAACATCGCCAGGCGCTGGACGGCTTCAACCTCCGCCTGGCGTTCGCTGACGACCCACAACGCTTCGAGCGCTTCTCCCTGGATGACTGCGGCCTGTTCCTCGATTACTCGAAGAACCTGATCGACGAGCGCACGCGCAGCCTGCTGGTCGACCTGGCCAGGGACGCCGGCCTGACGCAGGCCATCGCGGCGCTGTTCGAGGGCGCGCAGGTCAATGCCTCGGAGCGCCGGCCGGCCTTGCATACGGCGTTGCGCCGGCCGTTGGGCGACCGCGTGCTGGTCGATGGCGAGGACGTGATGCCCCAGGTACACCGCGCCCTGTTACGCATGAGCGAGCTGGTCGGGCGCGTGCATCACGGCCTGTGGCGCGGCTATAGCGACAAGCCCATCACCGATGTGGTCAATATCGGTATCGGCGGCTCCTTTCTCGGCCCGCAACTGGTCTCCGAGGCGCTGCTGCCCTTCGCCCAGCGCGGCGTACGCTGCCACTATCTGGCCAATATCGACGGCAGCTCGTTTCAGGAGCTGGCCGCCAAGCTGAGCGCCGAGACCACCCTGTTCATCGTCTCGTCGAAAACCTTCAGCACCCTGGAAACCCTGAAGAACGCCCAGGCCGCACGCGGCTGGTACCTGGCCCAAGGTGGCTCGGAAGAGGAGCTGCATCGACACTTCATGGCGGTGTCGAGCAACGTCGAGGCTGCCAAAGCCTTCGGTATTCGCGAAGAAAACATCCTGCCGATGTGGGACTGGGTCGGCGGGCGCTACTCGCTGTGGTCGGCCATCGGGCTGCCGATCGCCATGTCCATCGGCATCTCCAATTTCAAGGAGCTGCTCACCGGCGCCTATCGCATGGACCTGCACTTCCAGCAGGCGCCGTTCGAACGCAACATGCCGGTGCTGCTGGCCCTGCTCGGCGTCTGGTACGGCAACTTCTGGGGCGCGCAGAGCCACGCCATCCTGCCGTACGACCATTACCTGCGCAACATCACCAAGCACCTGCAGCAGCTGGACATGGAGTCCAACGGTAAACGCGTGCGCCAGGATGGCAGCGCCCTGCAGATCGCCAGCGGTCCGGTGATTTGGGGCGGCGTCGGCTGCAACGGCCAACACGCCTACCACCAGTTGCTGCACCAGGGCACGCAGCTGATCCCCGCGGACTTCATCGTTCCGGTGAGCAGCTACAACCCGGTGGCCGACCATCACCAGTGGCTGTTCGCCAACTGCCTGTCGCAAAGCCAGGCGTTGATGCTCGGCAAGAGCCACGCGGAGGCCGAAGCCGAGCTGCGCGCCCAGGGCCTGAGCGAAGACGAGGTGCAGCGCCTGGCGCCGCACAAGGTGGTACCAGGCAACCGCCCCAGCAATACCCTGGTGCTGGAGCGGGTCAGCCCCGGTCGCCTGGGCGCGCTGATCGCCCTCTACGAGCACAAGGTCTTCGTGCAGAGCGTGATATGGGGGATCAACGCCTTCGACCAGTGGGGCGTGGAGCTGGGCAAGGAATTGGGCAAGGGCGTCTACTCGCGCATGGTCGGCAGCGACCCGAGCGGTGCCGAAGACGCCTCCACCCAAGGTCTGATCGACTTCTTCCGCAGTCACCATCGCGGCTGACCACAGCAGCGGCTGGCCCGGCCGCTGGCGCCATGCATCAATTGCAAAGATCTGCCAGTTGTCGCTCGGCTTGCCGAAGGCGACACTTGCGTGTGACTCGCACCCAGCTGCCGCTGTCGTTTTAGCAGCGTATTTTCGATAACAAAGAGGTTCAGGGCATGCCTTACAAACACCAGGTGATTCCGCTTCAGACCCACGAGGGCAACGAAACCGCCGATCAGGCGCTGCACAGCATCGTTGATGGCTTCAAGCGCTTTCGCAACGAGGTCTTCCCGCAGCAGGAAGAGCTGTTCAAGAAGCTCGCCACCGCCCAGAACCCCCGCGCCATGTTCATCACCTGTGCCGACTCGCGTGTGGTGCCGGAACTGATCACGCAGAGCTCGCCCGGCGACCTGTTCGTCAACCGCAACGTCGGGAACGTGGTGCCGGCCTACGGGCAGATGATGGGCGGCGTTTCCACCGCCATCGAATACGCGGTGATGGCCCTGGGCGTGCAGCACATCGTCGTTTGCGGCCACTCCGACTGCGGCGCAATGAAGGCCGTGCTCAACCCGGCATCGCTGGAAACCATGCCCACGGTAAAAGCCTGGTTGCGCCATGCCGAGGTCGCCCGCAGCGTGGTGGCAGAGAACTGCAACTGCAGCGACGACAAGGAAACCCTGGCAGTGCTCACCGAGGAAAACGTGGTGGCGCAGCTCAACCACCTGTGCACGCACCCATCGGTGGCAGCCAAGCTGGCGCGCGGCCAACTGTTCATCCACGGCTGGGTGTACGACATCGAAACCAGCCAGATCAAGGCCTACGATGCCGAGCTGGGTAGCTTCCTGCCGCTCGATGGCGACAAGATCCCGATGGCCACACCGCGCTCGCGCTTCCCGCAGGACTGAAACGCACCGGCCGGAGTCAAGGCTCCGGCCGGCTGAAGGGAAAAGGCCATGCCCCGCGCAAGCGGTGCTGATCGCCTGCGCTGTGCTTGCGCACCTGGGGCATGACCAGAGAACTGCAGTAAAAAAAGGAGCCTTGCGGCTCCCGGGTCTCAAACCCTGTGGCGCCTCATGCGAAGCGCCTGCGAATAAAAAAGGAGCCCGGGTTACGCCCCGTCAAACTTGCCCATCCAACAGGCCGGGCTCCATAGAGGTTAACCTTCGATTTCCACCAGTACTTCGCCCGGATTGACGCGGTCGCCCTTGGCCACGTGAACGGCCTTGACGGTGCCGGCAATCGGCGCCTGTACTTCGGTTTCCATCTTCATTGCTTCGGTGATCAGCACCGCCTGACCCGCCTTGACCGTGTCACCTTCCTTGACCAGTACATCGACGATGTTGCCTGGCATGGTGGTGGAGACATCGCCCGGTGCAGCGGCCTGCTTACGCTTGCCAGCGGCGCCTGCGACGTACTCATTAAGTGCCTCGAACACCACTTCTTCCGGCATGCCGTCGATGGACAGGTAGAAGTGGCGCTTGCCGTCGCCCTTGACGCCGACACCGGTGATGTCCACGCGGTAGCTTTCGCCGTGCACGTCGACCACAAATTCGGTCGGCACACCTTCACCGCCCACCGGCGCCGCCTTGCCCTGGCCGTTCGGCATGGGCAGCAGCTCTTCCGGCTTGAGGGTGCCGGCAGCACGCTCTTCGAGGAACTTGCGCCCGATATCGGGGAACATGGCGAAGGTCAGCACGTCTTCCTCGGACTTGGCCAGGCTGCCGATCTCTTCACGCAGGCGCGACAGTTCGGGTTTGAGCAGGTCGGCCGGGCGCACGTCGATCACTTCTTCGCTGCCGATGGCCTGCTTGCGCAGTTGCTCATCGACCTTGCCCGGCGCCTTGCCGTAGCGGCCCTGCAGGTAAAGCTTCACTTCGTTGGTGATGGTCTTGTAGCGCTCGCCGGCCAGCACGTTGAAGAACGCCTGGGTGCCGACGATCTGCGAAGTCGGCGTCACCAGCGGCGGGAAGCCGAGGTCGGCGCGCACGCGCGGAATCTCTTCCAGCACTTCGTTCATGCGGTTCAGCGCACCCTGCTCCTTGAGCTGGTTGGCCAGGTTGGAAATCATCCCGCCCGGCACCTGGTTGACCTGCACGCGGGTATCCACGCCGGTGAACTCGCTCTCGAACTGGTGGTATTTCTTGCGCACGGCATGGAAGTACATGCCGATTTCCTGGATCAGCTCCAGATCCAGGCCGGTGTCGAACTCGCTGCCCTTGAGCGCGGCGACCATCGACTCGGTGCCCGGATGGCTGGTGCCCCAGGCCAGACTGGAAATGGCGGTGTCGATGTGGTCGGCACCGGCTTCGATGGCCTTGAGCTGGCACATCGAACCGAGACCGGCGGTGTCGTGACTGTGGATGAACACCGGCAGGTCGACTTCGCTCTTCAGCGCCTTGACCAGTTCGAAGGTGGCATACGGCGTGAGCAGGCCGGCCATGTCCTTGATGGCGATGGAGTCGATGCCCATCGCCTGCATGGCCTTGGCCTGGGCGACGAAGGCCTCGTTGGTGTGCACCGGGCTGGTGGTGTAGGCGATGGTGCCCTGGGCATGCTTGCCGGCAGCCTTGACCGCCTCGATGGCCACGCGCAGGTTACGCACGTCGTTCATCGCATCGAAGATGCGGAACACGTCGATGCCGTTGACCGCGGCCTTGGCCACGAACGCCTTGACCACGTCATCGCTGTAGTGGCGGTAGCCAAGCAGGTTCTGCCCGCGCAGGAGCATCTGCAGGCGGGTATTGGGCAGCGCCGCCTTGAGCTGACGCAGGCGCTCCCACGGGTCTTCCTTGAGAAAGCGCACGCACGAGTCGAAGGTGGCGCCACCCCAGACTTCCAGCGACCAGTAGCCGACGCGGTCGAGCTTGTCGCAGATCGGCAGCATGTCTTCAGTGCGCATGCGCGTGGCCAGCAGCGACTGGTGGGCATCGCGCAGGACGGTATCGGTAACGGTGATCTTCTTGCTCATGATGTCCCCTACAGGCCCGCGTGGGCAGCGATGGCGGTGGCGATGGCGATGGCCAGGTGCGACGGGTTGCGCTTGATCGAGTACTGGGTCAGTTCCGGGTGGCTTTCGACGAAGCTGGTATTGAACTGGCCGCTACGGAATTCCGGGTTACGCAGGATTTCCTGGTAATAAGGCGCGGTGGTGCGCACGCCCTGCACGCGCATGTCGTCCAGTGCGCGCAGGCCACGATCCATGGCCTCTTCCCAGGTCAGCGCCCAGACGATCAGCTTCAGGCACATCGAGTCGTAATAGGGCGGAATGGTGTAACCGGTGTAGATCGCCGTGTCGGTGCGCACGCCGGGGCCGCCGGGCGCGTAGTAACGGGTGATCTTGCCGAACGAAGGCAGGAAGTTGTTCTTCGGGTCCTCGGCGTTGATCCGGAACTGCAGGGCATAACCACGGTGGATGATGTCTTCCTGCTTGACCGACAGCGGCAGGCCGCTGGCGATGCGAATCTGCTCGCGAACGATGTCGATGCCGGTGATTTCCTCGGTGATGGTGTGTTCCACCTGCACCCGGGTGTTCATCTCCATGAAGTACACCTCGCCTTCGGCGAGCAGGAACTCCACGGTGCCGGCGTTCTCGTAGCCCACGGCCTGCGCGGCGCGCACGGCCAGGTCGCCGATATAGGCGCGCTGCTCGGGAGTGAGCTGCGGGCTGGGGGCGATTTCGATCAGTTTCTGGTTACGGCGCTGGATCGAGCAATCGCGCTCGTATAGGTGCACGGTGTTGCCAAAGCTGTCGGCGAGGATCTGCGCCTCGATGTGCTTCGGATTGACGATGCATTTTTCCAGGAAGACTTCGGCGCTGCCAAAGGCCTTGGTCGCCTCGGAAATCACCCGCGGGTAGGCCTGTTCCAGCTCCTCACGGCTGTTGCAGCGGCGGATACCACGGCCGCCGCCACCAGAGGTGGCCTTGAGCATCACCGGGTAGCCAATGCGCTCGGCTTCACGCAGGGCTTCGGCCAGGTCGGCGACGTTGCCTTCAGTGCCGGGGGTGCAGGGCACACCGGCGGCCATCATGCTGCGGCGGGCTTCGGTCTTGTCGCCCATGCGGCGAATGACTTCCGCGCTCGGGCCTATGAATTTGATCCCACGTTCGGCACAGATCTCTGCAAGTTCGGCGTTTTCAGAAAGAAAACCGTAACCAGGGTGCAGCGCATCGCAGCCGGTTTCCACGGCCAGATTGACCAGCTTGCGCGGGTTCAGATAGCCGGCCAGCGGATCTTCGCCAATGCTATGCGCTTCGTCGGCACGCTTGACGTGCAACGCATGACGGTCCGCATCGGAGTAGATCGCCACCGAGCGGATACCCATCTCGGCGCAAGCTCGCACGATGCGGACGGCAATCTCACCACGGTTGGCGATCAGTATTTTTCTTATCACGATCCAATCCTCAGCGCAGAGCTGCAAGGGCCGCTGCAACAGTTGGTTGCAAACGTGGTGAAACCCTATCCGGCTGTACGAATTAACAAAAATGAATAATTATTTGATCGTGCATAAGTAATTACTTATGAATTGATCGAACGAGGGCGAAAACGTGCGTAAAACCCTGCTGCGCATGACGCTGCGCCAGCTTCAGGTGTTCCGAGCGGTGTGCGAACACGGCTCCTACAGCCGCGCAGCCGAGGACATGTCACTGACCCAACCGGCCGTGAGCCTGCAGATTCGTCAACTGGAGGAGCTGGTCGGCCAGCCCTTGTTCGATTATGTCGGCAAGAAGCTTTACCTGACCGAGGCAGCCGAGGCACTCAAACGGGCCAGCAGCGATATCTTCGGCCGCCTGGAGAGCCTGGATATGCAGCTGTCAGACCTGCAGGGCTCACTGCAGGGGCAGCTCAATTTGTGCATCGAATCCAGCGCCAAGTACTTCATTCCCCACCTGTTCGCCGAATTTCGCCGCCAATACCCGGATGTCATTCTTAACCTGACAGTGGTCAACCACGCCCTGGTGGTGCGCCGCCTGACCCAGAGCCGCGACGACCTGATGATCATGAGCCAGGTGCCGCAGGACATGGCGCTGGACTTCATGCCCTTCCTCAACAACCCGATCATCGCCGTGGCGCCGCCCGATCACCCGCTGTGCGAGGCGGACAGCCTGCAGTTGCAGGACCTCACCATCTACCCACTGCTGATCCGCGAAAGCGGCTCGGGCACTCGCCGCGCCTGCGAGGAGTACTGTCACCAGAAACGCGCGCACTTCCCGCTTACACTGGAAATCGGCTCGCTGGAGTCACAGCGCGAAGCAGTGCTGGCCGGCCTTGGCATCGCCCTGCTACCGCGTGATGCCGTACGCCTGGAGTTGCAGCATGGCCTGCTGCGCGAGCTGCCGGTGGCCGAGTTGCCCTTACAGCGCAGCTGGTGCGTGGTGAATATCCGCGGTCGCCGTCTGTCCCCGGTGGCGCAGGCCTTCGTCGACTTCATCCGCACCGAGCGCGCGCGCATCGTCAAACTGGCCGAACGCTTTCAGGCCAGCAGCGCAGGATCGGGCAAGAATCTCGCAGGATCGGCCTAACCCTTCTTAACTGGCATACGGGACATTGGCAGCCTGGGATCGCTCCACCACAACCTGCCTGGGAGAAACCAATGCTGTCGGGAATCAGCGCCCTGCTCGGCGCCATCCACGCGCTCGAACGCGATAACGGCCAGGCCGTGCTCGCCACCGTGGTCAAGGTCGAAGGCTCGGCCTACCGCCGCCCCGGCGCGCGCATGCTGATCCCGCTCTACGGCGGCACCGTGGGCACCATCAGCGGCGGCTGCCTGGAGTCCGAGGTAGCGAAGAAGGCCTGGTGGCTGACCGATAGTGGCGACGCCGTGATCCGCCGCTACAGCACGGCCACCCAGGACGACGATGATGATCAGGACGCCGCACTGACCTTCGGCCTCGGCTGCAACGGCACCGTGCACGTATTGCTCGAACGCCACAGCGCGGAAAAGCCGCTGGTGGTTCTCGAGTTGCTGCGCCAGGTGCGCGAAAGCGGCCAGGCCGGGACGGTCGCCACGGTGATCGGCAGCTATCGCAACGCCCGTGTACGTGTGGGCGAGCGTCTGTATCTGCATCCATCACTGGGCGACGGCAGCCGCCTGCTCGACCCCGCACTCGACGCCGAGGTTCGCGCCGATCTGCAACGAACCCTGACCGATGGCCGCTCCTCGCTGCGCAGCTACCGCGACGAGCGTGGCGAGATCGAGGTGTTCTGCGAATACCTGGCACCGCAGCGACGCTTGGTGATCTTCGGTGCAGGGCATGATGCGCAGCCGCTGACGCACATGGCCAAACTGCTGGACTGGCACGTCACCGTGGTCGATGGCCGCGCCCATTTCGCCCGCGCCGAACGCTTCCCCGACGCCGACACCGTGCTGCAGGTCGATGCCCGGCCACCTTACGAGCTGCACAGGCTCACCGACGGCGCAATGGTGGCGATCATGAGCCACAGTTACAGCCAGGATCGCCATTGGCTGGGCAGCGTGCTGCAGGGCGCGCCTGCCTATATCGGCCAACTGGGGCCACGTGACCGCACCGAGCGCCTGCTGGACGAGATTCGCCAACACAGCGCGCAGTTACCAGCCCTGGATCGCCTGCACTACCCCATCGGCCTGGATATCGGCGGCGATACGCCGGAGAGCGTCGCCACGGCGATCCTGGCCGAGATGACAGCCGCCATTAACCAGCGCGCAGGGGGCATGCTCAAGCATCGCCAGGCAGCGATCCATACGCCAACGCCGCAGGGCGCAAGCGAGCTGGAAGCGACATTCCGCCTGACCGCACTCTGAGCACACCCGACACGATTCCGTAGGAGCGGCTTCAGCCGCGATCCATCGCAAAGCTCGCCGCTGAAGCGCGCCTTCACAAACCAAAACGCCCGGGCAACTGCCCGGGCGTCGTGTCTACCGCACCTGAACTCAGGCCTTGATCTGCGCCGGGAATGGCAGCTTGCGCAGACGCACGCCAGTGGCTGCGAACAGCGCGTTGGCCAGCGCCGGTGCTAGCGGCGGCACACCGGGCTCACCGACACCGGTCGGGTTCTCCGCGGACGGCACGATATGCACCTCGACCTTGGGCATCTCGTTCATGCGCAACACCTGGAAGTCGTGGAAGTTCGATTGCTCGACCCGTCCCTCCTTCAAGGTGATCGCGCTGTGCCGGGCAGCCGCCAGGGCGAAGCCGATGCCGCCTTCCATCTGCGCCTTGATCACATCCGGGTTGATCGCGATACCGCAGTCCACCGCACACACCACGCGATCCAGACGGTAGCTGCCATCGGCCTTCACCGTGACCTCGGCGACCTGCGCCACGAACGAGCCGAACGATTCATGCACGGCAATGCCACGCCCGCGCTTCTCGCCCTCGGCGCCCGCCGCCAGCGGTTTGTCCCAGCCGGCCTGCTTGGCGGCCAGCTCCAGCGCACCGCGATGACGCGGATGGCTGTCCAGCAACGCATGGCGGAAGCTGTAAGGGTCCTGCCCAGCCGCGACAGCGGCCTCATCGATCATGGTTTCGGCGACGTAACCGGTGTGGGTATGCCCCACCGAGCGCCACCACAGCACCGGCACCTTGATATTGGTCGGCGTGCTCAGCTCCACCTGCAGGTTGGGCACGGCGTAGGAGAGATTGGAGAGGCCCTCGACCGAGGTATGGTCGATGCCTTCCTTGATCATGAAGGACTCCATCGAGGTACCGGTCATGATCGACTGCCCAACGATACGGTTGTGCCAGGCCTGCAGCTTGCCGGCCTGGTCCAGGCCGATGCGCACGCGGTGCAGGTACAGCGGCCGGAAATAACCGCCACGGGTATCGTCCTCACGCGTCCAGACCATTTTCACCGGCGCATCCACGCCCTTGTCACGCGCGGCCTTGGTAATCGCCACCGCCTCCAGCAGGTAGTCCGACACCGAACCGGCGCGACGACCGAAACTGCCGCCGGCATACAGCTGGGTCAGCGAAACCTGCTCGGGCGTGAGGCCCAGGTAGCTACTGATGATGGCCTGGTCGACGGTCTGGAACTGCTCGCCGTTCCAGATTTCGCAGCGGTCGCTGGACAGCTTCACCAGGCAGTTCATCGGTTCCATCGCCGCATGCGCCAGATAAGGAAACTCGTAGTCGGCCTCGACGGTTTTCGCCGCTTGGGCCAGCGCCGCATCGGTATCGCCCTTGCTCGTGGCCGGCCGCCCTGGCTTGCCCGCATCGTCGCGGTATTGCGCGAGAATTTCCTCGCTGCCCAGAGTGAAGGCCTGGCTCTCATCCCAGTCGATTACCAACGCATCGCGCCCCTGGCGCGCCGCCCAGGTGTTCTTCGCCAACACGGCGCCGCCCGAACGACCATGGGGCAGATCGCGAAACTCCACCACTTCGACCACATCACGCACGGCCTTGGCCTTGCTGCTGTCGCCCGAGCGCGGCACGCCGCCGAAACGCGGCGGATAGGCGACCATGGCCACCAGCATGCCGGGCAGCTTAAAGTCCTGAGTGAAGATGGCGCTGCCATCGGTCTTGCCCGGGCTGTCCTTGCGGCGCAGCTCGCGTTTGCCGATCAACTTGAAGTCCTTCGGGTCCTTGAGCTGCACCTGCTCCGGCACCGGTAGCGAGGCTGCCGCCTCGACCAGCTCACCGAAGCCGGCACTGCGACCTGAACCGGCGTGATTGACCACGCCCTTGTCGACGCTGATTTCACTCACCGGCACGCTCCAACGCTGCGCGGCCGCAGCCACCAGCATGGCCTTGGCGGTCGCACCGGCGTTGCGCATCTGCTCCCAGGAATTGGCCATGGCGGTGCTGCCGCCGGTGCCCTGCATCGGGCCGAAGGCGAGGTTGTTGTAACGCTTCACATCGGCCGGCGCGCCTTCGACGCGCACCTTGTCCCAGTCGGCATCCAGTTCTTCGGCCAATAAGGTGGCCAGACCCGTGTAGCTGCCCTGGCCCATTTCCAGGTGTTTGGCCAGGACGGTCACCGTGCCATCGAGGTCGATGCGCACGAAGGCGTTCGGCTCCAGCGGGCCTCCTGCTGCGGCCAGCGCATCCATGCCGCGCAGCAGCGGCGCGAAGAAGATGCCCAGCGCCAGACCACCGCCACCCTTGAGCAGGGTGCGACGGCTGACATTGAGGATGCCGCGAGTGGCGCTATCGGGAGTTTCGATCTTGCCCATGTCTATGCGCCTCCTCAGGCCAGTTTGTCGGCAGCTTCGTGAATCGCGGCGCGAATCCGCACGTAGGTCGCGCAGCGGCAGATATTGCCGCTCATGGCCGCATCGATATCGGCATCGCTCGGCGCCTTGTTGCTACTCAGCAAGGCCGTCGCCGCCATGATCTGCCCGGACTGGCAGTAACCGCACTGCACCACGTCGAGTTGCCGCCAAGCCTGCTGGACCACCTTGCCCACGGCATCTTCGCTGACTGCTTCGATGGTGTTGATGTGCTTGCCGACCACTGCCGATACCGGGGTAACGCAGGAGCGGGTCGGCTGACCTTCGACGTTCACCGTGCAGGCGCCGCACAGCGCCATGCCACAGCCGTACTTGGTGCCGGTGAGATTGGCGACGTCGCGCAATGCCCAGAGCAGCGGCATATCGTCGGCCACGTCCAGCTCGTGGTCCTGGCCATTGAGATTCAGGGTAATCATGGTCTGCCCACCTTGTTCTGATGGTGTCTGATGGTTCCGGCTGGCTTGCCGGTGGTCACGATCAACCCCGCACACAGGGGGCCAGACCATCACTGTAGTGGGCACAAAAGCGCCTGTCGCCGCCGACCACAGAGATCGGCAGAACCGGGCAATAAGTTCGTAGAATCGGGCAAGCTCGCTGCCCTGCTCGCAGGCAGGACAGCGAGAGAGGATCAGGCCGCGCGGCGCGAGGTGCGCTCAGCCTGCTGCGAGTAGCCGGCGGACACCAGCTCGGGGAAGTCGGCAAGTTCGCGTTGCAGCTGACACTGCTCGGCATAGTGCTCGATGGCCCGGCGATAGGCCATGCGGCGCTGGTCTTGCAGTTTGCGCCGGGTCTTGGCGTCGGGTTGGTCGTGCAGGTGCGCGTCATCGAAGATACGAGGCATCTCGGTTCTCCCGGAACGAGGACTGGAGCACCCAGCTTCGCTTGGGGAGATGACGCTTTGACGGCAGCGCTATGAAGCCTCGGTGACGGCGGATATCGCAATGGTTTCAGACTTTGCCTCCGACTCATCGCGATTGAGCAGGCGCACCATGTCGACCGGTAGCAGCAGCGTATCGAGTGCAACATCCACAGGTAGAGAAACCAGAACAATCGGACAAGCCAGAAAATACCAGCACCACAGATCGCCTGTCAGCTCTAGTGCGGTGTTGGTCGCTGGATACAGATCAGAAGGCCTATCCGGCCCCAGCCTGGAAACCACGGTACTGCATCCCATAACGAGCGCGATGAGCGCAATCAGCACTCCTTGTCTCACCATGTCTTTCATCCTTGAAAGCATTCGCTAATCGCTCTATTCAGTCCTCGCTGTTACGCAGCGACTTCGGTGACAGCCGCAAGCTGCGCAGGCTGCGCTTGACGCTCTTGAGGTGGTTGACCAGGCTCGGCCCGCGCGCCATGGCCACGCCCATGGCCAGCACGTCGATCACCACCAGGTGGGCGATGCGCGAGGTCAACGGGGTGTAGATCTCGGTGTCTTCCTGCACATCGATGGCCAGGTTGACGGTCGACAGCTCCGCCAGCGGCGTCTGGCTAGGGCACAGGGTGATCAGGCTGGCACCGGATTCACGTACTAGGTTGGCACTGATCAACAAGTCCTTGGAACGACCGGACTGGGAGATGCACACCGCCACGTCGCCCGGCTGCAGGGTCACTGCGCTCATCGCCTGCATGTGCGGGTCAGAATAGGCCGCGGCATTGAGCAGTAGGCGGAAGAACTTGTGCTGGGCATCGGCGGCCACCGCGCCGGATGCACCGAAGCCGTAGAACTCCACGCGCTGCGCGTTGGAGCAGGCGGCGATGGCGCGCTGCAGTGCCTCGGGGTCGAGCTTTTCGCGCACTTCCATCAGCGTATGCAGGGTAGTGTCGAAGATCTTCAGGCTGAAGTCGGCGACCGAGTCATCCTCGTGAATCGCGAACTGACCGAAGCTGGCCCCGGCAGCCAGACTCTGCGCCAGCTTCAGCTTGAGGTCTTGGAAGCCACTGCAACCGATGGCGCGGCAGAAGCGCACGATGGTCGGCTCGCTGATGCCGACGCTGTGCGCCAGTTCGGCCATGGAGCTGTGCATCACCGATGCAGGATCGAGCAAGACGTGATCGGCCACCTTGAGCTCGGACTTGCGCAGCAGGTGGCGCGACTGGGCGATGTGTTGCAACAGATTCACTGAGATAGGCTCTATGCAGAAAAGGGTCTACCGCGGCACTCGCTGGGTCATAGCTCGGTTATGATCGGCTGGCGGCGGTTGTAGTGACCTTGTAGTTATACTACATAGCTCGCGCTCGCGCACAGCCAAGCCACTGCCAATTCGCTGAACGAACTCTCCGGCATGCCCGCATGCCGAAGAACACAGGCATACCTGAGGACGTTTTCGCGCCCCTCTCATGCGAACGCAGGCCGCGTGCAACGGCCTGCCACAACGAGTCGGAGTCTTCCCTTGAGCATCCCCTGCGACATGCTGGTCTTCGGTGGTACGGGCGACCTGGCCCTGCACAAATTGCTGCCGGCGCTCTATCACTTGCACCGCGAAGGACGTCTGCACGCCGATGTGCGCATCCTCGCCCTGGCCCGCAGCAATCATAGCCGCGAGGCCTACCAAGCTCTGGCCGAGCGTCACTGCCGCGCCCAGGTGGCGCGCGCCGATTTCGCCAACGAAACCTGGGCCAGCTTCGCCGCGCGCCTCGACTACTTCGCCATGGATGCGGCGCAAAGCGCCGATTTCGGCCGCCTGGCCAAACGCCTGGGGCGTGATGACGAGCGTGTACGGGTCTATTACCTGGCTACCGCCCCGAGCCTGTTCGAAGCCATCGCCGCGCACCTGGCCAACGCCGGTCTGGCCGGCCCCGCAGCGCGCATCGTGCTGGAAAAGCCCATCGGCCACTCGCTGGAGTCAGCCCGTGCGATCAACGCCGCCATCGGCGCCGTATTTGACGAAGCGCGGGTGTTTCGCATCGATCACTACCTAGGCAAGGAAACCGTGCAGAACCTGATGGCGCTGCGCTTCGCCAACGCCCTGTTCGAGCCGGTGTGGCGCGCTGGGCACATTGATCACGTACAGATCAGCGTGTGCGAAACCCTCGGTGTGGAGAACCGCGGCGGCTACTACGACAAAGCCGGCGCCATGCGCGACATGATCCAGAATCACCTGCTGCAACTGCTCTGCCTGGTGGCCATGGACGCGCCGGTGCGCTTCGACGCCGACGCGGTGCGCAACGAAAAGGTGAAGATCCTCGAGGCGCTGAAACCCATCTCCGGGCTCGACGTGCAGGATAAGACCGTGCGCGGCCAGTACACCGCCGGCAAAATCGGCGGCCACGACGTCCCCGCCTATTACTTCGAGAAGAACGTCGACAACGACAGCGATACCGAGACCTTCGCCGCCGTGCAGGTGGAGATCGACAACTGGCGCTGGGCCGGCGTGCCGTTCTACCTGCGCACCGGCAAACGCCTGGCAAAGAAGGCCTCGGAGATTCTGATTCAGTTCAAGCCGGTGCCGCACCGCCTGTTCAACGATGGCGAAGCCAACCAGTTGCTGATCCGTCTGCAGCCGGAAGAGCGCATCAGCCTGCAACTGATGGCCAAGAACCCCGGCAAGGGCATGCACCTGAAACCGGTGGAGCTGGACCTCAATCTGGCCAATGCCTTCAACCAGCAACGTCGTTGGGATGCTTACGAGCGCCTACTGCTCGACGTGATCGAAGGCGACTCGACGCTGTTCATGCGCCGCGACGAGGTGGAGGCGGCCTGGCAATGGGTCGACCCGATCCTGCAGGGCTGGCACCAGCACTACCAGAGCCCGCGCCCCTATCCGGCCGGCAGCGATGGACCAGAGCAACTGCAACACCTGCTGGAGCGTCACGGGCGGCACTGGGCGGAGTGATCCGCCCCGGTTACTCAGGCTAGCCTGCGGCGCCCATGCATGAGCACGACCACCAGTACCAGCATCCCCAACACCCCCGCTCCAACGAACAACCCCTCATACCCCAACGCCTTGGCCAGCACCCCGCTGCTGGCACCGACGAAGCCGGACAACAGCAACTGCGCCGAGGCCTGCAGGGTGAAGTCGGCGCCTTCGTGTTCGGGGCGGCACATGCGCATCATGGCGGCGAACAAGGCGACGGTAGACATGCCGTCGGCCACCTGTTCGAACAGGGTCACGGCATAGACCGACCCGGTATTGGCGCCCTGCCCCACCAGCAAGGCCAGGGCGGCGATGCCGATGGCTTGCAGGGCGCCGAACAGGACCAGCGCACGCAGCACGCCGATGCGCGCGTAGAGCAGGCCGCCGAGCAAGGCGCCGCCGATGCCGGCCAGGCTGCTGATCAGGGTCAGTTGGCCCAGCGCTGCAGTGCTCCAGCCTTGATCCACCAGCATCGGTTTGATCATCGGTGAGCCGAGCGAGTCGCCCAATTTGAAGGTCAGTACCACCGCCAGCCACAGCAGCATGCTGGGTTGCGCCAGCAGGCCACGGTAGTGGTCGAACAGCAGACGTGGGCCGAGGGCGTTTTCAGCCAGAGCAGGCTGGAACGGCAACACGCGGCGCTCGGGAAACAGCCAGATCGGCACAGTCATCAGCAGGATCAGGCCGGCCACCAGCCCCACAGCCAGGTTCCAGCCCAACGGGTCGATCACCAGCAACAGGCCGCTGCCGCTGGCGATCATGCCAACCTTGTAGCCACCCACTTGCAGGCTGTTGCCCAGGCCGCGCCAACGTTCGGGCAGCAGGCGTACGGTGAGGCCATCAGTGGCGATGTCCTGGGTCGAGGCCAGCAAGTTGATCAGCAGCAGCAAACCAAGCAACAACCACAGGCCGGAGCCGAACAGCGTCTGCGGTGCCAGCAGCGCCAGTGCCGCGACACAGACGATGACGCCGCTCTGCAGCGGCAGAATCCAGCCACGGTGATGGCCCAGGCGGGGCGAGGCCAGACGGTCGATCCAGGGTGCCCACAACACCTTTAGCAGCCAGGGCAGCGCCAATAGTTTGAGCAAGCCAATCAGAGCCAGGTCGACGCCATGCTGGCGCAGCAGCACCGGTAGCGAGTGGGCGATCAGCCCGGATGGCAAACCCTGAGCACAGTAGAGCGAGGCCAGCAGCACCAGCGTGGCGTTGGACGGGCGAAGTGCAGTGGGCGACATGACGGGCGCTCGCGGCAAAAGCGCAAGCCTAGTGGTTTGCGCATGCGGGCGGCAACGAGGCGGTGGTTACAGTTCGTAGCTCGACGGGGCGCGGCTGGAGCCCCTGCCACAAAAGCCTGGCCGGCCCGTGGTCTGGATGCAATCCGGGGCGCTTCAATCGCGAATGAATTCGCTCCTACACAGGGCCTGCCGCTGGACTCTCCAATGCGTGTCCTACAGGCTATTCAGGCACTCGGTCAGGCCGCCAGCCAGATTCTCCAGCAACTGCTCGTAACCGCTGGCGTTGACCGGCAAAGTGCCGCCCAAAGCATCCAGTTCCGCCAGTTTCACCGGCAAGCCTGCGGTCAGGGTTTCGGCAAGCCGCGGGCGCAGCGGCGGTTCGCTGAATACGCAGCTTGGGCCAGCCTGTTGCAGCGTCTTGCGCATGGCAGCGACATGCCGCGCACCGGGCTGTACTTCGGTCAGCACGCTGAATACACCGGCGTGCTTGAGGCCGTAGGCAGCCTCGAAATAGTCGAAGGCCTCGTGGAAAACGAAATACGGCTTGCCTTGCAAGGCGGCCAGTTGCGGGCGAATACGGCCATCGAGCGCGTCCAGGCGCGCTTTGAAGGCTTTCAGGTTGGCGGCGTAACGCGCTGCGTTGGCCGCGTCGAGCTTGGCCAGGTCTGCCGCCATGCGGGCGGCGATGACCTTGGCGTTGTCCGCAGCCAGCCATAAATGAGCATCCAGGCTGCCCGGGCGGTGGTCGTGATCGTGGCCCAGGTCGTCGCCACCATGTGCGTGCTCGTGATCATGATCGTCGTGATCGTGTTCCTCATGACTCTCGCCGAAATGGCGCAGGGTCATACCGGGCAGGTCCTGCACGGCCACCTGGGGCTTGTCACGGCTACCCAGCACGCGCGGCAGGAAGGCCTCCATGTCCGGTCCGATCCAGTACAGCAGGTCAGCATCACGCACTCGCCGTACGTCGGACGGGCGCAACGCATAGTGGTGCGGCGAAGCACCGGGCGGCAGCAACACCTCGGGTTCGCCAACGCCGTCCTGCACCGCTGCGGCGATCAGTTGCAGCGGTTTGATACTGGTCAGCACTCGCACTTCGGCTTCGGCGCTGGCGACGAAAAACAGGGTAAAGAGACAGAAAAGGCGCAACACGGGGCATACTCGAATGGAATTGAACAGGTAATATAATAACGTCTCTCACTAGCGCCGTCCTTGCCCATGACCGATACGCCCCTGGCTTCACGCCCTCATGACCATTCTCGCTGCGTCAGCCATGCCCTGGCCGAGGCCGAAACCATCTGCGCGCGCCAGGGCCTGCGCCTGACTGCCCTGCGCAAGCGCGTGCTGGAACTGGTGTGGGCCAGCCACAAGCCGCTCGGCGCCTATGACATCCTCGGCGTATTGAGCGATGAAGACGGTCGCCGCGCGGCGCCGCCCACGGTGTACCGCGCACTGGATTTCCTGTTGGAAAACGGCCTAGTGCACCGCATCGCATCACTTAACGCCTTCGTCGGTTGCAGCCACCCTGAGCACGCGCATCAGGGCCAGTTCCTGATCTGCCGTAGCTGCCACGCGGCTACCGAGCTGGAGCAACCGGCCATCAGCCAGGCCATCGTCGACGGGGCGGCCGGCGTTGGCTTCGTCGTCGAAAGCCAGACCGTGGAAGTGGTCGGCCTCTGCGCAGGCTGCAAGGGCGCGGCATGAGCGATGCGCTGATCCGCCTCGACGGCGTCGCTGTCAGCTTCAACGGCCAGCCGGTTCTGGACGATGTGCAGCTCAGCGTACAGCCCGGCGAGATCGTCACCCTGATCGGCCCCAACGGCGCCGGCAAGACCACCCTGGTACGCGTGGTGCTCGGCCTGCTCCAACCCGACAGCGGCAACGTGCGCCGAGCGCCGCGCCTGCGCATCGGCTACATGCCGCAAAAACTCCACGTCGACGCGACCCTGCCGCTCTCGGTGCTGCGTTTCCTGCGCCTGGTGCCTGGGGTGGATCGCAAGCGCGCCCTGGCAGCACTGGCCGAGGTCGGTGCCGATCAGGTGATCGACAGCCCGCTGCAGAGCATTTCCGGTGGCGAGATGCAGCGCGTACTGCTGGCCCGCGCCCTGCTGCGCGAGCCGCAACTGCTGGTGCTCGACGAGCCGGTACAAGGCGTCGACGTCGCCGGCCAGGCCGAGTTGTATCGGCTGATCTCGCGGCTGCGCGAACGCCATGGCTGCGGCGTACTGATGGTCTCGCACGACCTGCACCTGGTGATGAGCGCCACCGATCAGGTGGTCTGCCTCAACCGCCATGTGTGCTGTTCCGGTCACCCTGAGCAGGTCAGCGGTGACCCAGCCTTCATCGAACTGTTCGGCCAGGACGCCAAGAGCTTGGCCGTCTACCACCACCATCATGACCACGCTCACGACCTGCATGGCGGCGTGGTTCAGCCCGGCCTGACCATCCACGGCCCGGCTCACGTTCACGGCCCTGGTTGCAAACACTGATGCCCGATTTCCTTCTCAACGCCCTGCTCGCCGGCCTTACCCTGGCCCTGGTGGCCGGACCGCTCGGCTCCTTCGTGGTGTGGCGGCGCATGGCCTACTTCGGCGACACCCTGTCCCATGCGGCCCTGCTCGGCGTGGCGCTGGGCCTGATGCTTGACGTCAGCCCAACCCTGACCGTGACCGTCGGCTGCGTGCTGCTCGCCGTGCTGCTGGTGACCCTGCAGCAACGCCAGCCGCTGGCCTCCGACACCCTGCTGGGTATCCTCGCCCACAGCACCCTGTCGCTGGGCCTGGTGGCGCTGAGTTTCATGCATGACGTGCGCATCGACCTGATGAGCTACCTGTTCGGCGACCTGCTCGCCGTCAGCCCCACCGATCTGGCCTGGATCATCGGCGGCAGCGCACTGGTGCTGGCGCTACTGGCCTGGTTGTGGCGACCGCTGCTGGCGATCACCGTGCACGAAGAACTGGCACGGGTCGAAGGCCTGCCGGTAGCAGCGATTCGCCTGGCGCTGATGCTGCTGATCGCTGTGGTGATCGCCGTGGCGATGAAGATCGTCGGCGTGCTGCTGATCACTTCCCTGCTAATCATCCCCGCCGCCGCCGCCCAGCGCCACGCACGCACGCCGGAACAGATGGCCGTGGGCGCCAGCCTGCTCGGCCTGCTGGCGGTGTGCTGCGGTCTGGCGCTGTCCTGGTATCAGGACACACCGGCCGGACCGTCCATCGTGGTCAGCGCTGCTGCGTTGTTCCTGGCCAGTTTCGCCCTGCCCAAGCGCAGCGGTTGACGGTGGATCGCACGTAGCCCGGATGCAATCCGGGCTACAGCTCATCTTTCCAACCTCTCCCAGCCCTTTTCCATGCATGGGCAAGGGACCCCGAACAGCGTGAAATCGAGGCCGTAAAGCTGTATGATTGCGCGTTTTTTGCACAATTCGAGACGCGTAGTTATGAAGTCGTTCGCTTTTCGTGGTCTTCCGCTTTTTCTGGTTCTACTTCTGGCCGGTTGCCAGAACACCCAGCAGCACAGCGTGCCGCCGGTCGATGATCTGGTCATCGCCTTCCGCCAGCTCGACCTGAGCCTGGCCGAAGAGCGTCTCGATGATGCGCGCCGCCAACTCAACACCCTGCAGCAGCGCGCCAGCCGCGACACGCGCCTGGAGCAGTACCAGCGCCAGCTGGCCGAGGCCTATATGGAACAGGGCCGCGAAGCACTGCAGCAGGGCGATCTGGATCGCGCCGCGCAGTCCTTGGGCCAGGCCCGCAGCCTGATGCCACAGGCGCCGGCCCTGAGTCACGACCTCAACCAGGCCATCGACAGCGCACGCACGGCACGCCAGACGGCCGCCGAACAACAGGCGCGCGATGCCGCCGCCAAGCTCGATGCTGAACGTCAGGAACAACTGCGTCAGCAGCGCCAGGCCAGTGAGCGCCAGGCTGCCACCAAGGTAGCAACGCCTGCGGTGGCGGCGAGCCAGCCGGCACCCGTGGCCGAGCGCACACCCAAAGCACGCCTGATCGACCCAAGCGCCGCCACCAGCGTCGTGGCGTTGCCTATGCTGGACAGCCAGGACAACGAAAACCTGCGCCGACTGCTCGACGGCGTAGCCGCCGATGTCGTGACCTTTCGCTGTGCGGTGCGCATCGAAGTGCGCGAGGCCAAGGATTACCCCTGGGTCGCGGCGCTGCTCTCGGCGCGGATCAAGAAGCTTGACCCGAGCTTCCGTCCGCAGTTGAGCCAGAAGATCGCGCCACAACAGGTACCGCGCCTGCTGTTGAGCCCACAACGCAACTGAGGAAGGGCGCTCGCACTACCGCTGATCGGTAATTCCATTTTGTAATAAACATAGGCCTACAAAGATTTTCTCGGCCTAAACACTGCCGGGTAAACTAGCGCCCTTTTGCGCCCTACCCGGCGCCCGATGGCCGGCTCGACAACCCCCTGGAGCCAGCCACTGAACACACCCAAAAGGTCGTTCGCGTGATCCAGTTTCAATCCGTCCACAAGGCCTACCGCGTCGCAGGCCGTGAGATTCCGGCACTGCAGCCCACCACGCTGCAGGTCGGCAGCGGCCAGGTGTTCGGTATCATCGGCCATTCCGGCGCCGGCAAGAGCACCCTGCTGCGCCTGATCAACCGCCTGGAAGAACCCTCCGGCGGGCGCATTGAGATCGACGGCGTCGACGTCACCGCCCTCGATGCCAATGGCCTGCGCCGCTTCCGCCAGCAGGTCGGGATGATCTTCCAACACTTCAACCTGCTGTCGTCGAAGACCGTCGCCGACAACATCGCCATGCCGCTGCGTCTGGCCGGCGAGCTGAGCCGTGCCGAAATCGACGCCCGCGTCGCCGAGTTGCTGGCGCGCGTCGGCCTGCAGGATCACGCCAACAAATACCCCGCGCAGCTGTCCGGTGGGCAGAAACAGCGTGTCGGCATCGCCCGTGCGCTGAGCACGCGACCGAAGATCCTGCTGTGCGATGAGGCCACCAGCGCCCTCGACCCGCAGACCACCACCGCCGTGCTGCACCTGCTGGCCGAGATCAACCGCGAACTGGGCCTGACCATCGTGCTGATCACCCACGAGATGGACGTGATCCGCCGCGTCTGCGACCGCGTGGCGGTGATGGACGCCGGCGTCATCGTCGAGGAAGGCCCGGTGGCCGAGGTGTTCCTGCACCCGCAACACCCGACCACACGACGTTTCGTGCAGGAGTCCGAGCACGTCGACGAAGCCGAACAGCGCGACGACTTCGCCCATGTCGAAGGCCGCATCCTGCGCCTGACCTTCCAGGGCGACGCCACCTATGCGCCGCTGCTGGGCACCGTGGCCCGTGAAACCGGAGTGGACTACAGCATCCTCGCCGGGCGCATCGACCGCATCAAGGACACGCCCTACGGCCAACTCACCCTGGCCCTGACCGGTGGCGACATCGACGCTGCGCTGGCGCGCTTCGGCGCCGCCGACGTGCACCTGGAGGTACTGCGCTGATGCTCGAACAACTGCTGCCCAACGTGTTCTGGCCGGAAATCTGGCAGGCCAGCCTCGACACCCTGAACATGCTGCTCGGCTCGATGCTGTTCACCGTGCTGCTCGGCCTGCCGCTAGGCGTGCTGCTGTTCCTCACCGGCCCGCGCCAGCTGTTCGAGCAGAAGGCCCTGTATGGCGCGCTGTCGCTGGTGGTGAACATCCTGCGCTCGGTGCCTTTCGTCATCCTGCTCATCCTGATGATTCCCTTCACCGAGCTGCTGGTCGGCACCTCGCTGGGCGTCGCCGGCGCCATCCCGCCACTGGTGGTCGGTGCTACGCCGTTCTTCGCGCGCCTGGTGGAAACCGCCCTGCGTGAAGTCGAACGCGGCATCATCGAGGCGACCCAGGCGATGGGCGCCACTACCTGGCAGATCATCACCCGCGCGCTGCTGCCCGAGGCGTTGCCCGGCCTGCTCGCGGCCACCACCGTCACCGCGATTACCCTGGTGTCGTACACCGCCATGAGCGGCCTGATCGGCGGCGGCGGCCTCGGCGACCTGGCCGTGCGCTACGGCTACCAGCGCTACCAGCCGGACGTGATGGCCGTGACCGTGATCCTGCTGCTGATCCTGGTGCAGGTGCTGCAGATGGTCGGGGATCGCCTGGTGGTGCATTTTTCCCGTAAATGATGAAAAGCGGCGACTCGCTAACCGCGAGACCCGCGCCAACCTTCCCAAAAGGAACCTTGAAATGAAGAAGCTGCTGACTGCCATCGCCGCCTGCGCGGCCTTCTCGGCCCAGGCCGAAACCCTCAACGTCGCCGCCACCCCGGTGCCGCACGCGGAGATCCTCGAGTTCGTCAAACCAGCTCTGGCCAAAGAAGGCGTGGAGCTGAAAGTGCGTGTATTCACCGATTACGTGCAGCCCAACCTGCAAGTGCAGCAGAAGAACCTCGACGCCAACTTCTTCCAGCACCAGCCGTACCTGGACGAGTTCAACGCCAGCCGCAAGACCGAGCTAGTCAGCGTTGCCGGTGTACACGTCGAGCCCTTCGGCGCCTACTCCAGCAAGATCAAGGATCTCAGCGAGCTGCCGCAAGGCGCCACCGTGGCCATCCCCAACGACGCCACCAACGGCGGCCGCGCCCTGTTGCTGCTGCAGAAGGCCGGTGTGATCAAACTCAAGCCGGAAGCCGGCATCCTCGCCACGCCGAAGGACATCGTAGAGAACCCGAAGGCGATCAAAGTACGTGAACTGGAAGCAGCCACCCTGCCGCGCGTGCTGAGCCAGGTCGACCTCGCCCTGATCAACACCAACTACGCCCTGGAAGCCAAGCTGAACCCGACCCAGGACGCCCTGGCCATCGAAGGCAGCGACTCGCCATACGTGAACATTCTGGTGACCCGCGCTGACAACAAGGACAGCGACGCCGTACAGAAGCTGGTCAAGGCCCTGCACAGCGCCGAAGTGAAGCAGTTCATCGAAGAGAAGTACAAAGGCGCCGTCGTCCCGGCGTTCTGATCGCCGCTGACACCCTGAGCAGTACCCGATGCCGCGCCGCTGCAAAGCCGCGCGGCATTTTCATGTCTGCGCGATGAGCGGCGTGCTCACGACGGGATAAAGCGCAGCACGCCGGCTTGCCGCGGCCCGGCGCCACTAGGGTCGTCACTGGGATGGGCGATGCCGTCGCTGACCGGCACCTCAGCGAAGTCGAACGGGCTGATGCCCTCCAGGCAGGCGACATTGACGCCGTACTGATGGGGATTGGAACGGCGCTGGTGGTGGGTGTAGATGCCGCAGCGTGAACAGAAGAAGTGCGCGGCGCTCTGGGTGTTGAAACGATAAGTGGTGAGCAGGTCTTCACCCTGCAGAATACGAAAGCCAGCCAGCTCGGCCGAGACCGCCACCGCCCCGCGCATGCGGCAGTAGGAGCAGTTGCAGCGCCGTGCGCTGTGCAGGCCATCGCTCAAGGTCACGTGAAAGCGCACACCGCCGCAATGGCAGGCGCCGTTGATTTCGCCGATATCCTTGTTCATCCGTCAGACCTCCGCTCGACAGGAAACCTCATCATAGGTTGGATCAGCCAGGCACTGCAGCAACCAGTCCAACGCCGGCTGGCGCTGGGCGCGGCGCAGGGTCGCGACCAACTCGCGGTGGAAGGTGAGCTCACCCAGTTCCAGTACGCGTAGCGCCTGGGGTCGGTTACACCACAAGCCGGCACGGGGTATCAGCGATACACCCAGCCCACACTCGACCATACGCACAATGGCCTCCAGCTCATCCAGCTCCAGCGCCTCGCGGGGCGTCAGCCGTTGTTCGCGGAGGAAACGCTCGACCTGGCGACCGCCGAAGGAACGGCGGTCATAACGCACGAAGGGCTGCTCGCGCAGCAGTTGCAGCGGATCGTCCCCCGGCAGGCCTGGCGGTACGATCAGCACGAAGGGTTCGCGAGCCAGGGGGACCTGCATCAGTTCCTTGGGCAACTCGAAGGGCGGGCGGATCAGTACCGCCAGATCCAGTTCACCGGCATCCACCTGCCCCAGCAGATCGAGCGAGACACCCGGCACCAGCTTCAGCTCGACCCGTGCGGCCTGAGTACGAAAGCGCACCAGGGCCTCGGGCAACAGCCCTGTCTGGACACTGGCGATGGCACCAATTTTGAGTTCGCCCTGCCATTCGGCCAGCGCCGTCGGCATCGCCATCTGCGCGTAAAGACCCAGTATCTGTTCTGCCAACGGTAAGGCGTGGCGTCCACCGGCACTGAGCACCGCGCTGCGGCCGCTGCGATCGAACAGGCGTACGCCAAGGTTCTGCTCCAGCACGCGCATCTGCGCGCTGACGGCAGATTGGGTCAGCCCTACGCGCTGCCCCGCAGCAGCGAAGGTGCCATGCCGGGCTACGGTGACGAAGGTTTTCAGCTCACGCAGCATGGACGCCTCGATTGATCAAAATTATTTGAGCTTGCGAGTAAGGATATTCGCTTTCAATCGATTTGGCTGTTGCTAGGCTAGCCCGACAGACAATAACCAGAGGTATTCCGTGATGTCCCTTGCGCCCTTCCACCTGGCAATTCCCGTTCATGACCTGGCTGCCGCGCGACATTTTTATGGCGAGGTGTTCGGCTGTGCCGAGGGTCGCAGCAGCGACCACTGGGTGGACTTCGATTTCTTCGGCCACCAGTTGGTGATCCATGAAGCGCCGAAGATGGCCTACCAGGAATCGGCCGCCAGCAACCCCGTGGACGGCCACGACGTGCCGGTGCCGCACTTCGGCGTGGTGCTCGGCTGGGCCGACTGGGAAGCGCTGGCCGAGCGCCTGCGCAGCCGCGAGACGAAGTTCGTCATCGAGCCCTACGTACGCTTCAAGGGCCAGGTCGGCGAGCAGGCCACCATGTTCCTCCTCGACCCCTGCGGCAACGCGCTGGAGTTCAAGGCGTTCAAGGACATCGGCCAGCTGTTCGCCAAGTGAACGCAGGCTACTTGGTTAGCGAGCAAATGCCGTTCAATCCAGTGGATTATCGATCTGCGCACGCAGCAGCTCGGCGAAGGCGCTTGCCTCCACCGGGCGGCTGATCAGAAAGCCCTGGATCTCATCGCAGTTCTGGCTCTTGAGAAAGTCCATCTGCGCCTGGGTTTCCACGCCCTCGGCCACCACTTTCAGCTCCAGGCTGTGGGCCATGGCGATGATCGCGCGGGTGATCGCTGCGTCCTCGCCACCGGGCGAAAGATCGCGGATGAAGGTCTGGTCGATCTTGACGTAGTGCACCGGGAAGCGCTTGAGGTAGCTGAGTGAGGAGTAGCCGGTGCCAAAGTCGTCGATGGCCAGTTTGACCCCCAGCTCCCGTAACTGGCGGAAGGTGACGATGACGCTGTCGACGTTGTCCAGCAGTTGGCTTTCGGTCAGTTCCAGCTCCAGGTACTGCGGCGCCAGGCCGGTTTCTTCGAGCACCTGGCGCACCAGGCTGGTGAGGTTGCCCTGGCGCAACTGATACACCGAGATATTCACCGACACCCGTATCTGCGCCAGCCCTTGCTGCTGCCACTGGCACGCCTGGCGGCAAGCCTGACGCAGCACGAACTCGCCAATCGGCGCGATCAGCCCGGTCTCTTCGGCCAAACCGATGAACTCGCCAGGCGCCACCATGCCCTGCTGCGGATGGCGCCAGCGCACCAGCGCTTCGGCGGCGTTGAGCTGGTCATCGGCGAGGTTCAGCTTGGGCTGGTAGAACACCTCCAGCTGGCCTTCGTCGATGGCCTTGCGCAGCTGATTCTCCAGTTGCAGGCGCTCCAGGGTGCAGGCCTGGAGGTTGTCGGTGAAGAACTGGAAGGTGTTGCCGCCCAGGTGCTTGGCATGTTGCACGGCCATGTTGGCCTGACTGATCAGTGCGCTGATCTCGCGCGCATAGTCCGGCAGCAGGCTGATGCCCAGCGAGGCGCTGACCACCAGCTCGTGGCCACCCACAGTCATCGGCACACGCAGCTTGGCCAGCAGTCGGCTGGCCACCCGCGCCAAGCTGGAGAGGCTGCCGTAGGCATCGAGGATGATGGCGAACTCATCACCCGACAGCCGTGCAATGCAGTCAGCTTCCGGCACGGCCTGGGTCAGGCGACGGCTCATCTGCCGCAGCAACTGGTCAGCCACTTCATGACCGAGGCTGTCGTTGAGCAGCTTGAAACGGTCCAAGTCGATGTGCACCAAGGCGATGCTGCGACCGCTCTGCCGTGCGCGCTGGCTGGCCTCGTGCAGACGCTCCTTGAACAGGCTGCGGTTGGCCAGGCCGGTCAGATCGTCGTAGTGCGACAGGTAGCGCAAGCGCTCCTCTGCCTCGCGTCGCGCGCTGAGGTCGGCGAAGAAGCCGACGATTTGGCTGGGCCGGCCGCTGGCGTCGCGCACCAGATTGAGCTGCAACCATTGCGGGTAAAGCTCGCCACTCTTGCGAGTCTCGATCAACTCGCCCTGCCAGGTGCCGCTGCTGTCCAGCTCCTGGCGGATCATCTGGTATTGCCGGCGCATCTCGCGGCTGCCGATCAGGCTGGTCACCGTGCGTCCGAGCACTTCCTCGCGGTTGTAGCCGGTCACCGCGCTGAACGCGCGGTTGACTGCCAGCACGCGGTAGTCGGGGTCGAGAATGAAGATGCCTTCGCTGGCCGCCTCGAATACGGTCGCCGCCAGGCGCTGCTGCTGCTCCTGCTGACGTCGCGCGCTGACATCGCGTCGCGTGCCGAGCATGCGCCGCACACGGCCGGCGGCGTCGCGCTCGACTGCACGGCCTCGGTCTTCGACCCAGACCCAGTGACCATCGACATGGCGCACGCGGTACTCGATCTGATAATCCTCGCTACGTCCCTTGAGGTGCCGGACCAGCGCCCGACGCAGCCCCGGCAGGTCATCCGGGTGCAGGCGCGGCGTCAGGTCACGCAGCATCACTTGTACCTGGCCCGGCTCCAGGCCAAACAGCTCGCGCAGGTGCGAGTGGTGTACCTGGTCGCTATCCAGGTCCCAATCCCACAGCCCCAGCTCGCTGGCTTCCAGGGCCAGGGCCAGACGCGCCTGGCTCTTGCCCAGGGCATGGGTCGCTTCGTCCAGTTCCAGGGTGCGCTCGGCCACACGCATTTCCAGCTCGCCATGGGCGCCGCGCAATTCGCGCTCGGCGCGGCGGCGCTGTTCCACTTCGCGCGCCAGTTCTTCGTTGAGCCCTTCGGCACACTGTTTGGCACGCTCCAGGTTGCTGATCAGCGCCAGGTTGTGAAAGCGCTGCAACAAGCTGCGCTGCACCAAACGATTGACCTGCCAAGCCACCACCAGCAGGGCAAGAAACAGGATCACGCTGAGCAGCCCCCAGCCGCGTTGCAGGCCGCTGCCTGAGAGCAGCAGGTAGCCGGCCGACGGCAGCAAGCAGGGCAAGGCGAAAGTGAGGAAGGCAGGCAGGCTGACGGCATAGGCCACGCTGGCCGAGAGAATGGCAGCGGCGATCAGGCCATAGACCAGCGCCTGCTGGTAGAACACATCGGTAGGCACCAGCACGATCACGGCGAAGGCGAGGGTCAGCCCGGAAGCACCGGCGCCGAAGAGGAAAATGCGTCGCCAATAGGGCTCGGCCTGACGACTGGGCAGCGCCTCGTTGAAGGCATTCACCTGGGTCAGGCGCAACAGCGCCAGCAGCACCACCCAAGCCAGCCAGGCAGCGAGCATCGGTGCATTCTGGTTATTCCACAGCAATAGGCTGCAGGCCAGGCCGACCAGCAGCATGAGCAACGTGGGCAAGCGCGAGCCCTGGAACAACAGACGGGTACGCTCAACGGCAATATCCGTGGCGAACTGACGCTCAGCCTGATGCGAGTCCAGCGTCACCTCTTGAACTACGGCGCTAGTCGTGGCGGTCATAGGCGATTTTCTTGTAATGGTTGCCTAAGGGTATTGGACGCTTTTTGTGGCGCTCCCAACCCTGACGTCGCGGGAGAATACCCGAGACAGACGCTGTGCCCAACAACGATGTGGCCCCTTTCACAGCTTGACGCCCAACTTTTGGCGGGCGCTGACGCCCCATGATGGCCTTTGGCCTTCTATCCATGCACATCTGCGCCCTGACCCACCAGTCGTCGGTTGCGTCCGGCTCGTTTCACCGCGCCTGGCTGACGGTTTGCCCTCCCCTGTCCGGCCCCCTAGAATGCCGCGATGCAAAATGACCTCGACCACAGACTCACTACCCTCAATCCCGCCCAGCACCATGCGGTCACCACGCCGCCTGGCCATCAGCTGGTGCTGGCCGGTGCCGGCTCGGGCAAGACCCGCGTGCTGGTGCATCGCATCGCCTTCCTGATCCAGCGCCTGGACGTCTCGGCGCACAGCATCCTGTCGGTGACCTTCACCAACAAAGCCGCCGCCGAGATGCGTCACCGCATCGAAGATGTGCTGGGCCATGCCCCTGCTGGCATGTGGGTCGGCACCTTCCATGGTCTGGCCCACCGCCTGCTGCGTGCACACTGGAAAGAGGCGGGCCTGGCCGAGAACTTCCAGATTCTCGACTCCGACGATCAACAGCGCCTGATCAAGCGGGTGATCCGTGAGCTGGGCCTGGACGAACAACGCTGGCCGGCCAAGCAGGCGCAGTGGTTCATCAACGGGCAAAAGGACGAGGGCATCCGCCCGCAAGGTATCCAGGCCAGCGGCGACCTGTTCCTGGCCACCATGCGCAGCATCTATGAAGCCTACGAGGCGGCCTGCGCGCGCACCGGTGTCATCGACTTCGCCGAACTGCTGTTGCGTGCCCTCGACCTCTGGCGCGACAACGCCGGGCTGCTGGAGCACTACCAGCGTCGCTTCCGCCATATCCTGGTCGACGAGTTCCAGGACACCAACGCCGTGCAGTACGCCTGGCTGCGCTTTTTGGCCAAGGGCGGCGAAAGTCTGATGGTGGTGGGCGATGACGATCAGTCGATCTATGGCTGGCGTGGCGCGAAAATCGAGAATATCCAACAGTTCGACAGCGATTTCGCCGATGCCGAGATCATTCGCCTGGAGCAGAACTACCGCTCCACCGCCAATATCCTCAATGCCGCCAACGCGCTGATCGCCAACAACCAGGGCCGCCTCGGCAAGGAGTTGCGCACCGACGTTGGCGATGGCGAGCCGCTGGCCCTGTATGCAGCTTTCAACGAGCACGACGAAGCGCGCTACGTGGTCGAGACCATCGAGGACGCCCTGCGCAAGGACGGCCTCAAGCGCAGCGAGATCGCCATTCTCTATCGCTCCAACGCCCAGTCGCGCGTGCTGGAAGAGGCGCTGCTGCGCGAGAAGATCCCCTACCGCATCTACGGTGGTCAGCGCTTCTTCGAGCGTGCCGAAATCAAGAACGCTATGGCCTATCTGCGCCTGCTCGACGGGCGCGGCAACGATGCGGCGCTGGAACGCATCATCAACGTGCCGGCGCGCGGCATCGGCGAGAAGACCATCGAGACCATCCGCGAATACGCCCGCGCCCATGACGTGCACATGTGGGAGGCGATCCGCCTGATGCTCGCGGTCAAGGCCCTGCCGGGCCGGGCCTCCGGCGCGCTGGCCAGCTTCATCGAGTTGATCGAGGGCCTGGCCGAGAAGGTGCTGCCCATGCCCCTGCACCAGATGACTCAGGTGGTCGTCGAGAAAAGCGGCCTGCTCGCCTATCACGAAGCGGAAAAGGGCGAGAAAGGCCAGGCTCGGGTAGAGAACCTGGAGGAACTGGTCAGCGCCGCGCGCGCCTTCGAGAACGATGAAGACGACGAGCTGACCCCGCTGCAGGCCTTCCTCACCCACGCCTCGCTGGAGGCCGGGGACACCCAGGCCGCCGAAAACGAAGACAGCATTCAACTGATGACCCTGCACAGCGCCAAGGGCCTGGAATTCCCCCTGGTGTTCCTGGTGGGCATGGAAGAGGGTCTGTTCCCGCACAAGATGAGCCTGGAAGAACCGGGCCGATTGGAAGAAGAACGCCGCCTGGCCTATGTCGGCATTACCCGTGCCATGCAGAAGCTGGTGATCAGCTACGCCGAAACCCGGCGTCTCTACGGTAGCGAGACCTATAACAAGGTGTCGCGCTTCGTCCGCGAAATCCCCGCACCGCTGATTCAGGAAGTACGCCTGAGCAACAGCGTCAGCCGCCCGGTGAGCACCAGCTCGATGGGTGGCGGCAGTCTGTTCGCCGGCAGCGCCGTACCGCAAACGCCCTTCAGCTTGGGCCAACGCGTACACCACAGCCTGTTCGGCGAGGGCACCATCCTCAATTTCGAGGGTGCTGGCGCCCAGGCGCGGGTCCAAGTGAATTTCGAAAACGAAGGCAGTAAGTGGCTGATGCTGGCGTACGCCAAGCTCGAAGCCTATTAGTACACCGTACCTGGAGATAATCGATGAATCGCCGCAATCTGTTCGGCACCGCTCTGGCGCTGATCGCCGCAATCGGCCTGGTTGGCTGCAAAGAAGACAAGGCTGCCAGCGAGCAAGCCGCTGCCAAGCCGGCAGAAATCATCCACTGGAAGATGGTCACGTCCTGGCCGAAGAACTTCCCTGGCCTGGGCACCGCAGCCGAGCGTCTGGCCGAGCGCATCAACGCCATGAGCGCCGGGCGCCTGACCGTCAAGGTCTACGCCGCTGGTGAGCTGGTACCGGCGCTGGAAGTGTTCGACGCCGTTTCCCGCGGCACCGCCGAGATGGGCCATGGCACCCCGTACTATTGGAAAGGCAAGGTCCCGGCTGCGCAGTTCTTCAGCAGCGTGCCTTTCGGCCTCTCCACCCTGGAAATGAACGCCTGGCTCAGCCACGGCGGTGGCCAGGCGCTGTGGGACGAAACCTACGCTCCCTACGGTGTGAAGCCGCTGTCGGCGGGCAACACCACCATGCAGATGGGCGGCTGGTTCAACAAGGAAATCAACAGCCTGAATGACATCAAGGGCCTGAAGATCCGCATGCCGGGCCTCGGTGGCGAAGTCTGGAGCAAGCTCGGCGCGATCACCGTCAACCTGCCTGGCGGTGAGATCTTCACCTCCCTGCAGACCGGTGCCATCGATGCCACCGACTGGGTCGGCCCTTACAACGACCTGGCCTTCGGCCTGCACAAGGCGGCCAAGTACTACTACTTCCCGGGCTGGCAGGAACCGCAGGCCGTGGTCGAATCCATGGTCAACCAGAAGGCCTTCGACGCCCTGCCCGCCGACCTGCAGGCCATCGTCGTCGAAGCCGCGCGTGCCGCGACCCTGGACATGATGGACGACTACGTGTTCAACAACGCCAAGGCGCTGCAGAGCCTCAAGAGCGAAGGCGTGCAGTTCAAGCGCCTGCCGGACGAGGTGCTGCAAGCCATGCGCGAGCAATCCGACGCGGTGCTCGAGTCCCTGGCTGCCGAGAACGATCTCAACGGCCGCATCTGGGCCTCGCAGAAGGCCTTCCTCGAAGAGGCCAGCGCCATGCAGGCACTGACCGAGAAAGAGCTGTACAACTGGCGTTGAGCCAACTGAACGGGGCTGAAAAGCCCCGTTTTTCTTAGGGATTGCGCCCATGCATCTTCGTTCGCTGCTTCTACTGCCCCTGCTCGCCTTCAGCCTGATCGGCTGCAAGGAAGACTCCGCACCGGCCAATCCGGCCACCGCCCCCGCTCAGACCTTCCACTGGAAGATGGTCACTACCTGGCCGAAGAACGCGCCCGGCACCGGCACCGCCGCCGAACGCCTGGCCGAGCGCGTCAACGCCATGAGCGCCGGGCGCCTGACCATCAAGGTCTACGCCGCTGGCGAGCTGGTGCCAGCGCTGGAAGTGTTCGACGCCGTCTCCCGCGGCACGGCCGCGCTCGGCCACGGCACACCCTATTACTGGAAGGGCAAGGTGCCAGCGGCGCAGTTCTTCGGTGCGGTGCCTTTCGGTTTGTCCACCCTGGAAATGAACGCCTGGCTCAGCAAGGGCGGTGGTCAGGCGCTGTGGGACGAGGCCTATGCACCGTTCGGCCTCAAGCCGCTGACCGCGGGCAACAGCACCATGCAGATGGGCGGCTGGTTCAACAAGGAAATCAACAGCCTGGCTGATATCAGGGGCCTGAAAATCCGCATGCCGGGCCTCGGCGGCGAAGTCTGGAGCCGCCGGGGTGCGACCACCGTGGTGATGCCGGGCGGCGAAATCTTCACCTCGCTGCAAAGCGGCGCCATCGACGCCACCGACTGGGTCAGCCCTTACAACGACCTGGCCTTCGGCCTGCACAAAGCCGCCAAGTACTATTACTACCCGGGCTGGCAGGAGCCGCAGTCGGTGCTCGAACTGCTGATCAACCAGAAAGCCTTCGACGCCCTGCCCGCCGACCTGCAGGCCATCGTCACCGAAGCGGCGCGTGCGGCGACCCAGGACATGATGGACGACTACGTCTACCACAACGCCCTGGCGCTGGATGAACTGAAGAAGAGCGGCACGCTGCTCAAACGCTTCCCCGACGAAGTGCTGCAGGCGATGCAACACGAGAGCGAACAGGTGCTGGGCGAGCTGGCCGCACAAAGCGAACTCAATGGTCGCATCTGGGCCTCGATGCAGGCGTTCCAGGCGCTGGCCATCCCCATGCATGCACTCTCGGAAAAAGAGCTGTACGACTGGCGCTGAGCCGCTCAGCGCTATAGCACTTGCCCTTGTGGGAGCCCCGCCCCGGGGCGAAGCTTTAACCCAGCTTCGCGGCGGGGCGCCGCTCCTACCCATGCGGCGCGGCCACATCTACCTATCTGGCTCCGTTTGTCGCTCCAGGCGCCACCTCAAGCCCTGGCGGCCATACTTCAGGGATGAAGAAAAAGCCGACCGACCCTGCCCACATTCTTGATAACGCTCTGCAACTGGCCGACGTCTGTGGCTGGGAGCGCCTGCACCTGTTCGACGTCGCCGCCGCGCTCGATATCGGCCTGGATGATATCGCCCGCCATTACCGCGACAAGGATGACCTTGTGGAAGCCTGGTTCGACCGAGCCGACCTGGCCATGCTCGGTCACGCGAAAAATCCCGGCCTGCTGGGGCTGAACGCCGAACAGCGTCTGGAAAGTTGCCTGCTGGCCTGGCTCGACAGCCTCGCCGCACATCGGGCCGTCACCGGGCAGATGCTGCTGTACAAGCTCGAGCCCGGCCATATTCACCTGCAGCTGCTCGGCCTGATGCGCGTCAGCCGCACCGTGCAGTGGTGGCGCGAAGCAGCCGGACGGCAAAGCCTGCACCTGCGCCGTATCGCCGAAGAAACCCTGCTCACCAGTGCCTACCTGCGCAGCTTCGTGCATTGGCTGCGTCATCCCGAAGAGGACGCAGCAACCTTCCGCGCCTTTCTGCGTGCTCAACTACGCTGCGGCCCGCTGCCTCTGCTGCTACAACGCCCCTAGGGTGAGCCATGCGCACCAGGGGCCGCTTCGGTACCAAGCCGGGCAGTCACGGCGCCATCCAGTGCAGGCAAAAGCCAGAAACATTCTGTCACTGGTCATGCCCCCCTATGACGGGCAAGATGCCGGCCAAGCTTTTCCATAAGAGAGAAAACCGTGATGCAGCGTTTCCTCAGTATCGCCATGGTTCTGTGCCTGGCACTGACCTTCAGTTTCGAAGCCCACGCCAAGCGTTTTGGCGGTGGCAAATCCTTCGGCTCCGCACCCAGCCACCAGACCCGCCAGGCCACGCCGCCGGCGCAATCGGCTGCCCAGGCACCCGGTCGTCAGCAGCCTGCCGCTGCCGCCAGCGGTGCTTCGCGCTGGCTCGGCCCGCTGGCCGGTCTGGCCGCCGGTGGCCTGCTGGCCTCGATGTTCATGGGTGATGGTTTCGAAGGCCTGCAGATCATGGACATGCTGATCTTCGGCCTGATCGCTTTCCTGCTGTTCCGCTTCCTCGCCGCCCGTCGCGCTCGCCAACAGCCGCAAATGGCCGCTGCCGGTGCGCCGTACCAGCGTGAAATGCCGAACGCCGACAACGCGCCGGCCGCTGGCAGCAATATCTTCGGTGGTCGTCTGGCCTCGGCCGCTCCGGTGATCAACGCACCGGCCTGGTTCAATGAGCAGAGCTTCATCGCCGCCGGTCGCGAGCACTTCATGAACCTGCAGCAGCACTGGGACGCCGACGAGATGGACAAGATCGCCGAGTTCGTCACCCCGCAACTGCTGGACTTCCTCAAGCGCGAGCGCGCCGAGCTGGGTGACGGCTTCCAGTCCACCTACGTCGACAACCTCGACGTGCAACTCGATGGTGTCGACGACAACGCCGAAAAGACCATCGCCACCCTGACCTTCAGCGGCGTGTCGAAGACCTCGCGCTTCGACCAGGGCGAACCGTTCAGCGAAAGCTGGCGCCTGGAACGCGCCCAAGGCGACAACCAGCCCTGGCTGATCGCTGGCATTCGCCAGAACTGATCGCGACGACGCAGAAAAAACCCGGGCAAGCCCGGGTTTTTTATTGCGGCATTTGCCGGTTATCGCGGCTGAAGCCGCTCCTACGACGTGGGAGGCGCTTTAGCGGCGACGTCCCGTCCCCATCACGACAGATCCGTAGCAGCCCGGCGCATGCCAATATGCGGGATGTCGTCCTCCAGATACACCTCGCTCACCGCCTCGAAGCCATAACGCCCGTAGTAGCCCTGCAGGTGCGCCTGTGCCGACAGATAAACCGGCACCCCCGACCAACGCTGACCACACTCGACCAGCGCCCGCTCCATCAGCCGGTGGCCCAGCCCGCTGCCGCGCGCCCGCTCGGCGATCACTACCCGACCGATCACCACCTCGCCGTCCATGCGCTGCGGATCGAGCAAGCGCAGATAACCCACCAGCCCAGATTCATCACGCGCCAGCAGGTGGCAGGTGTCACCGACCAGGTCCTGGCCATCGGTTTCCAGATAGGGGCAGTTCTGCTCGACCACGAACACCTGGGTGCGCAGTGCCAGCAGTTCATAGAGGGTCGCAGCATCGAGTTCGCTGTGGTGCAGGCAGTGCCAGGTAAGAGATGACATGAAAGGCTCCGCAAAAGCGCCAGTATGCAGTGACAACGACATGTTTTCATTCTGCCGGCCAGCTACTGTATAAAGCCGATCCCCCAAGATGAGGAGCCGACGCCGTGGAAGAAGTCATCGAACAGTTGCGCGAACTCAACGAGCCGGTACCGGTACCGCTGGAGCTGCCGGAAGAAGAGACCCTGGTGGAGATTCAGGAGCAGATCCTCATCCACTTGCCCTTCGAGCTGCGCGAATACCTGCTCAAGGTCAGTGATGTGGTTTACGGCCGCCTGGAGCCGGTGACCGCCAGTGATCCGCAATCACACACCTACCTGCCGGAAGTCGCCTCGGTGGCCTGGGATCTTGGCCTGCCGCGCGATCTGGTTCCGCTGTGCCAGGACGGCCGCGATTACTACGCAGTGGACGTGGAAGGCCAGGTCTGGCTGTGGGATGGCGACGAAGGCGAGCTGACCGACGAAAGCTGGGACTCGGTCTGGCACTGGTGCCGTGACGTCTGGCTGGAAAGCTGATCAAGCCTTCGCCCTGGGGTGCGCCCTACGGACTATCGGCTTCTCGAACGCCGTCGCCGCTGAAGCGCCTCCCACGATGTGTGGCCGCGACTCAGCCCCGTGGGAGGGGCTTCAGCCGCGAGCCTCATCAAGCGAGTTACGCGAGCAGCGCCCTCACACCTCGCCCTGCTCCAACGCCAGCAGGTTGAGCAGAAAGCGCGCGAAGTAAAGCAGATCCTGCTCCATTGCCTGGCGAGCGCCCTTGGCGTCGCCGGCTTCGATAGCGGCAAAGGCGTCTTCATGAAAGTCATTGAGCCGCAGCGACAGGTCGGCGCCGGTGAACAGCCGGTTGAAGAAGGGGCCGATCTGCAGCCATAGCGACTCGATCGAACGCAGCAACACCGGGTTGCCACATGCACCGTACAAATGCAGGTGAAACTGGCTGTTGGCGTTGAGGTAGTCCTGCACCTGGCGCTGCTCGATGGCGGCGTCCATGCGCTGCACACAGTCACGCAGCAGGGCCAGGTCGCTGCTGTCCAGACGCGGCGTGGCCAGCTCCACTGCCAGGCCTTCCAGCGCCAGGCGCACCTGAAAGATGTTTTCGTAGCGCTCGCGGGTCATCGACGGGACGCGCACCGAGCGCTGCTGCTCGCCCTCCAGCGCGCCCTCGGCCACCAGCCGCTGCAGGGCCGCGCGAACCGGCATCGGGCTGGTGCCCCATTCGGTGGCCAAGTCGCGGATCTTCAACCGCTCCCCAGGTTGGAAACGTCCGACCAGCAAGCCTGAGCGGATGTTCTGATACAGCTGCTCCTGCAGATTGTCAGCCATGTGCCACCTCCATCGGTGGCGCCGGCAGTTGGGCAAGGGTCAGGCTACAGTCACGCATGGGAAGCTCCGATTGAAGATGCGGCGAGTCTACGACAGGAACTGATTTTGTGTGAAAAATGGCTGAATATGAAATTTTTCGTGATCACAAATAGAGTTTTAAAGCCGAAATAATCGATCCTGATCTAAGCATTTACTATTTTGTGATCACAAAATATCATGCCAGCAGCATTCAATCGAGGTATGCCCCATGACCACCGCCAGTGGCATCAGCCAAGTCGCCGTTGACCGTTTCGTCGCCGCCGAGCGCGAGCGGTTCCTGTCCCGCAATCCGAAGTCCGTGGCCCTGGCCGAGCGCGCCCGCCATTCACTGTACGGCGGCGTGCCGATGCACTGGATGGCCGACTGGTCGACACCGGTACCGCTGTTCGTCGAGCGTGCCAAGGGTGCACGTTTCTTCGATGTGGACGGTCACGAGTACATCGACTTCTGCCTGGGTGACACCGGCACCATGTTCGGCCACTCCCCCGATCCGGTGGCCCGCGCCCTCGCCGAACAAGCGAATAACGGCCTGACCACCATGCTGCCGGGCGAGGACGCAGTGGTTTGCGGCGAGCTGCTGGCCCAGCGCTTCGGCCTGCCCTACTGGCAGGTGACCGCCACCGCCACCGACTCCAACCGCTACGTGCTGCGCTGGGCGCGCGCCATCACTCAGCGCAAGACCCTGCTGGTGTTCGACGGCTGCTACCACGGCACCGTCGACGACGTGATGGTGCGCGAACGCGATGGCCAGACCGTGCACCGCTCCGGTCTGGTCGGCCAGGCCTACGACCTGACCGAGCACAGCCGCGCCATTCCCTTCAACGATGTCGCTGCGCTGGAAGCCGCATTGGCTCAGGGCGACGTCTGCGCCCTGCTCTGCGAACCGGCGATGACCAACATCGGCATGGTCCTGCCCGATCCAGGCTTCATGCAGAAATGCCGCGAGTTGACGCGTAAGTACGGCAGCCTGCTGATCATCGACGAAACCCACACCATCTCCACCGACATCGGCGGCTGCACGCGCCTGTGGGGCCTGGACCCGGACTTCTTCGTGGTCGGCAAGCCGATCGCCGGCGGCGTGCCTTGCGGCATCTTCGGTTGCAGCGCAGAGATGGCAGGCGCCATGACCCAGGCGCGTCAGCGCGCCAGCGAGGCAAGCCACGGTCACGGCCACAGCGGCATGGGCACCACCCTGTCGGCCAACGCCCTGGCCATGCACTGCATGCGCGCCAACCTGGAACAGGTGATGACCCAGACGGCCTACGACCACATGCTGCCGCTGGCGGCGCGTCTGGCAGAGGGCTTCCGTCAGCTGATCGACAAGCACGGCCTCAAGTGGTCGGTGACCGAGCTGGGCGCGCGTTGCGAGTTCCAGTTCTGCGCCACGCCACCACGCACCGGCGCCGAGGCCGAAGCGGCGTTCCATGACGAGCTGCAAATGGCCCTGCACCTGTACCTGATCAACCGCGGCATTCTGATCACGCCATTCCACAACATGACCCTGTGCTGCCCGAGCACCACAGCGCAGGATGTGGACAAGCTGATCACCATGCTCGATCAAGCCCTCACCGAGCTGCTGGCCATCCCCGGCGCCCGCGAGTAATTCATCGATCAGCCTGTGGGAGGGGCTTTAGCCGCGACAGTCGCCGCTAAAGCGCCTCCCACGAGATAACGACTCACTGTGAGAATCACCATGCAATTCGCCAACCCGCAGGAAGCCCGCGACTTTCTCGCCGCCCACCCCGAGGTCCGCAGCATCGAGCTGATGCTGATCGACGCCAACGGCATCCCGCGCGGCAAGCTGCTGCATCGCGACGAGCTGCTGGCCATCTACGAAACTGGCCGACCGCTGCCCAGCTCGATCCTGTCGCTGACCATCCAGGGCGAGGACGTCGAGGAAAGCGGCCTGGTCTGGGAAGTGGCCGACGCCGACTGCTGGACCTACCCGCTGCCCGGCAGCCTGACCCTGCAACCCTGGCGCGCGGTGCCTACCGGCCAGCTACAGGTGAGCATGCACCCGACCCAGGGTCTGCCGGCCACGCCGGGCGACCCACGCCACGTGCTGGTGCGTGCCATCGAGGCGCTCAAGGCCGATGGTTATCACCCGGTGATGGCGGTGGAGCTGGAGTTCTACCTGCTGGACAAGCAGCGTGACGCCAATGGACGCCCACAGCCGGCCTTACAGATGAACGGCGTGCGCCCACAGGCGCCGCAGGTCTATGGCGTGTACGAGCTGGAACAGGTGCAGCCATTCCTCGACGATCTCTACGCCGCCTGCGAGGCGCAGGGCCTGCCGGTGCGCACGGCAATCTCCGAGTACGCCCCGGGCCAACTGGAGCTGACCCTGGAGCACCGTTTCGATGCCCTGCAGGCGGTGGACGAAGGCGTGCGCTACAAGCGCCTGGTCAAGGGCGTGGCCAACAAGCATGGGCTGCAGGCCTGCTTCATGGCCAAGCCATTCGGCGACCTGGCCGGTAGCGGCATGCACATGCACGTGTCGCTGGCCGATGCCGAGGGCAACAACCTGATGGCCAGCGAAGATCCACAAGGTACGCCGCTGCTGCGCCATGCCATCGGCGGCATGATGGCCACCCTAAACGATGCCCTGGCGATCTTCTGCCCCAATGCCAACTCCTTCCGCCGCTTCCAGGCCAACAGCTACGCGCCGCTGGCCAAGAGCTGGGGGGTAAACAACCGCACCGTGTCGTTCCGCGTGCCGGGCGGGCCAGCCAACAGTCGCCATGTCGAACACCGCATCTGCGGCGCCGACGCCAACCCGTATCTGGCTGCGGCGGCGATCCTCGCCGGTATCCACAAGGGCATCCGCGAGCAGATCGATCCGGGGGCGGCCATCGTCGGCAACGGCTACGAACAGGCACGCGAAACCCTGCCCACCGACTGGCTCACTGCACTGCGCAATCTTGAGGATTCGAGCTGGGCACGCGAAGCGCTCGGCGAGGATTTCCTCAAGGTGTTCCTGGCGATCAAATGGGCCGAGTACCGCCAGTTCATGGGAGAGGTGGGCGAGCAGGACTGGCGCTGGTATCTGACTCACGCCTGATCGTCGCGGACGATGAGTTGGCGGCGAACCCTGCCGCATATCCTTATCTACAGCGGCATGCAGCGCCCATTGAATCCCGCGTCGTGCGGGCCGTCGAAACACAGCTGGCCGCGTCCATCGGGCTCGGCCAGCTGTGTCGGATGGTAGGGGTTGCGGACATCCGGCATGTTGGCCAGCTGCTCGGCATCGAAAGGCCCCGGAGGCAGGCTTACCACCACGGCCAACAAGCGGCGCTTCGCCTCCAGGTCATGCAAGCGCCCGGCATACAGGCGCATGTCCGGGCCGGCGATAGCCAGCAAGATGTTGCCAGCCCGGTTGCGCATGCCGCCAACCGAGGCCGGTCCGGGAGCCGGCTCCTGCAGCGCGGCGGCGAACGCATGCGGCTCCAGCTGCGACAACTCCACGGCCCGCACATAAGGCGTCAGGCTGGCGTTGATGGTCATCTGCGGTCGGAAAAACAGTAGCAGCCCAAGGTATTCCCGGCCGGAGACGCTCTCTGGCAGCTGCGCATACATCTGCGCGATACCGTAGAACTCGCGCTGCATGGGCTTGAGCAGCGAGCGCTCGGCCGCGCTGAAGGGCTCCGGAACCGACGGGCGCGGGATCAGCCCATGGCGATAGAGACGAACCTGCCACTCCAGGTTGTCGCTGATCAGCCGCCCCAGCAGCATCTTCAGAACCAGGTTGTCCGCGCGCACCAGTTGCTGGCGCAGTAGCCTGAGCTCCTCGCGCAACCCTCCCTGCGCCACATCGCTTTGGCCATCGCGGGCCATTTTCAGCATGAGCAGATCGTGCACCCGCTGGCCCGCGTAGATATAAGTCAGGCGCGGTAGCGGCTCGGCGAGGCTCACCGAGGTCAGCGTGCGGTAGTCATCCATGTTGAGAAAATTCCAATAGCGCCGCTGCAGAGCGAACCACTCCGGGGCGATACGGCTCCCCAGGTCGGCCTGTGCCAGCAGGCTGTCGAAGCAGCCGGGCGCCTCGACTCGGCAGAACAGTCGCCCTTCTGGAAACTGCAGGCTGGCAACGGTCGGCCCCGAATAATCGCTATCGGTCACGCCGCGCCCGGCGTACCAGCGCTCATAGTGCTGCAGACGGTCCGCACCCAGTGCCTCGGGCTGCTCATCGAAAGGGGCATCGATTCCGTTGAGGAAAAGGTACGCACGGCTTTCGCCCGTTGCCGCCTGCACCTGCTGCTGCCAGTCCTGCACCTGGGCGCCAGGCGGCTCGTCACGCAGCCAGGCGTAGCCGCCCACGAAAAGCAGCGCCGACAAGCACACGATCAGGACAGCAGCCTGCCCAGGCCTCATGGGCTGACCTTGATGTAACGCCCACCGACGCTGATGCCCATGCCGCCGTAATCCTGGCAGCCCTCGGCGAATACCTCCTGCACGCGCAGCTCGATGCCTTCACGCAGCAGTTGCACTGCGCAATCGTTGCCCAAGCCGGCGTCCTGCAGGCGCATCTGCACCTCGTCGCCGACCAACTTGCCATCCAGCTCGCCAATCGCAGCCGGGCCGTACTCTTCGACCCGACCGCCGGCGCGTACGGGCGAGAAACTGGCAAGATAGCCGCCATTGCTGTCTTCGCTGATCAGCAGCTCGCTCCATACCGCCTGGCCGCCGTAACGCAGGTAGCGTCCGGTCGGGCTGGCGGCGAGTGTCGGGTAATCCAGCGCCTCGGCTACCTTGGTCAGGTGCAGGCGAGTCGAGGAGCCGCTGAGGTTGTTGTCCAGCGCCACGCCTAACCAGGCGCGCGCCATGCCGGTCTGGCCGGAGCGCAGGTTAGTTAGGATGAGATTGTTCAGTGCCAACTCCAACTGTGCCGTATCGCCATCCTCGACGCGTCGTAACTGACGTTCGAACGCTTCGATGGCTTGCTTGAAGCGGCCGTCCTGATAGGCCGCGCTGCCGACCTGGTTGCACTGCACCGCTGTGGCGCATTCTTCGGTCGCCTGCACGGCACCGGCGAGCCCTAGCAGAGCCAGGAGCAGAAATTTCGAGCGAATCAGCATGGATGGCATCCTTGCAATAGTGAGTGTGTATCTTGCATAGCACCAGCAGGCCTTACTCTCATAAGCCCCACACGTACTCGGAGCGACGATGGAAGCCGGAACCGCGCAACTGACGATGACCGTACTGATGACACCGGATATGGCCAATTTCTCCGGAAATGTCCACGGCGGTACGCTGCTCAAGTACCTCGACGAAGTCGCCTACGCCTGTGCCAGCCGCTACGCCGGCTGCTACGTGGTGACCCTATCGGTGGATCAGGTGATGTTCCGTGAACCGGTGCACGTCGGCGAACTGGTCACCTTCCTCGCCTCGGTCAACCACACCGGGCGCACGTCAATGGAAATCGGCATCAAGGTGATCACCGAGAACATCCGCGAGCGTTCGGTGCGCCACACCAACAGCTGCTTCTTCACCATGGTTGCGGTCGATGCCAATGGCCGCCCGGCACCGATTCCCGAACTGCAACCGGACACCGCCGACGGCCTGCGCCGCCAGCGCCAGGCCAAACAGCGCCGACAGATTCGCGAGGAGTTGCAACAGCGCTACCAGGCGTTGAGCGAAGAGAAGAACGCCGAAGCGTAGGGCGGTGCAACCGGCCGCAGATGGCGCCTCGCGCCTCAATCGTGACCGATATAGAACAACAGCTCACGGCGCTGCGGGTGATCCTTGAGCCAGGTACGAATCTCGTCGGCGCGAGCGATGGCTTCTTCGCCGGCAATGCGGCTGAAGCGCTCGCGCCGAGCCTGTTCGCTGGCCTCCTGCCGTACCTGGCGCTGCCAGCCATCGGTGAAGATCGCCGGCATGCGCTGGCTCAGCTCCAGGGCCTTGAGCAGTTGCCATTCGCCGCTGTCCAGCCAGGCTTCATCGCACGTGCCGCACAGGTCGAGACGATTGGCGCGGGTGCCGCTTATCTGAAACTTGCTCATCAGCTTGGCGCACTTGGGGCAACTCAAGGCATGACTGGTTTCGCCCACTTCAGCCTCGGCGGCCAGTTCGCTTGATGTCTCTTGTGCTGGTTGACGCTCGGCCCAGTCGCGGTAGTGCAGCAGGCTGACCAGCGTGCCTTGGCACTGTGCGCAGCCATGGCCGAGCAGGCCATCTTCGAGTTTTGCCGGTTGCAGGCGAGTGGTGCGGCAGGCGGGGCAATGCATGGTGACGTCCTTTTCATCTGAAGAGAGCGAACGCTAATGCAGAGCCGACGCATGGGCAAGCCACTGTGCTGAGAAGCACGTGGCAGATAAGCTAAGCTCTGTCTCCCGAAGCTGGAGTCACCATGATCAACCTGTTCGATGTGTTCTTGCTGATGCTGTTCGCCGCTGCCTGCGCCTGGCTATGGCGCGGCCACGGTATTCGCGAGCGTGCGCTGGCCTTCGCCAAGCAGCACTGCGCCAAGCTCGACGTGGAGCTGCTCGATGGCGCCGTGGCATTGCGTCGTCTGGCCATCCAGCGTGATGCCAAAGGCCATCGTCGCCTGGCGCGACTCTATGACTTCGAGTTCACCGTCACCGGCGAGCAACGACTGCGCGGGCATATCAGCATGTTCGGCCCGCACCTTGGCCGCATCGAACTGCAGCCCCACCCGATATTGGAACCGCAGCCCGAGCCGGTTGCGGTGCAGCAGCCAGGCAATGTCATCCGCCTGGAAGACTGGCGGCGCAAGGCGCAATAGCGCCTGCCCGATTCAACCGCGCTGCAGCAGGAAAGCGGCTACACGCTCGGCGCTGTCCGCCGGCTGCTCCTGCATGAAGCAGTGCCCGCCCGGCACCACCTGACTGCGCACGTGGGCGTTGCTCGCGCACCAGCGCGCCACGGACTTGGCAACGAAGGGATAGGTGTGCGCACCGTGAATCACCTCGGTCGGCGTCGTCACCTTGGCCAGCGACGGCCACAAGCGCCGCGGGAAGGAGCCGAAGATATCCGCCTCACGGCTTGGCCGGCACTTGAGCTCGACACCGCCCTCGACATCCTTCAGCGCATGCTCGATATAGGCGTCGAACGCTGCCTCGTCCCAACCACGGAACATGCCACGGCCATGTAACGCGGCGTGCGCACTGGCGCGGTCAGTCCATTGCCGGCGGCGCTTGTGCGCCTTCTTCGCCATGCCGGTGCGCTGCGCCAGGCCGACCACGTCGGACAATGCCATCACCCCGATCATCGCCGGGCTGAACAGCACCGGGTCAAGCAGCACGGCACGCCGGAACAGCTCGGGATGGCGCGCCAGAATCAGGCTGGTGAGCACGCCGCCGAAGCTGTGCCCGAGGGCGAAGCGCGGTACGTCGCCGAATGGCCCACGCAAGGTGTCGAAGGCCTCCACCGCCAGCTCAGCGCTGCGATTCCAGCCATGGAAGCGGCCGCCATGATCGCTGTCACCATGGCCCTGTACATCGCACAGCCAGAGGTCGAAGTCCTCGGCCAACGCGGCCAGCATCGGCGTATAGACGCGCCCGCAATAGCCATTGCCGTGCAGGAAATGCAGCAACGGCTTGCCCGACGGCGGCGTGTGCCAGCCGCGCAGGGTGAAGCCGGCAGAGGTGTCGTGAGACCAGGGCAGCAGTTGCATGAAGGTTATCCACAGCGACGAGAGCGCGGCGAGTTTATCAGCCCACCGCCGGGATTCGGCACGCAGCGAACGAAGCGCTTAGCGTTTTGGCGTCCTGCGCCTGATCGAAGATCAATTCCAGCCGCGAGTCCTTGCGCCATTCGCTCGGAGTCCAGGCCTGTAGCGCTTGCCCCTGCAAGGCATTCAGCGAGTGCCAACCTTCGTCGCCGTGCAGCACGGCCTTGGCCCTGCGCCAATCAATACGCCGCAGCCACTGGCTGACCTGCGCGAGATCGAAACGCTGGCTGGGGTGCCAGCGCCAGCCAATGCTCCAGCCCTCTGCCTGATCCTGCACCTGGCAGATCGGCTCCGCGACATTGCGCCAGATCTGCGCCAGGCCCGCTGCAGCTGCGGGTAACTCGGCACTCGCCTCGACGGGCGAAGCCTGCGCCGCCAGGCCCGGCAGCAAGGCCAGGTCGAGCCGGCCCTGCACGCTCCAGTACAGCGGCACGGGCGGCAGGCTCGCGGCAATTCTCGCCCGGCTCGCCTCGTCCAGAGACTCGCTCTTGTTCAACAACACCAGACCCGCCTCATCCAGCGCCTGACGCTGCACGTCCGGCAACGGCTGACCGCTAGCCAGTGCGGCAGCATCAAGCACCATCAGTGCCGGTTGCACGGCCAATACGCCTAGCCAGGGCGGCTGACGCAGTTGCGCCAGCAACTGCACCGGATGCCCCAAGCCGGATGGCTCGATCAGCAAGCGATCAGGCTTCGCTTTGCGCAGCAGGCGGCCGAGGCCGACCTGAAATGGCGCGCCATTGACGCAGCACAGGCAACCACCGGCCACTTCGGCCATGGCGATACCGTCGTCGCCCTGCTCGAGCAAGGCAGCGTCCAGGCCGATCTGGCCGAATTCGTTGATCAGTACCGCCCAGCGCTCGCCCGCCGGTTTTTGCGCCAGCAGGTGACGGATCAGCGTGGTCTTGCCGGCGCCGAGCGGGCCGGCGATGAGGTGGGTAGGGATTTGACTGAGCATGAATTGATGTTCGGTGGTTCGCCAGACAAGTGCCAGCACAGACTGCAAAAAAACAGCATGTTAGATTCGCCGGCAGTTTTTCGGGAGTCGAAACGATGCGTGCATGGCTGTTGCTGTTTTCCCTGCTGCCGGGCCTGGCCCTGGCCGAAGCTTGCGTGGTGCACAGCCAGGCCGAACGCCTGGACGTGAAGGTCTGCCAGGAGAATCGCAACATCCCCACCACGCTATTTCGCGACGGTTTCTGCCAGCCGCAGCTGCAAGGCCAGACGGTCGAGGTGGAGTTTGTCGAGCAGTGCCCCAAGGGTGCCCACGGCGTCTGCCAGAACGCCCGCGCCGGTAGCGGTATGTACCTGCAGGATATCCACTACTACGGCGTGGCCAGCGACGCGTTGTACCTTGAACCGGCTTGCAAGACGCAATATCAGGGCACATGGATCAAGCCCTGACATCAAAGCGTCATCCAACAAGCGCCTAATGGCTGCGGGTACCTCACGTAACCCTCATGTCGAGTCACGCGTCGACATGATCTCTTGGTGCTTAAGGCCGGGGCAGTCGCTCCGGCCTATTTTTTAAGGGCTTGCCTCTATCCGTAGGGTGTCGCGGGGCCGCCTAGGCTGTGCGCACCCCACGCAACTGCGGTTTCGCACGACTCAAGCCAGCCAATCCAGGGTCAACAACAGACGTCGCTCACCCACCGGCGGCTGCGGCGAGCGGTGGATCAATCCGCGCCCTTCGTTGCCGTGCCATTTCTCTCCCTTGGCCAACGCCACATGTCCGCTTTCGAGGCGCTGGATCAACGCCTCGTCCTGCGGCTCGGCACCCGGCTGACCGAGCTTGCTGCGCGGCATCACGCCCTCCTCCAGCCAATCGCTGCCGACACCGGCATAGCTGGTGATCAGCCTCAGCGGCACGTGGTCGACGTGAAAACGCGGGCACATGGCCTTGTCCAGCGCGCGCAGGCGCAGGCCGATGCGCTGGGCGTCGAGCAGGCAGGCATAGGCCCGCACCAGCCAGGCCACATCGGCGAGAAAGGCCGCCTGACCCGGCAGATCGGCGTACTGCGCCACCAGGCCATCGAGATTTGGCTCGCTGTCCGCACGCGACAGCTCCAGGGTCATGGACTGCGCCAGCGGCTCACCTTGCGCCAGCAGCGCGTCGGTGAAGTCGGCGATCGGCGCCGGCAGGCGACGCTGCCAGACGGCCAGATTGACGCCGTCTTGCAGCACCTCACCCAGCACCTGGATGTCCTCGCCCAGCACCTGCCGAGCCGGGTTCGGCAACTGCAAGGCGAACATCAGGCGGCCTCCTGTTGCCAGGCACCGAACGGGTCGGCGAGCAAACGCCAGGCATCCGGGCCGCCGGCCATTTCCTCATCGGTCAGCAGACAGTCGTCCAGCTCACGTACCAACTGCGGGAAGTCGATGTTCTGGCCAATGAACACCAGCTCCTGGCGGCAATCACCGACTTCAGCGCTCCAGTGCTTCATGATCGTCTGCAGACCTTCCTCGTCCTGCGGCCAGTGCTGCTTGGGCACGAAGCGCCACCAGCGCCCGGCCAGGCCGTGACGCATCAGCCCGCCAGCCTGCGACCAACTGCCGGCCTCCTGGTATTTGCTGGCCAGCCAGAAAAAGCCCTTGGAGCGCAGCAGACGACCGTTGCGCCATTCCTGAGAGAGGAAGTCGAAGAAGCGCTGCGGATGGAACGGCCGGCGCGCGCGGTAAGCGCTGGAGGCGATGCCGTATTCCTCGGTTTCCGGCACGTGCGCGCCGCGCAGCTCCTTGCGCCAGCCCGGCGCCTGCGAGGCGCGGTCGAAGTCGAAGCGGCCGGTGTCGAGGATCTTGTCCAAGGCGATCTGGCCCATGCTCATGGCCTGGATGTCGGCGTGGGTGTTGAGCCCACTCAGGATAGCCATCAGCTCCTCGCGCTCGGCCTGGCTGATCAGGTCGATCTTGCTGATGAGGATGACGTCAGCGAACTCCACCTGCTCGATCAGCAGGTCGGTGATCGAACGCTCGTCCTCCTCGCCCAGGGTTTCGCCCCGGCTGGCCAGGCTGTCTGCCTCATGGAAATCGCGCAGGAAGTTCACTCCGTCGACCACCGTGACCATGGTGTCCAGCCGCGCCAGGTCGGACAGGCTGCGTCCCTGCTCGTCGCGGAAGGTGAAGGTTTCGGCCACCGGCAGCGGCTCGCTGATGCCGGTGGACTCGATCAGCAGGTAGTCGAAGCGGCCTTCGCTGGCCAGGCGACTGACCTCGTCGAGCAGGTCTTCGCGCAGGGTGCAGCAGATGCAGCCGTTGCTCATCTCCACCAGCTTCTCTTCGGCGCGGTTGAGGCTGACGTCCTGCTGGACGGTGGCGCCGTCGATGTTGATTTCGCTCATGTCGTTGACGATCACCGCGACCTTGCGGCCTTCACGGTTCTTCAGCACATGGTTGAGCAGGGTGCTCTTGCCGGCGCCAAGAAAGCCGGACAGCACGGTAACGGGTAGACGCTGATTCATGGGGTGTTCCTCGTTCAGTCACGGTCACGCTGATGTTTTTCGCGCTGCTCCTGACGCTCCTTGGCTTCGATGCTCAGGGTCGCGGTCGGGCGCAGCAGCAGGCGTTTCAGGCCGATGGGTTCGCCGGTCTCGGCGCACCAGCCGTATTCGCCACGCGCCAGGCGTTCGAGCGCCTGGTCGATCTTGTCCAGCAGCTTCTTTTCCCGCTCCAGCAGGCGCAGCTGCCACTGCCGCTGCTCCTCGGCGGCGCCGATATCGGCGACATCGCTGCTGATCTCGGGTTGGCGCAGCTCGGTGAATTCCTCCTCGATGCGCGCCTGCAACTCGGCTCGCTGGGTTAGCAGCAGCTCGCGAAAGAACTGCTGCTGGGCGTCGTTCATGTAGTCGTCGGCTGGCTGAGCCAGCAGTTCGGCTTCGGTAGTCGCGGTCAAGGTCATGGCAAATCGGCTGGCTTGTTTTAATTGTTATAACATAACATTTATTTCTGATCGCCACCCACGGATTTACGATGAACGAACAGCCTCTGCCGGATATTGCCGCCCAAGCCACCCACCATGACCTGCCGCTGGACTGGGTCGGCATGGCCGGCATCGCCCTGCCCATTCGTTTGGCGGACGCCGCCGTGACCGCCAGCGTCGATATCGGCGTGAGCCTCGACGATGCCGGCGCGCGCGGCATCCACATGTCGCGCCTGTACCTGGCGGCGCAGCGTCTAGTGCATCAGCCATTGAACGTGCCGGCAGTGCTGCAGGTGCTGGACGACTGCCTGAGCAGCCACCAGGAGCTGTCCGACAGCGCCACCCTGACGCTGCGCGGCGAGGTGCCACTCAAGCGTCCGGCGCTGGTCAGCCCGTTGAGTGGTTGGAAGGGCTACCCCTTCGAACTGCGCGCCCGGCAGGACGGCCGTGGCGTGAACATCGAATTGCAGGTCGAGGTCAGCTACTCGTCCACCTGCCCTTGCTCGGCAGCGCTGGCACGGCAGTTGATCCAGCAACGCTTCGCCTGGGACTTTCCCGATCAGCAGGTGGATTACTCCAGCGTGCTCGACTGGCTCGGTTCGACTCAGGGTATCGTCGCCACCCCGCACAGCCAGCGCAGCACGGCGACCCTGCAATTGCGCCTGGCACCGGGCTGCGTCGAACTGCCCGTACTGGAGTTGATCGACAGCGCCGAACAGGCCCTCGGCACGCCGGTACAGACCGCGGTGAAGCGCGCTGACGAACAGGCCTTCGCCCTCGCCAACGGGCAGAACCTGATGTTCTGCGAAGACGCCGCACGCCGCCTGCACCGCGCCCTGTGCCAATTGCCGCAAGCCAGCGGCTTCCACCTCAAGGTCGTACACGCGGAAAGCCTGCACGCCCACGACGCAGTGGCACAAAGCCGCTGGAACTGGAGCTGAGCTATGACTGCCGACGCCTTCTGGTTGCAGCTGGAATCCGCCGACGCCGGCCACACCGTGGCGCTGAGTGAGGCCCTGGAGGCCATCGCCTGGAACGACGCCGGGCTGATCCCGGTGATCGCCCAGCGCCACGACAGCGGCGAGGTGCTGATGCTGGCCTGGATGAATCGCAGCGCGCTGCAGGAAACCCTGGCCAGCGGCCAGGTCTGCTACTGGTCGCGCTCGCGCCAACAACTGTGGCGCAAGGGCGAAACCAGCGGCCATCGCCAGCGCTTGCTCAGCGCGCACCTCGATTGCGACGGCGACGCCCTGCTGATCAAGGTCGAGCAACTCGGCCCGGCCTGCCATACCGGCCGACCCAACTGTTTCTACAACGATCTCGACGGCGAACAGCTGCGCGTGGCCGTGAGCGGCCCAGCATGAAGCGTCTGGCCATCGCCCTGGTGCGTTTCTACAAGTATCTGATCAGCCCGCTACTCGGGCCGCGCTGCCGCTTTCACCCCAGTTGCTCGCACTACGCCGTCGAGGCACTGGAAAAGCATGGCCTGCTACGCGGCCTTTGGCTGAGCCTGTGCCGGCTGCTGCGCTGTCACCCCTGGCATCCGGGCGGCTACGACCCGGTGCCCGAACCCTCGCCCAAGGAGCGACCATGATCCGCAAGAATCCGTCCGGCCACCTGCCGGTCATCGCCGAATCCGCCTATGTCGACAAGACCGCCATCATCTGCGGCAAGGTGATCATCCATGACAACGTCTTCGTCGGCCCCTACGCGGTGATCCGCGCCGACGAGGTGGACGCCAGCGGCGACATGCAGCCCATCGTCATCGGCGCCAACTCCAACATCCAGGACGGCGTGGTGATTCACTCCAAGTCCGGCGCGGCGGTGACTATCGGCGAGCACACATCCATCGCCCACCGCTCGATCATCCACGGCCCGTGCAGCGTCGGTAACCGCGTGTTCATCGGTTTCAACAGCGTGCTGTTCAACTGCGCCGTCGGCGACGGCTGCGTGGTGCGGCACAACGCCGTGGTCGACGGTTGCGACCTGCCGGCAGGCTTCCACGTCACCTCCACCCAACGCATCGGGCCGAAGACTGACCTGGCCAGCCTGCCGCGCGTCAGCGTCTCGGCCAGCGAGTTCTCCGAGGACGTGGCCCGCACCAACATCGACCTGGTGCGGGGCTACAAAGCCCTGCAGAACGAGTTCTGAGCGTGCTGATCCGTAACGCCCGCCTGGTCAACGAGGGCCGCGTGTTCGAGGCCGACCTGCGCATCCGCCACGGGCGCATCGACGCCATCGCCGGCAGCCTCGCCCACCAGCCCGGCGAGGACCTGCTCGACGCCGCCGGGCACTACCTGCTGCCGGGCATGATCGATGACCAGGTGCACTTTCGCGCCCCCGGCGCGCCGCACAAGGGCAGCTTCGCCAGCGAGTCGCAGGCGGCAGTGGCCGGCGGTATCACCAGCGTCATGGACATGCCCAACACCAACCCGCCGACCCTGACGCTGGAAGCCCTGGCGGCCAAGGAACAACGCGCCGCCAGCTGCTCGAAGGTCAACTACGGCTTTCACTTCGGCGTCAGCCACGACAACCTCGACACCGTCGCCGCGCTCGACCCTAACCGCGTGGCGGCGGTGAAAGTGTTCATGGGCGCCAGCACCGGCAACATGCTGGTCGACGACCTGCCAGCGCTGGAACGGCTGTTCCGCGACTGCCCGACCATTTTGCTCACCCACTGCGAATACACCCCGCGCATCCGCGAACGCGAGGCGCAGTGGCAGGCGCAATATGGCGATGACATCCCGGCCGGCGAACACCCAGCGATCCGCGACGCCGAAGCCTGCTACCAGTCCTCTAGCCTGGCCGTGAGTCTGGCGCGCCGCTACGGCACCCAACTGCATGTGCTGCACCTGACCACGGCCCACGAGCTGAGCCTGTTCCAGTCTGGCCCGCTAGCCGGCAAGCAGATCACCGCGGAGGTTTGTGCCCATCATCTGTACTTCGATGAGCGCGACTACGCGCAGCTCGGCCACCTGATCAAGTGCAACCCGGCGATCAAGACCCAGGCCGACCGCGACGCCCTGCGCCAGGCGCTGCTCTGCGGGCGCCTGGACATCATCGGCACCGATCATGCGCCGCATACCTGGGAGGAAAAGCAGCGCCCCTATATGCAGGCGCCATCCGGCCTGCCGCTGGTGCAGCACGCCCTGCCGTCATTGCTGGAGCTGGTGGCCGACGACCTACTGCCCCTGCCCATGCTGGTGGAAAAGACCAGCCACGCCGTAGCCGAACGTTTCGCCATCGAGCAGCGCGGCTACCTGCGCGAAGGCTACTGGGCCGACCTGACCCTGGTCGAACGCCTGACCGAGCCACGCCCGGTGGCGGCCGACCCGATCCTCGCCCACTGCGGCTGGACGCCGTTCCAAGGGCGAGCCTTCCGCCATGCCGTGCGCAGCACCTTCGTCTCCGGGCAACTGGCCTGGCACGCCGGCCAGGTGCAGGACGACTGCCAGGGCTTGCCACTGCGATATCGGCGCGATTGAGGCTGTACTACCACCCCCCGCCGCCGCCTCCTCCGCCACCACCGCCGGAAGAGCCGCCACCGGAAGATCCACCACCACCGCCGCCCGAAGAGCTGCTCGACTGCGGGGGCGTCGACGCCAACGCCGTAGCGCTGCTGAGGCCGGCCGCCAGGGCACTGCTCATCGCTTGCGGGGAACTGTAGCTACTGCGACTGTGATACCAGGTCGGCTGATAATCGCGCTGCTCGGGGTCGATCAGGCCGCTGGCCAGTGCCGCGCTGAAGCGCGCGCTCCACTTGTCCTCGCCGCCCAGGGCCATGGCGAAGGGCAGATGGCGTTCGTACAGGGCGATGCTCATCGCCGGCGCATCACCCGCCAGCGCCAGAACGTCGCTCTCGGCCAGTTGCAGGTAGTCGCGATAGCCTTCCAGCGCATCGAGCAGGTGTCGCCCCTCCGGGGTTGGCGCCGGCAACAGGTAATAGAACGCCAGCACCAGTGCGACATAGGCGACGATCAGCAGCAACGCTGGTACGGACACCGACGCTGAGATCATCATCAGCCCTACCGGCACTGGCCAGCCGAACATCAGCGCGACCAGATACAGCCCCATCTGCTTACCGAAGCTGGGCTGATGGCGGGCCATGTTGAACACGACCAGTGCCGGCACGCCAAAACCCAGGCTGAACACCAGTCCGGCCAGACCTGTGGCCCACTCATCTTCGCCCTGGCCACTCAAGAGCACCGTTGCGGCACATGCCAATGCGGCCCACACCAACCCCAAAGCCCAGATGCCACGGTTGTTGGCAAACCAGGCCTTGCCCTGCTCGCCAAGCTGGCTGCTCAGCCCGGCCACCGCATCCGCCAGACGGGGCTCGTACTGAGTGCCGATGATCAGAGCAATACCAATCTTGTTGGCCGGAAACAGACGTTTGCGCAGGTCGCGATCCGGCTCGCTCATGTCACTGCCCGCGCCCTGGTCGCGGGCCAGGCTGAAGCCGCCGCCGTGCGGCTTGTCCTCGATATGCAGATGCTTGCGGATGGCCATGTCGGTGAGCCACACGCTGAAGGCCGGTGCCTCGCCGAAAGCGCCGCGCAACCCGCGATGCCAGAGATAGCCCGCCTGCACCGCGCTCATACCCTGCGGCCCCTCGAACAGCGGGATGATCACGCCCTTCTGCGGATCGCGGCCGACGCGCTTCCAGGCGCGCAGGTAGAACAGCAACAGACCGATCAGCAACACGCCGCCGATGCCAACCCCCAGATTGTCCAGCACGGCGCGGCTGGCGTTCTGCACCAAGCCTGGACGTGGCACCAGTCCGGCCTGCCAGTCCACGGCCACGGTCAGGCCGTGATAGGCCGGCAGCGTCTCGGTGGTGGCCAGGCGCAGGTAGTCATCGCGCCGTTCGAGTATCCGGAAGTCCTGGCCCCGATCGCCCTGGGCCCCGGTATACGCAGCCAACTGACCGATGCGCGCCCCCGCCGGCAGGCGCACCTCCACCGTGGCCTGGCGAATGGGGAAAAGCCAACCGTTGCCGGTGACGTTCCAGTACAGCTCGTCCGTATCGGCGTGATGCAACAGGGCGCGGCCAACCCGATAACGCAGCTCGTAGCGATAGCGCCCCGGCTCCAGCAGGATGTTCGGCGAGCCCAGGTAGAAGCGCACCCAGGCGCCGTTGCGCTCGCGGCGTACCGACTCGGGCCGGCCATCGCGGGTCACGCCCAGCAGGGTGATCGGGCTGCTTTGCTCCAGCCCCATCGGCAACGCATAGCTGACCGGCAGATCGCGATAGATGCCACGGCGAATGTCCCGACCTGCGGCACGCACGGTAATGCGCTCGGTCACCAGCAGGTTGCCGTCCGCCTCGACCTGCAGGCTCACGGCAAAATCCTCGATGGCCTCCTGCGCCAGCGTCACGCCAGGCAAAAGAACCAATAGCAGCAACAGGCCACGCAGCCATCCGTGCATGTTCAGAACTCCATCTTCGGCGACTGACCGTCAAGCGGATCATCCAGCGTGAAGTATTCGGCCGGGGTAAAGGAAAACAGGCGCGCCACCAGATTGCTCGGCACCGACTCGACCAGCACGTTCAGCTCACGCACCGCGCCGTTGTAGTAACGCCGCGCCATCTGGATATGGTTCTCGACCTCGCTGATGTTGCCCTGCAACTCGCGAAACTGGTCGTCGGCCTTGAGCTCGGGGTAAGCCTCGACCAGGGCGAAGAGCTGGCGCAATTGGCTGCCCAGTTGCGCCTCCACTGGCGCGCGCTGGCCCAGCGGCGAGTCGGCCAGTTGCACCGCACGCATGCGCTCCTGCACCAGCGCCTGCAGCGTGCTCTGCTCGTAACTCATGTACTGCCGTACGCATTCCACCAGCGCCGGAATCAGGCTGGCGCGGCGCTTGAGTTGCACATCGATGCCGCTGCCGGCCTCGGCCACGCGGTGACGGTTGAATACCAGGCGGTTGTAGTAGAAAACCGTGGCGCCGCCGAGCACCAGCAGCGCGCCCACCAGCCACCCTAATCCTGAAACCTGCATAGCCTCTCCTTGATTGGCCGATGACCACTCACTTTGCGCTGACATCGTGGCAGCCCGTATCCTGTAGTGCCAGCCAGTCAGCGAGGCCCGCATGCAGATCGAGTTGATCGAGATCCGCGACCACCTGAATCGCTTCGCCCCTTTCGACAATCTGCCGGAGCAGACTCTCGACGAGATCGCCCGCCAGGTGCAAGTGGGCTACTTCAAGGCCGGTAGCGAAATCCTCGCCGTCGGTGCGCCGATCCACGAGCTGCACTACGTACGCAGCGGCGCTGTGGAAATCCACAGGCGTGGCGGCGAGCTGCACAACCGCCTGACCGAGGGCGACATCTTCGGCCAGGCCGGCCTGCTGCGCGGCAACAAGGTGCGCCTGGGCGCCACCGCGCTGGAAGATAGCCTGATTTACTTCATCCCCGGCGTGTTGTTCCAGCAACTGTGCGAGCAGTTCGACAGTTTCGCCGACTTCGTCGAGGCCGAAGGTCAGTCACGGCTCAAGTCCGCGCAGGAAGACAGCCACGGCAAGGCTAGCGAGCTGATGAAGATCAAGGTGCGCAAGCTGATCTCGCGCGGAGCGGTCAGCGTGCCGCTGGACACGCCGATCCAGCAGGTGGCGCAGGTGATGACCGAGCACAGTGTGTCCTCGGTGATCGTCGTCGATCCCGGCACGCGCTGGCCCGACCCGCACCAGGTGGACGTGGCCGAGCAACAGACCCAGGTGATGGCCGGCATCCTTACCGACCGCGACCTGCGTACCCGCGTGGTTGCCGCTGGCCTGCCCAGCGACACCCCGGTCAGCCAGATCATGACGCCCAACCCCATCACCCTGCAGGCCGACGACTCGGTGTTCGAGGCCATGCTGTGCATGCTGCGCAACAACATCCACCATCTACCGGTGCTGCATCGCCGCCGCCCGGTGGGCGTGGTGGCGCTGGCCGACATCATCCGCTACGAGTCGCGCAGCAGCCTGTATCTGGTCAACGGCATCTTCAACAAGACGTCGGTGGAGGGGCTCAAGAGCCTGCTGCCTGACCTGCGCGCCACCTTCGTGCGCATGGTCGCCGACGACGCCAGCGCGCACATGGTCGGCAGCGCCATGAGCGGCATCGGCCGCGCCTTCAGCCAGCGCCTGCTGGAGCTGGCCGAACAGAAACTTGGCCCGCCGCCAGTGCCTTACTGCTTCATGGTCGCCGGCTCCATGGCTCGCGACGAGCAACTGCTGCTCACCGACCAGGACAACGCCCTGGTGCTCGACGACCGCTTCGATGCGGACGAACACGACGCCTACTTCGCCGAACTGGCGCAGTTCGTCAGCGACGGCCTGGCCGCCTGCGGCTACAGCTACTGCAAGGGCGGCATCATGGCCACCAACCCCAAGTGGCGGCAGCCGCTGAAGGTGTGGCGGCAGTACTTCAGCGAATGGATCGAGCGGCCCAACCCGGAAACCCTGCTCAACGCCAGCATCTTCTTCGACCTCGACGGCCTCTATGGCGAAACCGAGCTGGTGGAGAACCTCAAGGACCTGCTCGCCGCAAAAGCCAGTGCCAGCCCCGCCTTCCTCGCCGCGCTGGCGCGCAACGCGCTCAACCGCACGCCACCGCTGGGCTTCTTCCGCACCTTCGTGATGGAAACCGATGGCCGCCACCGCAACATCATCAACCTCAAGGGCCGCGGCACCGCGCCGCTCACCGACCTGATCCGCGTGCACGCCCTGGCCTGTGGCTCCAAGGCGCAGAACTCGCTGGATCGTCTCGACGCCATCGCCGCCACCAAGCTGCTGCCCAAGGAGGCGCTGGAACACCTGCGTTACGCCTTCGAGTTCCTCAGCCTGGTACGTGTGCGCCACCAGGCCCGTGAAGTAGAGGCCGGCAACGCGCCGAGCAACTACATCGAGCCGGAACAGTTCAGCGCCAGCGAACGCCAGCACCTCAAGGAAGCCTTCCAGGTGATCAGCAACGCGCAGAAATTCCTGCGCTTTCGCTACCCGGCGCAACCGGCGAGCCGACCGCGATGAGCGAACGCGCAGCCCAGGACTGGCCGCAACTGTTCGCCAGCCTCGCCGAAAGCAGCCGCGACCCGCGCCTGCGCGCCTTCTACGGCGCCGGCTGCGTCGCCGCCGATACGCCATTGGCGGAAGTGCCGCTGGTAGCACTGGACGTGGAAACCACCGGCCTCGACCCGCGTGAACACGCCATCGTCAGCCTTGGCCTGGTGCCGCTGAGCCTGCAGCGTATCCGCTGCGCAGAAGCCCGTTATTGGGTGGTCAAACCCACCAGCGAGTTGAGTGCCGAATCGGTCACCTTCCACCACATCACCCACAGCGACATCCGCCACGCCCCGCGCCTGGCCAACGTGCTCGAAGAGCTGCTCGAAACCCTGGCCGGCAAGGTGGTGGTGGCGCACTACCGTAATATCGAGCGCAGCTTCCTCGACCAGGCCGTGCGCCAGCACCTGGGCGAAGGCCTGGTCTTCCCGATCATCGACACCATGGAACTGGAAGCCCGCCTGCACCCCAAGCGCACCGTAAGCTGGTGGGACCGCCTGCGCGGCCGCCAGCCCACCTCCATCCGCCTGGCCGACAGTCGCCTGCGCTACGGTCTGCCGCTGTACTCGGCACACCATGCGCTGACCGACGCGCTGGCCTGTGGCGAGCTGCTACAGGCGCAGGTAGCGAGGCACTATCCGGCGCATACGCCAGTGGGGGCGGTCTGGGGCTGATAGCCCCGGCGCGGCGCTTCTATTCGCGCATGCCGGGCGCTGCCGGCGCACGGGCCGATCTCATCGCATGGACACGTCAGGGCAAATGCTCTAGCGTTTGCCCCGGCTGAAGCGCAGCTCGAATGCTGCGCCAAGTGCTGCCACAGGACTGCTCATCAAAGGGACTTCATGAAAGAAACCTTGCCCGTCATCATCCTCGCGTCTTTTCTCCTGGCCGCCTGCGCATCGCTCTCCAACCTGCCAAAGCCGGAACAAAGCGAATATTTCACGACCCTCGGCGGTGGGTTCGTGATCACGCTGGGCAATCCGCCCACCTATCGCTACGGGGTAAACCTGGTCATCACCAAGACCCTGCCGGAAAGTGCCTACGCGGTGGTCGAGTTCCAGAACCCAGCCGACAGCTCGCAGCCGTTTGTCCTGGCGGGCCCTCTCGAAGACCTGAAGAAAATGACGCCATCGCCCTACCCCAACGTGTGGGTGCTGACCTCACCTGCCGTACAGGGCATCGCTGCACACACGAATTACGCCGTGATCGCCAGCATCTATTCCGATAGCAGCCGGCAGACGCTGACCGCGAGGCACACGCAGTTGGTCAACTCCGAATACATCGAGAACTGACGGAAGGCCTTGAGTGCTCGAAGACGGCGGCCGATGCAGTTTCCCTGTCGCCGTCAGCCCGGGCAACACTGCGCCCCGTGTTCATTTCGCTGCAGGCACGCGTCATGGTGAAATTCAGAATTGGCTCGATACCGGTGAACGAGGATTTCGATCCTCTCGCCGGCAACTGGACCCCGTGTAAGGAACCCAAGCCATGGGTATCGACCTGGCTCATTGCGGTTCCCCTGAGCCTTCTGCTGGCGGTCAGCTTTGCCGTGATGCTATTCAAGCTCACCCCCATCGATCTTCAGGGCCTGACGCTTTACAAGCTGCTGTTGCTCTATGCAGGGCTTGTCATCACTCACGAGACAATACACGCCATGATGCAACCCGACCGAGGTACATCTGCGCGAACCACGCTGGGCTTCTGGCCGTCTCATCTGGTCTTCTACGCCCACTATGACGGTGAACGAAGCCGCGCCAATTTCCTGTTCGGCCTGGTCAGCCCTTTCCTGCTACTTTCGGTAGTTCCCATGTTCCTGGCAATCGCCTGCCAGACGAGTGCATGGTGGGTTGGAGCGCTGATCTTGGGGAATGCGGTCGCGTCCGGCGTCGATCTGTTCGGTTTTTTCGCGGTGCTGCTGGGAACCCCGAAGAACAGCCAGGTCATCAACAACGGCTGGTACACCTATTGGCGCTTGCGCAGCTAGAGTGAGCGCCATTCATTCACGGCAGCACAGGCACACGCCCATGAACCGCCGCAAAAAGATCAAACAACTGCTCGAAGCTCACGCCAAGAAGGCCAATGCCAAGCTAGCGCCCAAAAGCAGCAAACCCAAGTACATCAGCAAGGCTGACAGGGCGAAGTTGGAGGCTGAAGCGGCTCAAGAGGCTCTCGCGCCCGTGGAGTAAAAGTCGGCTAGACGGATGATGCCCACGATGTGCGTCGGCCCCATCGAAAAGCCAAGAGCATCGCGGCAAAAGCCCCTATCACACGAACGGGCTAACCCAGCACCTTGTCCGCCGTATAAACCGCCTCATCAAGAAACACGTTGACCGCCGGGTGATCGCGCTCGCCCTTGCGGTAGGCGAGAAAGACGCCGCGCTGGATAGCCGGCAGCAGCGGCACGGCGGTGACGCCGGGTAGCGTTCGCACCAGGCGCAGGCCGGAAACAATGGAGATGGAGTTGCCTGAGGCGACCATGGCCGCGACCATCTCGAAGCCGGCGCAGTGGGCATTGATGCGCGGCGCATAACCCGAACGGCGGCACAGGTTGGTGATGAATTCGCCGAACGAGCTGCCGGTGGAATCCAGCGCCCAGGCTTCGTCGCGCAGCTCGGCGATGGTCAGGCTGTCGCGCCGGGCCAGGGCATGGTCGATGGGCAGCAGCACGTGCAGCTGGTCCTGAGTCAGGGGAATCAGCGCGTAGTTCTCGCGGTTTTCGTCGGGCTGCACGGCGAGGTCGTCGATCACCGCCACGTCGATCTGCCAGGCGCCGAGGGCGCTGAGGCTTTCCTGCGGTTCCAGTTCCAATACCACCACGTTCAGCCGCGGGTAGGCGCTGCGCAACGCACGCACGGTTTCCGCGATTACCGCCACGGCAATCGAGGGGAAAGCCGCCACACGTAGCACACCGGCGATTTCGCCGCGTAGCAGCGCCAGCTCCGAGCGCGCTTCGTCGAGCACCATGAGAATGCGCTCGGCGTGCGCCACCAGGCGCTCGCCGGCCGGGGTCAACACCACGCCGCGCCCGCGCCGTTCGATCAGCGCCATGTCCGCTTCGCGTTCGAGCTGGGACACCTGCTGCGAAACCGCCGAGGGCGTCAGGTGCAGCGACTCGGCAGCGGCGGCCATGGTGCGGCAACGGGCCAGTTCACGCAGGGTGCGCAGGCGGGTGATGTCCATGACGCGATCTCAATAGTTAAGGGTCGCTAACGAATAGGTTAAAAATAAATCAGTATACATAATGATATGGCCGGCCTTAGATAGAGATATCCACACGCGCTGAACCGGGCGCGTGGTTCACCCACATACAGGCATCGCTGAAAACCGGGTTTTCAGCCGTGCCCACAGAAGAAGAATCTCGCCATGGCTATCAGCGTTTTCGACCTGTTCAAAGTCGGTATCGGCCCCTCCAGTTCCCACACCGTCGGCCCGATGCGGGCGGCCGCGCTGTTCACCCATGCGCTGGAAAACCACGATCACATGCCGCAGGTGACCCGCGTCGCCGCCGAGCTGTACGGCTCGCTGGGCGCCACCGGCAAGGGCCACGGCAGTGACAAGGCGGTGCTGCTCGGCCTCAGCGGCCATGAGCCGGATACCGTCGACGTGGACCAGGTTCCGGGCTACATCGAGGCCATCCGCCGCGACAAGCGCATCGTTCTGGCCGGCAAGCACTCTGTCGCCTTCGACGAGAAGGCCGACCTGAAGATGTTCCGCAAGGCGCTGCCGCTGCATGCCAACGGCCTGCGCTTCGCCGCCTTCGATGCCGCCGGCATTCAGGTGCACGAAGCCACCTATTACTCGGTGGGTGGCGGCTTCGTGGTCAGCGAGGCGATCCTCGCCGACGGCTCCAAGCACAAGGTCATCGCCCCGGATGCCACCAGCCTGCCGCTGCCGTTCACCAGTGGTGCCGACCTGCTGCGCCTGGCGCGCGAGAACGGCATCGGCATTGCCGAGGTGATGCGCCGCAATGAACGTCACTGGCGCAGCGACGAAGAGACCGATGCCGGCCTGCTGGAAATCTGGAAGGTGATGCAGGCCTGCGTCGACCGTGGCTGCCGCACCGAAGGTATTCTGCCGGGCGGCTTCAAGGTACGTCGCCGTGCCGCGATCCTGGCGCGCAAGCTGGGCGGCTTCCAGCGCAGCTACCTGGAAGACCCGCTGCGCATGCTCGACTGGGTCAACCTCTGGGCCCTGGCGGTGAACGAGGAAAACGCCGCCGGTGGCCGCGTGGTGACGGCTCCAACCAACGGCGCCGCCGGCATCATCCCGGCCGTGCTGCACTACTACGCCAACGCCATTTCCGGCGCCAGCGAGCGCGGCATCATCGATTTCCTGCTCACCGCTGGCGCCATCGGCATCCTGTACAAGGAAAACGCCTCGATCAGCGGCGCCGAAGTCGGCTGTCAGGGTGAAGTGGGCGTGGCCTGTTCGATGGCGGCCGGTGCGCTGTGTGCGGTGCTGGGCGGCACCCCGGAGCAGGTCGAGAACGCGGCGGAAATCGGCATGGAGCACCACCTGGGCCTGACCTGCGACCCGGTCGGCGGCCTGGTGCAGATCCCCTGCATCGAGCGCAACGCCATCGCCTCGGTGAAGGCCATCAACGCCGCGCGCATGGCGCTGTACGGCGACGGCTCGCACTACGTGAGCCTGGACAAGGTAATCAAGACCATGCGCGAGACCGGCGCGGACATGCTGACCAAGTACAAGGAAACCGCCCGTGGCGGCCTGGCGGTAAATATCATCGAGTGCTGATGCACGACCGCCAGATACGAAAACGCCGCGGCCCCTGACAGGTTCGCGGCGTTTTCATTTATGGCCGGAACGACCCGCTCCCGTCCATGGGAGAGGGGTCGTTCATCGCTTAACGCGGCTCGCTCATCAGACCTTTGACGATGGAAATACAGCCCACCAGCAGCACGATGGTGAACGGCAGGCCCGTCGACACGGCCATGGCCTGCAGCGCCACCAGACCGCCGCCGAGCAGCAGGGCGATGGCGATCACGCCTTCGATGCTGGCCCAGAACACGCGCTGCGGTACCGGTGCGTTGACCTTGCCGCCGGCGGTGATGGTGTCGATCACCAGGGAGCCCGAGTCCGACGAGGTGATGAAGAACACCACCACCAGCACGATGCCGATGAACGAGGTGATACCGGTCAGCGGCATTTCACCGAGCATGCTGAACAGCTTCAGCTCCAGGCCGGCTTCCTGCGCACCGGTGAAACCATCGACCAGCAGCTGGTTGATGGCGGTACCACCGAAGGCGGTCATCCACAGCACCGACACCAGCGACGGCACCAGCAGCACGGCGACGAGGAACTCACGCACGCTGCGACCACGGCTGACGCGGGCGATGAACATGCCGACGAACGGCGACCAGCTGATCCACCATGCCCAGTAGAAGGCGGTCCAGCCCTGGCTGAAGTTGGCATCTTCACGACCGACCGGGTTGGACAGCGCCGGCAGGTACTGCAGGTAAGCACCGAGGTTCTTGAAGAAGTCGGTGAAGATCACCAGGGTCGGCCCGGCGATGATGATGAACAACAACAGGGCCATGGCCAGGCCCATGTTGATCTCCGACAGGCGCTTGACGCCCTTGTCGAGACCGGCGACTACCGAAGCCAGTGCGATCAGGGTGATGGCGATGATCAGCAGCACCTTGGTGGTGTCCGTCGCCGGGATACCGAACAGGTACTCCACACCCGCAGCCGCCTGCTCCGCGCCAAGCCCCAGCGAGGTGACCAGACCGAACAGGGTGGCGAACACCGCGAGGATGTCGACGATATGCCCCGGCCAGCCCCAGACGCGCTCACCGAGAATCGGGTAGAAGATCGAACGGATCGACAGCGGCAGGCCCTTGTTGAACGAGAACAGCGCCAGGGCCAGGGCGACGATGGCGTAGATCGCCCAGGGGTGCAGGCCCCAGTGGAAGATGGTCGCAGCCATGCCCAGACGCACGGCTTCTTCTGCGTTGCCGGCAGCGCCGCCAAGCGGTGCCCAGTCGGTACGCACGCCATCTTCACCGACGGTGATCCCACCCATCGCCGCGCTGTAGTGCGACATTGGCTCGGACACGCCGTAGAACATCAGGCCGATACCCATACCGGCGGCGAACAGCATGGAGAACCAGCCCATGTAGGTGTAGTCGGGCGTCGCGTCCTTGCCGCCGAGGCGTACCTTGCCCAGTGGCGACAGGATCAGCCCGATACAGAGGACGACGAAAATGTTGGCGGCGCCGATGAAGAACCAGGCCATGTGGTGGGTGAGCCAGTCGCGCAGGCCACTGAACAGCGGCTCGATCTGGTTCTGCAGAGCCAGGGCGAGGATCACGAAGATCACCGCGACGATCGCGGAGATGGTGAAGACCTTGCCATGGATGTCGAGGGCGAAAACGAATTGCCCTCTGATGTTGTCCTGACCGATGACGTAATCGGTGTCGATCAGGTTGGCCTCACCGGACGGTGCCGGGATGCCTTCGTGGGTTTCCGCTGCGGATGGCGGGGTCGTGTCATGCGAAGGGACGTTTCCCATACGTGGCGTGCTCCTTGATGCGTTTGACTCGCTAGACGAGCGTGAACAGGACGGATGCCCTCCTCCAATTAAAGACGACCCACAGACGGGTCGAACCAGAAAGAGTAACACATGAATTCCGCTCACTCAGACTCACAGACACATGAGAGTCCCGAATAATTCCCTGTAAGGTGGCAATTTGCCCGGCACTGCCACACCAGGAAACACCGTGGCAGGATGTACGCAGAACGCCCTGCAACCGCCGTAGTCAGTTGCACACAGCCTGTGAAAGGAAGAACCTGCATGCCTGCCGATTTCGGCATTCCCCACCTGTTCGCCTACCTGATCGCCACCATTCACGCCCTCGGCGTACTGGCCGCGATCCACGCCGTGCTGACCGTGCGCACCGCCCAGGGTGCGCTGGCCTGGGGGCTGTCGCTGTTCTTCATGCCCTACCTGACGCTGCTGCCATATCTGGTGTTCGGGCGCAGTCGCTTCGATGCCTACGTCAAGGCACGGCGCCAGGCCGACCAGGAAATGCACCACGCCATGGCCGAACAGGACTGGCGCCCCTGGGTCGAGGAAGCCGAGGCCGCGCACCTGTCGCCCGCCTACGACCGCGTACGTGCCCTGCCACGCCTGTCGCACTTGCCCGGCCTGACCGGCAACCGCGTCGAATTGCTGATCGATGGCGAGGCCACCTTCGCGGCGATCTTCAACGCCCTGGCCGGCGCCCAGCAGGTGATCCTGCTGCAGTTCTTCATCATTCGCGACGACCGCCTCGGCCGCCGCCTGCAAGACGTACTGCTGGAACGCGCCGCCGCTGGCGTACAGGTGCATGTGCTGTATGACGGCGTCGGCAGCCATTCGTTATCTTCCGCCTTCATCGACCGCCTGCGCCGCGGCAACGTGCAGATACACGCCTTCCCCACGCGCTCTGGGCTGCTCAATCGCTTTCAGCTGAATTTTCGCAACCACCGCAAGATCGTCGTGGTCGACGGTGAGATCGGCTTTCTCGGCGGACTCAACGTCGGCATCGAATACCTCGGGCAGAAGCCGCCGCTGGCGCCCTGGCGCGACACCCATGTCGAGGTGCGCGGACCGGTGGTGGCCAGCCTGCAGGAAGCTTTCGCCGAAGACTGGTACTGGGCCTGCAAACGCTTGCCACCGCTGCTGATGCCGAGCAAGCAGGACGAACCCGGCCTGCTCTGCCAGGTGGTCGCCAGCGGCCCGGCCGACCCGCAGGAGACCTGCTCGCTGCTGTTCGTCGAGGCGATTCATGCGGCACGCGAGCGGATCTGGCTGAGCAGCCCCTACTTCGTGCCCGACGAAGCGCTGTTCGCCGCACTGCGCCTGGCAGTGATGCGTGGCGTCGACGTGCGCCTGCTGCTGCCGGCACGCCCGGACCATCGCATCGTCTACGCCGCCTCCAGCCTGTATGCCTTCGAAGCCTTGCGCGCGGGCGTGCGCATCTTTCGCTACCAGCCGGGCTTCCTGCATCAGAAGGCTTTGCTGATCGATCACGATGTCAGCATGCTGGGCAGCGCCAACCTGGATAACCGCTCCTTCCGCCTGAATTTCGAGGTCAGCCTGCTGACCTTCGACGACGGTTTCAACGCTCAGGTCGCCGCCATGCTGGAAGACGACTTCAGCCGCTCGCGCGAGCTGGTCAACGCCGACCGGCGCAACCTGCACCGCCTGCAGCAACTGGGCATGCGCGTAGCAAGGCTGATCTCGCCGATTCTCTGAGGCACAGCTATGGTTAGGGTGCCAGCCGCTGTTAGCTGTCAGCGAGACCCTGCCTACCATGACCAAGTGCTTTGCCCTGCTGCTCTGCCTGCTCGCCCTGCCCGTCGCCGCGCAGGAGGACATTCGCGTCGGCGTCGAACTTCAGCCCTATCAACCGTATTCCGACGTGGAGAACGGTGAGTACCGCGGCTACGCCCGCGACCTGCTGGACGCCTTCGCCGCCGAGTATGGCTATCGCTTCGTCTACACGCCGCTGCCGGTCAGACGGCTGCTCGGCGATTTCCTGTCCGGCCGGGTCGACCTCAAGTTCCCCGATCACCCGCAATGGAATGCCGACCAGAAAGCCGGCCGCGACATCCACTACAGCCACCCGGCAGCGCCTTATGTCGACGGCATGCTGGTCAAGCCGCGGTACCTCGGGCAGGGCCAGCAACGCATCGAACTGCTCGGCACACAGAACGGCTTTACGCCCTGGCCCTACCTGGCGGACATTCGCGCCGGAAAAATCCGCCTGATCCAGGCCAACCAGATCGACTCGTTGCTGCGCATGGCCGCCAGTGACCGCGTTGACGCGGTCTACCTCAACCCCAAGGTAGTCGCTCACCAACTCCGGCAAATGCGCATGGCGCCCGACAGCCTGGTGTTCGACCCGGAGCTGCCGCATGTGGAGGATCACTACTACCTGTCGAGCATCAACCACCCCGAGCTGATCAAGGCGTTCAATCGCTTCCTCACGGAGCGAGCCGATCAGGTCGCAGCGCTGCGTTTACGCCACGGCCTGTGAGCCGCCGCGCAGACGCTGTTCGGCGAACACGCGCGAACGACGTTTCCTGGCCCAGATCACCATGCCGGTCACGGACAGGCCAGCAACGGCCAGGCCCAGCAACGACACCAGAATCCGCCCCGGCAATCCGATGATGCGCCCGGAGTGCAGCGGGAACTGCGCCTGCAGGAAGATATCCCCGGCACTACCTGTGCCGGGTACGTGCGCACCGGCCAATTCGCCACTGCGGCTGTCGACGTAGATCCAGGGATTGCCCAACCCGGCATCGCCATGGTCATCGCCCAGCTCGTAGAAGCCGACGCCGTAAACACCGAACTCCGCCGAGTGGAACAACCCGGCGGCAGGCGCCTGCCACCCCAGCCGCCGCGCTTCTGCGTCGGCAATGGCGATGGCCTGGCGGCGGTCGATCTGCGGCACGATCTGCTCATCCAGGGTCACCGGTGTACGACTGGCGAAAGGGCTTGGCGTCAGCGGCGAGAACAGCTCCACCAGCGGACGCACCACCTGGCGTTCGAGATTCATCGATACCGAGGTGACGGCGAGGATCAACAACAGCAGCCAGATCCACACGCCGCCGGAGCGGTGCAGGTCGAAGTTGAGCTTGTAGCCGCCCTGGCGCCAGCGAAAGGCGAACGACTTGCGCCAGCTACGCAGGTTGGGGAACGACAGCCACAGCGCGACCAGGCAATCGAGGCACCAGACGATGGCGACGATGCCGAAGAACAGCACGCCCAGCTCGATGCCGAAGCCATCCGGGATGTGCAGGCTGTAGTGCAACTTGTAGAGAAACGGCAGCAGGTTCTCCCGGCTCAGGGAGATCGCCCCCCACTCGCGCTGCCCCTGGATATCGCCGTTCACCGGGTCGATGCCGAGCTGATTGAAGCCCAGATCAAAGGCCTTGCCGGTGGCCGGATCGATACGCGGGTCGACGAAGATCCCCAGTGCATGGCCAGGCTCCAGCGCCAGCGGCATAAAGCTCACCTGCAAACGTGGGTCGCGTGCTTCCAGGGCATCGACCAGCTGCAGCGGGTCCTGCGCCGGCCCTGCGCTTTGCGCGTCGAACAGGTGCGGGTTGAGCCATTCGTCCAGTTCGTGATCCCAGGAAATGACAGCGCCGGTCAAGCCGGCGGTGAACAGGAACAGGGCGATGAACAGGCCGCACCAGCGGTGCAGCAGTACCAGAATCGGGCGCATCGAAATCTCTCATCGACGACAGGGCCGCCCACACGGGCGGCCCTGGCTGTCAGTATTAGTATTTCCAGGTCAGGGTAGCGCTGACGTTACGTGGGGCACCGTAGTAGGCCTGGGACCAGTACAGGCTGTTCAGGTACTTCTCGTCGGTGAGGTTGTTGAGGTTGGCCGACACGCTCCAGTTCGGGTCGATGTCGTAGCTGGCCATCAGGTCGACCACGGCGTAGGCCTTTTGCTTGGCGTCGGCAGTGCCAATCGAAGTGAAACCGTCATCGGCCGTCAGTGGCACGGCGATCTTGATATCGTCCTGCCAACGCACGGCGGCGCCGACCTTGAGCTTCTCCATACCCGGGATGCGGTAAGTAGCAGCCGTCTTGATCATGTGCTTGGGCGAGTAGGTCACCGCATGCGAGCCATCGGCATTGGTGATATCGACAAAGGTGTAGCCGGCGCTGAGCTGCAGACCCTCCAGCGGTTCGCCGGAGAACTCCAGCTCGTAGCCTTCGCTGGTCAGGCCTTCGATAGCGCGGTAGTAAGCCACCGAACCATTCATGCCGGCCTGCTCGGCGAAGTTGTCCTGCTCGGTACGGAACACAGCCAGGGAAACGTTGACCTTATCGTCGAACAGTTCACCCTTGATACCGGCTTCGTAGTTCACGCCCTCCAGGGGAGCCAGACGCGAGCCACTCACATCGTTCTTGGTTTGCGGGGTGAAGATCTCGGTATAGCTGGCGTAGACCGAGGACTGATCGGTGATGTCGTAAACGATGCCCGCGTAAGGTACGACCTTGCCGCTGTTCTTCGACGACTTGGCCAGGCCATAGTTGGTGCCATCGCTCTTCACGTCGACCACGCGAGCGCCAGTGATCAGGCTCAAATCATCGGTCAGGCTCCAACGTGCTGCACCGTAGACACTCTTCATGCGGTCGGTGAAGTCACTGCCATTGCTGCCGTTGTCGTTGAGGGGCTTCGGATAATTGCCGGTCCACTGCTCCAGCGGCGGCAGCATGGTGCCGGTACTGGAGTCGTACCAGGACAGATCCTCAAGTTCGGAGCGCGACCAGCTGCCACCCAAGGCCGCTTCGTGCTGACGACCGCCCAGATTGAAAGGGCCACTGGCCTGCAGATCGACGATCAGCTGCTTGTTCTTTTCGTTGTATTCGGACGGATAGGAATACAGGCCTGCACCCGTCTGGCGGTTCGGCGTGCCGTAGACATAGAACATCGAGCCATCGCTCTTCTTCTCGACACGGGTGACCACTGTCTTGGCCTGCCAGCCATTGTCGAAGGTGTGCGCCAGCTCGGCAAAGGTGCGATTTTCCTGGTTGTCCCAGTAGGCCCAATCGGTCGCGGTGCTGGTAGAGCGCGAATAGTCGGTCTTGCCACCGTCCTGATAGACCAGCGGCAACGCCCCCCACATCGGCGAGTTGGCGTCGCTGGTCTGCAGGGTGTGGCCGAGGGTGAAGAGAGTACGGTCATCCAGATCGAACTCCAGCACACCATGGAACACGTTCTTCTCACGCGAGTAGCGGTCGAGGTAGGAGTTCTTGTTTTCGTTGGCATACACCACGCGGCCGCGGATGTTGCCGGCATCGGTCAGCGCACCGGATACGTCGGTATCGATACGCCGCTTGTCCCAGGAGCCGGCCGTCAGGTCGACGCGCGCCTGCGGTGCCAGCGTGGGCCGTTTGCGCACGAAATTGACCGTCGCCGAGGGATTGCCGGTGCCGGACATCAGGCCGTTGGCGCCGCGAATCACCTCCACTCGTTCGTACATGGCGGTGTCCAGGTCGCCTTCGACGTTGCCGTAGACGAAGGGTACGGCGATGCCGTCGTACTGGAAGTTGGTAATGTCGAAGCCGCGAGCGGTGTAGTAGGTACGATCGGTTTCAACTTCCTGCACCTGCACGCCCGGCACGGCCTTGAGCGCATCGTTGACGCTGGTGAGCTTGAAATCGCGCAGCTGGGCGCTGCTCAGGGTGGAAATCGACTGCGGCGTCTGCCGCGGGGTCAGGTCGAGCTTGGTCGCAGCACTGCTGGGCGTGGACTTGTAGCTGTCGACCTCGGCCGCTGCACTGTCGCCGACCACGGTCTGGGCATCGAGCTCGAGCTGCTCCTGCTCGCTGGCCACGGCATGGTTGAAACTGCAGGCGGCCGCAATCGCCACGGCCAGGTGGGTTTTTCTGCTGAACAAGGGAGGATCTCCTGATGCGCTGTCGATAACCGCTGGCAGTCCCTTCGCAGCCGAATGCCTCCCTGGCAGACATTTGCCAATCGCAAATGCTAATAATTAGCGACAAAATTCTCGCAGCAGGCTCCCCACCAAGTCAATACGAATAATTTACATCTTCAGCTGTATCTCAGTTGCCTTTGAGAGTGGCGCAATCCGCCCCAATCCAGCGGGCTTGGCTCTCCATGCTGCTCGGCTGGCCCTTGTAGGTGCCGTTGACCTGGGTGGTGAACTCCTTGTCGCTGACGAAGCGGGTTTCCCCCTCGCCTTGCGCATCCGGGCAGGTGAAGCGGAATTTCCACAGGTTGCCGCTGCGTTCGGTGATCTGCTGGTTACAACCAGAGTTAGGGTCCTGCAGGGGAATGTCCTGCGACTTGATCTGCGCTTCGGTCAGGCAGATTTGCACCCCACCGGCACCGAGTTTCACACCGCGCTCGGCCATCATGCCTTCCATCATCTGGCGCTGCGCCGGCGGCAGGTTCTGCATCTGCGCAAGGATCTGATCCATGCCCGGCATAGCCTGACCGCCGACTTGCATGTTGTGCGCGCTGACCTCCCAGACACCGGGCTGCAGCTCTACGGCGCTAGCCAGCACTGGGGCCAGAGCAAAGGTGAGAAACAAGGCGCAACGAGTGTGACGACGCATGGTGGTGCTCCAGTGCAATGGTCTGAAAAAGCTTAGACAGCATAAAGAACAAAACCCCCACAGACTCACACCATGTGGGGGTTCTCTTCTTTTTCAGCCAACGCTTATGGCATCGGGAGCATGGGGCGAATAATCGACCTAACCCGCGTCAACCGAGGGGGAGCTCAGCTCACAGCTCCAGAGTTCCAACGCCGGCTGGCTTGCTTTTGGCGGGCCGAGCCAGTCGCTCATCGGGCGACAACGCTGGTTGAAACACAGTTGGTAATCCCCGGCCTCGGGCGTACGCCCGACTCGCAGGGGTTGCAAAGGCGGTAGCTGACGCTGGTAGTGCCAGCTGCCATTGCGCAGTTCGGCGCCGTCGGGAATTTCCATTCCGGCGCCGGAACCCTTGACCCGCGCCTCATCGAGAACCAGGCCCTCGGCGGTGACGCGGTAATCCTCTTCCCAGCGAATCTTCTCGATGGTGTGCGTCCAGGCCAGGGTGAAGGCGGGCGTGGGCAACTCTGCCCACACCGCGCCGGCCAACCCCAGGCACAGGCCGATCACGCCGTCGCTGCCTCGGCGCGACGGGCGCGCCAGAAGTGCTGAGCGATGAAGATAGCACTGAGGGCAAAGCCGATTTCGTCACTGATCGGGGTAGCGAGAATCAGGCTGGCACCAGCGGCGAAGCCCAGCAGGCGCTCCCACCAGCTCAGTTTGGCCTGCAGGTAACCGGTGAAGATCGCACCGAGCAGACCGATCGCCAGCATCGCCTTGAACACGACGTAGACCGTCGCCAGCAAGCTATCGCCCTGCAGCATCAGCGCTGGCGAGTAGACCGCCATGAACGGCACGACGAAGCCTGCGACAGCGATGCGCACCGCCCAGAAGCTGATCTTCAGACCACGCTCCTTGGCGATCGGCGCTGCGGCGAAGCAGGCCAGCGCTACCGGCGGCGTGAGGTCGGCCATGATGCCGAAGTAGAAGACGAACATGTGCGAGACGATCAGCGGTACACCTAGTTCCAGCAGTGCCGGTGCGGCAATCGAGCTGGTGATGATGTAGTTGGGGATGGTCGGAATGCCCATGCCCAGCACCAGGCAGGTGAGCATGGTCAGCACCAGCGACAGGAACAGGTTGTCCTGGCCGATGGCGAGGATGTAGCCGGCGAAGGTGGACGCCACCCCGGTCAGCGACACCACACCGATGATCACACCGACCAGGGCGCAGGCGATACCAACCGGTACGGCATGACGCGCACCTTCGACCAACGCGTGCAGGCAAAGGGTCAGGGTTTCACGGCCGCCTTTGACGAACCAGCAGATCGCCACCAGCGCGGCGATGACGCCGAACACCACGCCAATACCCAGCTGGAAGAAGCCGGCGCAGAGCACGCCAAGGGCGATCCAGAAGGCGAAGCGCATGGCCTTGGACGAGACCCGCAGGATGATCGCCGAGCCGAGGATGACCATGGCGGTCAGCGCCAGGCCGACGGTACCGGAGAACAGCGGAGTACGGCCGGAGAACAGCAGGTAGATGAGGATGAACAGCGGGATCAGCAGGAACCAGCGTTCACGCACGGCCTTCCACGGGTTCGGGCATTCGTCCTTGGGCAGACCGCGCAGGTTGGCGCGCTTGGCCTCCAGGTGAACCATCCAGAACACCGAACCGAAGTACAGCAGCGCCGGGATCAGCGCGGCCTTGGCCACTTCGAAGAAGGGTACGTTGATGGTCTCGGCCATGATGAAGGCCACCGCGCCCATGATCGGCGGCATGATCTGGCTGCCCATCGACGAGGTCGCCTCGACGCCACCGGCGAAAGCCGGGCGATAACCGAAACGCTTCATCAGCGGAATGGTGAACTGGCCGGTGGTAACTACGTTGGCCACGCCGGAACCGGTGATGGTGCCCATCAGCGCCGAGGACACGACCGACACCTTGGCCGGGCCGCCGACCTTGTGGCCGAACAGACCCATGGCGAAGTCAGTGAACAGCTTGATCATCCCGGCCTGCTCGAGGAAGGCGCCAAACAGGATGAACAGGAAGATGTAGGTGGCCGACACGTAGGTCGGGGTGCCATACAGACCTTCGGTGCCGAACGACAGCTGGTTGACGATCTGGTCGAGGCCATAGCCACGGTGCATCAGGTCGCCCGGCAGGTACTGGCCGAGCATGCCGTAGGCAAGGAACAGCGCGCAGATGATCGGCAGGGCGATACCCATGACGCGGCGCGCAGCTTCGAACACCAGCACGATCAGGGTCAGGCCGATGATCATGTCGCTGGTGGTCAGGTCACCGGAACGCTGAATCAGGTCCGCCTCGAAGTACCACTGGTAGATCGCTGTGGCCATGCCGGCCAGGCCCAGCAGCCAGGCCAACGGTTGCCACGGACGGCCCTTGCCGAGTGCCGGGAAGCTGATGAACACCAGCAGCAGCAGAAAGCCGACGTGCACCGCACGCAGCACCTGGGTCGACACCGGGTGAAACGCTGCGGTGACGATCTGGAAGATGGAAAACAGCAGGGCGACGGCAAAAAGCGCCTTCGGCCAGTCGGACGGGCTGGCAGCCAGGCCGTTGTCTTGTTCACTCATGGAGTGCAAACCTCATGACTACTTCGATACGGAGACAGAGTCGCCAACAAAACCTACCGCCTACAGGCGCCGGTTTTATTCGCGATTCTGTGAAGACCGGACCGCGGCGGGCTCGCCGCGGTCCGAGCCGTCATTACAGCGCGCCGGCTTCCTTGTAGAAGCGCTCGGCACCTGGGTGCAGCGGGATCGGCAGGTTCTTGGCAGCGGTTTCCAGCTTGATGTCCTTGGCCGCAGAGTGAGCGGTGCCCAGACGGCCGAGGTTGTCGAACATCAGCTTGGTCATCTGGTAGGCGACTTCGTCGGAAACGCCTTCATGGCTGACCAGGATGTTGGTGATGGCAACGGTGGGCACGTCAGCGTCCTGACCGTCGTAGGTGCCGGCCGGGATGGTGGCAGCCTCGTAAGCGGCGTTGTCGATCTTCGCGGTCACTTCGGCCGGGATGGCGACGAAGCTGATCTTCATGGTCGAAGCCAGGTCACGAATGGCGGCCATACCCAGACCGGAGGACTGCAGGGTGGCGTCCAGCTGACGGTTCTTGATCAGCTCGACCGACTCGGCGTACGGCAGGAACTCGACCTTGCCCATGTCCTTGTAGGTCAGGCCAGCGGCTTCGAAGATGGCGCGGGCGTTGAGCTCGGTGCCGGACTTCGGTGCGCCGACGGAGATGCGCTTGCCCTTGAGGTCTTCCAGGGTCCTGATGCCGGATTCAGCGTTGGCAACGATCTGGATGTAGTTCGGGTAGGTACCGGCGATGGCACGGATCTTCTTCAGCGGCGCTTTGAAGCCAGCGTCTTCGACGCCGTTCCAGGCATCGGCGACCGAGTCACCGAGGGCGAAGGCCAGCTCACCGCGACCGGCTTCGAGCAGGTTGAGGTTTTCCACCGACGCCTTGGTCGCCTGGACCGAGGTCTTGGAGCCTTCGATGCCGTTGCTGTACAGCTGCGAAAGGGCCACGCCAATCGGGTAGTACACACCGCTGGTACCGCCGGTGAGCACGTTGATGAAGGTCGGGGCAGCGAGCACTGCGGTGCTGGCAGTGATGGCCGCGGCAGCGGCGAACAGGCTGATTTTCTTGGTCAGTCGCATGGAAGTATCTCCGTCGTTGTTATTGGCTATATGCAGAGTTTCACTCTAGACGACGCCACACAGGCGGCGTCGACGGTGCGCGATCAGCAGCGCAGGGTGCAGCGTCGGACAAGAGCCGCGGCGGGCGCGGTAGGAAGGCGGCCCATGCACGGCAGCGAGTGCGGCATGGCGCGAGGGGCATGGCAGTTCATGGGCTGACCTCTTGTCGTTTTTATGGTCGCCGCGTCGGCAAGATGCTGCACGGCTGCAACTGTCATAGCAGATGCCGTGCCAGGGCCTGAAAAGCCCGATTTAGAGAGGTTTAATATAAGGACCGATGGGTCACTGAGCGGTAAACCGCTTACCCTCACGAGGGCATAGGCAGAATTCCGCCTACCAGGGGAGCGAGATACAGTCGGGCGATGAGGTGAGCGCTACTTGCCGGATTGCATCCGGGTGACGGCTGGCCGCCAAACCGTAGGGTGCGCCATGCGCACCGGTTGGCTCGAGATCATGACACCAGGTGCGCACGGCGCACCCTACATGCCCGCGTGCCCTACTCTTCGCCGCCTGGCAGGTATTCACCACGCGCCAGGCCGTGTCGCTGCATTTTCTCGTTGAGGGTACGCCGAGGCAGCTGCAGCATTTCCATCACTGCGGCGATATTGCCCTGGCATTGCAGCAGGGCGTTATGCAGGCACTGCGCCTCGAAGGCCTCCATCTGCTGCGCCAGGGCCTGGCCGGCAAAGCGCTCGGCCGGCGGTGGGCTGGAAAGCCCCAGCGCATGGCGCTCGGCGGCGTTGATCAGCTCACGCACGTTGCCCGGCCAGTCATGCCCGAGCAGCCGCGCCAGTTCGCTCGGCGCCAGCGGCGGCGCTTCGCGACCATGACGCAGCGCCGCCTCGTGGGCGAAATGCTCGAACAGCAGCGGAATGTCCTCACGGCGCTCGCGCAGCGGCGGAATATGCAGGGTGGCGACGTTCAGGCGATACACCAGGTCTTCGCGGAAACGCCCGGCCTTGACCTCGTCGAGCAGGTCCGGCTTGGCCGCGCTGATCACCCGCAGGTCGACCTGAATGCTCTTGTTCGAACCGAGGCGTTCCAGGGTTTTTTCCTGCAGCACGCGCAGCAACTTGACCTGTTGCGCCAGCGGCAGACTCTCCACCTCGTCGAGGAACAGCGTGCCGCCGTCGGCATGCTCGATGCGGCCGATGCGCTTGGCCTGGGCGCCGGTGAAGGCGCCGCTCTCGTGACCGAACAGCTCGCTCTCGAAGATGGTCTCCGGAATCGCCGCACAGTTGAGCGCGGCGAAGGCCTTGCTGGCCCGTGAGCTGAAGTCGTGCAGGCTACGCGCTACACGCTCCTTGCCGCTGCCGGTTTCACCACGAATCAGCACGTTGACCGAGGTACCGGCCAGTTCGAGGATTTGCCGACGCAGGTTTTCCATCGGCCGCGAAATTCCGATCAGCTGGCTTTCGATACGGCCCTTGTCGGCCACCTGCTGGCGTAGCTGGCGGTTCTCACAGACCAACCGACGCTTGTCCAAAGCACGGCGTACGCTGTCGAGCAGACGCTCTGGGGTGAAGGGCTTTTCGATGAAGTCATAGGCGCCCTGGCGCAGTGCCTGCACCGCCATGGGCACGTCGCCATGGCCAGTAACCAGGATCACCGGAAGGTCGCTATCGATCTGCAGCAGCTTGTCGAGCAGTTGCAGCCCGTCACTGCCGGGCATTCGAACATCGCTGACGACAATGCCGGGGAAGTCGCGGTCGACCAGGGCCAGGGCCTCGGTCGCACTGGCGCAGGCGCGTACCTCGAAACCGGACAGTTCCAGCCACTGCTGCACCGCCTCGCGAATCGCCGCTTCATCGTCGACCACTATGACCTGAGCGCTCATGGCACCTCCTCTTGAGAACGGCGGGCAGTGTAGCCCGACGAATGCAATCCGGGGCAACGACCGGTTCGCACGGCGCACACTGGGATCGGGCGCGCAACTCGCAGGGTGTACCGCGCGCCCCGGCCGCAACAGCGCTGTGAATAGTTTCTACGGCGCAACCGGCAGCCTCATGCTGAACACCGCACCCAGCTTGCCGTTGTGCGCCTCCAGCGTGCCGCCGAGATCGCGCACGATACCGTAGGACACCGCCAGCCCGAGCCCCAGCCCCTGCCCCACAGGCTTGGTGGTGAAGAAGGGTTCGAACACCCGCCCGAGGGTCTCCTCGGCGATACCACCGCCGCTGTCTTCGACGCTGAGCAGGCAGCCGTCGCCTTCGCGGGCGATATGCACCAGAAGAATCCGCGGCTCGCTCTCGGCCATGGCATCGAGGGCGTTGTGCAGCAGGTTGAGAATCACCTGCTCGATGCGAATGGCATCGCCGAGCACTTCGGCGTCATCGTCGATTTGCGTGCGCAGTTCGATCTGCTCGTTGCGTATGCGCGGCGCGAGCAGCTGCAAGGCCTGCTCCAGCACGTCACCGAGGCACAGGCGCTCGCTGAGACCAGCCGGCGTCTTGCGGGCGAATGTCTTGAGGTGGCCGGTAAGCGCGGCCATGCGCTGCAGCAGGCCGTCGATGCGCTGCAGACCGTCGCGCACCGCTTCCGGTCGACCACTGTCGAGCAGCAGGCGCAGGCTGCCGAGCTGCATCTGCAGGGCGGTCAGCGGCTGGTTGATCTCGTGCGCCAGGGCCGCCGACATCTGTCCCAACGCGGCCATCTTGGCGGCATGCACCAGGCCGTCCTGGGCCTCGCGCAGCTCGGCGGTGCGCAGCGCTACCTCGCGCTCCAGGCGCTCGCGGATGCCGGCCTGCAAGCGCTGGTTCTTGCGCCGCTGGAAGAGGAACAGCAACAGAAAGGCTAAGGTCATCCACACCCCGGCAGCGGCCAGGCGGTAGCCACGCACACTGTCGGCCAGGCCGATCGGCTCGCTGAGCAGGTGCAAGGTCCAACCTTCTTCGGGCATGTACAGGCGCTGCCAGAGGTAATCGCGATTGCCGTCGGGGCCGTCGACCCGCGCCCAATCCGCATCCTTGTCGATTTGCCGATGTACCTCATGGGCGAGCGGCTGCAACGCCTGCTCGGCGTAGCGACGCACCTCAACGAGCTCGGCACGCGCCTGTTCGTCGAGTGGTTGCAGGGCGCGAAAGCGCCAGATCGGCTTGTTGCTGAGGATCACCACCTGATAGCTGTCGGCGACCATCAGCACGCCCGGCTGGCCGACCCATTCGCGCTGCAGGTCTTCCAGCTCAAGCTTGACCACCAGCACGCCGAGCAGCTCGCCCTTGTCATCGCGCACCACATGAGAAAGGAAGTAGCCGGGAATACCGGTGGTCACCCCCACCGCGAAGTAGCGCGCACCGCCATCACGCACGGCGTTCTGGAAGTACGGGCGGAAGGCATAGTTGTTGCCGACGAAGCTGCTCCAGTCGCGCCAGTTGCTGGCCACCAGGGTTTCGCCCTGGGCATCGAGCAAGTACAGGACGGTGGAACCAGCGGCGGCGTTGAGGCGCTCCAGGCGCTGGTTCAGGGCCAGCCGTAACTGGCGATCATGTGGCGCGCGCAGCAGGCTGCGGATGTCACTGTCCAGCGCCAGCACCTCGGGCACCGAGCTGAAACGTTCGACCAGGGTGCGAATGGATTGGGCATAAAGCTGCAACTGCCCGCGCGCCTCGACGCTGCGCTCGTCCCAGGCCCGATGCTCGGCATAACGACCGCCCAGCCACAGGCTCACCAGCAAGCCGGCGGCAATCGCCAGAACGGTGAGCAGAACGCGGTAGCGATAGCGGGGGCGCTGCGGCAAGGGCATGGGCGGCTCGCGGAATCAAGACGAGCCGCATGTTACCCCATCATGAATAAAGGTCGGCGCGCGTCCACGGCAGATCGTGGCTGCCGTCGTCGCGTGACTTCACCGCCAGGATCTGATGCAGGTTCATCCAGCCATGCTGGAAGCCGTAAGCGCAGCCGGCCAGGTATAGGCGCCAGATACGCAGAGACTTTTCCGGTACCCACTGCGCGGCGCTCTGCAGCTGCCGCTCCAGGCCTTGGCTCCACAGGTGCAGCGTGCGCGCATAGTGCAGACGCAGACTCTCCACGTCGACGATCTCCAGCCCCGCCTCGCTGAGCGCCTTGCTGATGGTCACCAGGTGCGGCAGCTCGCCCTGCGGGAACACGTAGCGATCGATGAACTCACCCGCACCACGGCCGACCGGACGACCATCGGTAAAACGCGAGGTGATGCCATGGTTCATCACCAGACCGCCGGGCCGGACCGCACCGAACAGGCGCTGGGCGTACAGCGGCAGATTGGCGTGACCAACGTGCTCGAACATGCCGACGCTGACCACCTTGGCGAAACGGCCGTCCTGCGGCAGGTCGCGGTAGTCGAGCAGCTCCAGGGTCACCCGCTCGCCCAGCCCCTCCTCGGCCACGCGCTGACGCGCCAGCTCCAACTGCGCCTGGCTAAGGGTGATGCCATAGACCTCGGCGCCGAACTCGCGCGCGGCGAAACGCGCCAGCCCGCCCCAGCCACAACCGACGTCGAGCAGCCTGTCGCCCGGCTGCAGGCGCAACTTGCGGCACAGATGGCGCAGCTTGGCCTGCTGGGCTTGGTCGAGATCTTCCTGGCCGGTTTCGAAGTAGGCGCAGGAATAGACCATATCGCGATCCAGCCACAGGCGGTAGAAGTCGTTGGACAGGTCGTAGTGGTAGCTGATGGCTTCGGCATCGCTGTGCTTGTCGTGGCGGGTGACGAGCTCCACCGCGGCGGATTCATCACCGAGCAGCGCCAAACTCAGCGCATCGCCGACCTCGATGGCGTCTTCGATGGAGCCTTCCAGCTCCACCCGGCCTTCGACGTAGGCGGCGCCCAGGGCATCCAGGCTGGGATGCGCCAGTTGCGTGACCAGGCTGGGATCTTTCACCACCAGCGTCACCCGGGGTTTCGGCCCCAGGTCGAACTGTTTGCCGTCCCAGAGTTTCAGGCGCAGCGGTAGCTGGAGATCACGAAGTGCGGTAGGCAATTGCGCAAACATGATTGTCCCTCCCGGCCAGGCGTGTTTTGCAGGGGCCTGATGCAGATGACCTGGCCCCTCTCACCGGGTTCGATTGCGGCGACTAACGGCGTGCGTGGCACGGACACGCCTGAATCCACGGCCAGATTGCACAGCCGATGACAGCCGTCAGGACTGGGCGCTATCGACCCGCTGCAGCAGGCCGTCAGTCAGCCACTGGCGCAACCAGCCTACCGCCTGAGCTGGCGCCTGTTCACCGAGATGCGCCAGCTCGCCGCACAGTTCGGCGAAGCTCCAGCCGTGCACGGTCATGCCCTGCAATGCCGCCGCTTCATCGGCCGCCAGACTGCGATAGCGGGTAATCAGCTGATCGCGCCAGATCACGCAGGTCTCAACCTCCTCCAGCGGCTGACTGCCAGGGAAATCGCCCTGCTCCTTGCACGCGCGCCAGAGTGCCAGGCTGTTTTGCCGACAAACCAGCCACTGCACGCTCGGCAGCAGGCGGACCTGCAGTGTCGGCCAGTCTTCGGCCGGCAGTTCGGCCATTTGCATCAGACTCAGGGGCAGGCCATCAGGCGCATCGAAGGCCAGGGTAAAGGCCCATTCCAGCCGCGCCAGTTCGCTGAGCGGCGCAGCCTGGGCCGGTACCAGATAGCCGTCGATAAAGTCAGCCAGCTGCGCACCGAGCCAGCGCAAGCTGAAATGCTGCGAGGGGTGCGCATCGAGATAGGCCAGCGCCAGTGCATCGAACTCCTCATCACCGAGCCAGCCGTGCACCGCCGGATAATCACCCCGTAACGCTTCCAGCAGACGCGCGCGGTAGGCGTTGTGGTAAATCGCCAGGCCCTGTTCAGCACTTAGCGCCGCGCTGCTTAGCAGACTGGACTGCAACACCGGATTGGGCCGTGCATCGCGGCTGAGCAAATAGGCCTGCACCTGCGCCTGCCATTCACTCAGGCGCATTGCGGCGTGCCTTGTAGCGCCTGGGCGGCAAATCGACGCGCAGTGTTCAACTCGTCGAGCAGCACATCCAGGTCGGGAAAATGATCGTCGCGCTCCAGCAGCGTGGACACCGGCCCGAGGTGCTGCAGGGTGCGTTGATAAAGCTGCCAGACCGGATCACTGACCGGCTGATCATGGGTGTCGATCAGGTAGCTGCCGTAATCGCTGTGGCCGGCCAGATGCAGCTGACGGATACGCTGCTTGGGCAGGCTGCTGATGAAGGTCCAGGCATCGAAGCCGTGGTTGCGCGCGCTGACGTAGACATTGTTGACGTCCAGCAACAGCTCGCAGCCGCTCAGTTCGCTGAGCGCGGCGAGAAACTGCCATTCGCTGAACTGATCATCGGCGCAGCGCAAATAGCTGGAGACGTTTTCCAGCACCAGCGGCCGTTCGATCACGTCCTGCACCTGGCGCACCCGTGCGGCCACATGCTGCAGGCTTTCCTCGGTGTAAGGCAGCGGCAGCAGGTCATGCAACTGGTGGGCATTGCCCTGGCTCCAGCACAGATGATCAGAGATCCATGCCGGTTGCACGCGCGTGGCGAGGTGCTTGAGCTGGCGCAGGTAGTCACGGTCCAACTCGTGCGGGCCGCCAATCGACAGCGACACGCCATGCATCACCAGCGGGTATTGCTCGCCGATGGCATCGAGAAAGTAGAGAGCCTTGCCGCCCGCCACCAGGTAATTTTCCGAGACGATCTCGAACCAGTCGATGGCCGGCTGCTGCTCGAGAATGGCTTGGTAGTAGGTGCTGCGCAGGCCCAGGCCGAAACCCAGATTGCCGCGTTGAGCATTCATCGCTGGCTCCTTGCAGGGTGATGCGGGGCAACCGCACGGCGGCCGCCCCGGCTCACTTACTCGCCGACAGTACCTTTGGCGGCATTGCACTCAGCGAGGGTCATCGACTTGAAGCCGTGACCTTTGCAGGCACCCTGGCCTTTGCAGCTGTTTTCGGCGGTTTTGCAGTCATTCTGGCCTTTGCAGGACGTGACGCCGTAACAATGTACTTTGGCTTCCTCAGCCACTGCTACGGTGCTGGAGAAAGCAGCGAACATGCTGGCAGCAGCGAAGGCGATGGCAGCACCAGTAGCAGCGGTGGATTTCATGGTCATGTGCGTATCCTCGGATGATCTGGGTTAGCCGGGCTAAGGTGTTTTGCGTGCCGGCATTGAACTAGAGCAACGAGGCGAACCAGCGTTACAGCAGGATTGAAAAATTTCAGCGCCTCAGCGCCGACGCAGTAGCGCGACGAAGAACACCCCGCCGATGGCGGCAGTGACGATGCCGATGGGGAGGTCCTGCGGCGCCAGCCAGGTGCGCGCGGCGACATCGACCCAGACTAGGAACAGCGCCCCCAGCAGCGCCGCCACCGGCAACACGCGACGATGCTCGGCACCGACCAGAAAGCGCGCCACGTGCGGCAGCATCAGGCCGACGAAACCGATGGCGCCAGACAGCGACACCAGCACGCCGGTAAGCAACGACGCCACCACGAACACCAAAAGGCGCACGCGGCGCGGTTCCAGACCAAGACTCACCGCGCTCTGCTCGCCAGCCATCCGCGCGTTTAGCGCGCGGCCCAGGCCGAGCAGCACGGCCAACGCCAACGCCAGGCACAGCGCCGGCAGCCAGAGCAGCTCCCAGCGCGCCAGACCGCGGCCGCCGAGCATCCAGAACAGCACCGAGCTGGCCGCGTGTGGGTTGCCCAGGTACAGCAGCAGGTTGCTCGCCGCCATCATCACGAACGACACCGCCACTCCGGCCAACAGCAGGCGATCACTCTCCAGCCGCCCACTGCGACTGGCGATGGCCAGCACCAGCAGCATGCTCGCCAGCGCACCGGCGAAGGCTGCCAGCGGCAGGCTAAGCAGGCCGGCGAACTCGCCCAGGTAGAGCACCACCACCACCGCACCGAAGGCCGCGCCGGAGCTGACGCCGAGCAGGTGCGGATCGGCCAGCGGGTTGCGCGTCACCGCCTGCAGCGCCGTCCCCACCAGCGCCAGCCCGGCGCCCACCAGCGCGCCAAGCAGCACCCGCGGCGCGCGCAGTTGCCAGACGATACTGTCCTGGCCAAGGCTCACCGCTGCCTCGGGCACGATGCCGAACAGGTGCTGGCCGAGGATCGCCAGCACCCGCTCGAGCGGCACCTGCGCCGCGCCGAAACCCAACGAGACCGCGCAGGACAGCGCCAGCAGTACGCTCAAACCGAGCAACAACAGACGAAATCGACTCACCGGGCGAAGACCTCGGGATGCAGCGCCGTCGCCAGGGTCTCGATGGCCGTCGCGTTCTCCAGGCTCGGCGTGACGGCCAGGTAGGACAGCACCACGAAGCGTCGTTCGCGGATCGCCGTCACGCCTTGCAAGGCAGGATGCTGCAGGAGGAAATCACGCTTCTGCGCCGCCGTGCGCTCGCCGTAATCGACGATCAGGATCAGTTCCGGGTCCTGCTCGACCACCGACTCCCAGCCGACCTTCATCCAGTTGGCCGCCACCCCATCCATCACGTTGCGCCCGCCGGCCGCCTCGATCAGCGGCTGTGGCATGCCCAGGCGTCCGGCGCTGAAGGGCACGTCCTCGCCACTGTCATAGACGAACACCCGCGGCCGTGTGGGCTGCTGGCCCAGGCGCGCACCGACAGCCGCCACGCGCGCCTGCATGGCGTGCACCAGCGCATCGGCACGCGCCTCGACAGCGAAGATACGGCCGAGGTTGCGCAGGTCGTTGTAAACGTCGTCGAGGCTGGCGACGCGGCCAGGCGTGACGTGCGCGCAGGACTCGCTGAGTTCGTACACCGGAATGCCGAAGCGCTCCAGGCTGGCCGGGGTGACCTCGCCGCCAATGCGCATGCCGTAGTTCCAGCCGGCGAAAAAGAAGTCAGCGCCAGCATCGAGCAGGTTCTCCAACGAGGGGTAACGCGAGGCCAGTTCGGGCAGATCATCAAGATCGGCTTGCAGTTCTGGCGTCGGCGTCTTCCAGCCGCTGACGCCGCTATAGCCGACCATGCGTTCTTTCAGGCCCAGGGCCAGGAGCATGGCGGTCAGGGTGATGTCGTGGCTGACCGCCCGCTGTGGCGGCTGCTCGATGGTTACCTGACGGTCGCAGCTGGTGACGGTGACGGCCCAGGCGGGGCTGGTCAGCAGCAGCGCCGAGAGCACAAACATAGGTAGGAGCGGTTTCAGCCGCGATTTGAACACACTCATCAAACAATCCAGGTAATACGCGGGTAACCCGCCAGTGGATGGGTATCGACCAACGCCTGCACGCCGAACACCTGCTGCAACAGCTCGGCGCTCAGCACCTCGGCGGGCGTGCCGGCGGCCACCAGACGGCCCTGGTCGAGCACGCACAGGCGGTCGCAGAAGGCCGCTGCCAGGTTCAGATCATGGAAGCTGGCCAGGGTCGCCAGGCCCAGCGCCTTGATCTGCCGCAGCAGCTCCAGCTGGTAGCGTGGGTCGAGGTGGTTGGTCGGCTCGTCGAGGATCAACAGTTGCGGCTGCTGCACCAGAGCGCGAGCCAGCAACGCGCGTTGCTTCTCGCCACCGGACAGTCGCGCGAACGGCTGTTGCGCCAGGCCGCCGAGGCCAACGCGTGCCAGCGCCTCGTCGACCAGACGGCGATCCTCGGCATCGTCGCCATCGAACAGGCCCTTGTGCGGCGTGCGGCCCATGGCCGCCACCTCCTCCACACGCAGGCCGAAGTCCTGGGGAAACTCCTGCAGCACCACCGCCACCCGCTGCGCACTCCAGCGCGGCGAGCGCTGCCACAGCGCCTCGCCGTCCAGTTCGACGCTACCCGCACTGGGCCGCTGGAAGCGGTAGGCGCAGCGCAGCAGGCTGGTCTTGCCGCTGCCATTGGGGCCGATCAGGCCGAGCAACTCGCCGTCGCCAACCTCCAGGTCGATGCCGTCGAGCAGCGGCCGCTGGCCGTCGGGCGACCAGGCCAACTCGCGGATGCGCAGGCGCGGCATCAGAAGCTGTAGTCCACAGTGACGAACAACGAACGCGGCGCACCCAGGTACCACTGCTCGCCAGCACTGCCGGCGGTAGTGGCGTACTGGCGGTCGAACAGGTTGTTCAGCTCCACGCCCAGGCGCACGTCGGGCAGCGCCTGCCAGGCGATAGTGGCGTCGACCAGGGTGTAGCCGGGCACCTCGATCTGATTGGCCGTATCGGCGTAGCGCGCATCGACATAACGCGCGCCCATGCCGACATCCACGCTGCTGCCGAGCGCCTTGTTCAGCCACAGATTGGCGGTGCGCCGCGGCACGTTGCTCGGGCGATTGCCGCTGCGGTCACCGCCACCTTCGACGAAATCGTCGTACTCGGCGCGCACGAATGCGGTATTGGCCGATACCTGCCAGCCGTTGCCCAGGGCCAGCTCCAGCGTGGCTTCCAGGCCATCGGAGGACTGCTGGCCGATCTGCTCGGTGGGCGAGGTCGGCGTGGCGCGGCTGAGCAGCTTCTTCTTGACGATATGGTAGGCGGCCAGCGTCCACTCGCCCTGCCCGCCCCAGAACATCTGCTTGAGGCCGATCTCGCTCTGCCTGGCTTCGCTGAGGTCGAACTGCTGCTGAGTCGGGTTGAGGGTCAGCAGGTTGTTCACCCCCTCGGTGCTGGTGGCGTACTGGCCATACAGCGACAGCTCGGGGGTCAGGGCGAAAACCAGCCCGGCGCGCCAATTGTCGCCACTCAGGCTGCGGTCGGCGCTGCTGCCATCGATCAGGTTGTCGCGCTGCAGATGCACCTGATCGCGGCGCACCCCGGTGACCAGCGACAGGCGCTCGGTCAGTTGGGTACGGTTCTCGGCGAACAGCGAGAACTGCCGCGCCAGGTTGCGCTCGCGCGGGCCGTAGCCGAGCGGGTCGGTGCTCTGGTACTGACCGCCGCCGGAGCCGTTCAGCGGCACGCTGTCGCTGAAGCTGCTGGCGAAATCGTGCTGGCGGGCGAAGTGGATGCGGTTGTAATCCACACCGACCACCGTGCGGCTATCGAGGCCGAACAGGGTGTGGTCCAGGGTGAAGGTCTGGCGGTCGCCGACCTGTTCCTGAGTGTGCTTGATCTCATAGAACTCGCCGCGCTCGACCCTATCGCCCGGCTGCCAGCGATAGGCCTCGGCATTGCGCCAGTAGCGCTGGGTTTTGATGTAGTAGAGCTGGTTGCTGGCACTGAGCACGTCGCTGATGCGCCAGTCGGTCACCAGGCGGGTGATCTGGTCGTTGTAGCGAATGTCGGCATTGGCGACGTTGTAGTTACGTTCGCGGATGCTCTCGCGGTACTTGCCGGCCACCAGCGGCGTACCCAGATAGCGCTCGGGGCTCTGGTCACCGTGGTCGTGGGACAGGGTGAAGCTCAGGTCGTCACTGGCATCCCAGCGCAACGCAGCGCTCAGCGCCAGGCTCTCGGAATCACCGCGGTCGACCCAGCCATTGCTGGCCTGCTGATTGAGATTGAAGCGGTAGCTCAGGGCCTCGCTCAGCGAGCCGCCGCTGTCCAGCGCGGCCTGGCGGCGGTCATCGCTGCCATAGCCGAGGCGCATGTGGTTGCGGATGTCACCCGCGAAGGGCTTCTTCGGCACCACATTGATCACCGCGCCGGTTGCACCTTCGCCATAGAGCACCGACGCCGGGCCGCGCAGCACGTCGATGCGCTCCACCGACCAGGTGTCCACCGGGAATGTCACGGTGCCCGCACCGATGTACTGACGCGTGCCGTCGTACAGCTGCATGGTCGAGGCGTGGCCGCTAAAGCCACGCGCCGACAGCGCCGTGCCACCGTTGCCCGGCGTGCCGATGGTGCTGATGCCCGGTGTGCGGGTCACCGCATCCTGCACGCTGCGGTTGTTGCGCTCGCGCACTTCGGCACCGCTCAGGCTGCTGGTGCTCGCCGGGGTTTGCAGGGCCGACAGGTCGAGGCGCGAGCCAGCCGTGGTCGCCGTATGCAGGCGGGTCTCGCCCTCCTGCGCGGCTTGCGCCTGGACGGTGACAGCGGGGAGATCGACAGCGGACTCGTCGGCTAGGGCGGTACCGCCAGCCAAGACCACCAATGGCAGAGAGCAGACGCGAAAGAGGTGTTGCACGTGAACAATTCCGGGGCGTTGAAGAAGCTCGTCGAGTCGCTTCGAGGCGTTGGAATCGGGGCTTGCAACGGCCAGTGACGACCGCGGATGACTCTGGCCTGAAGCGATAATGTTATTGTTATAACATAACAATATCTTGTTTTGCAGGTAGCTGAAACCGAGCCCCGGCCCTTCCTTCAGGCATGACGAAAAGAGGTTCTTGTAGCGGAAATGGCGCGCCATATTGCTTCCATCGCAAAGAGAAAAGGCACGGCAATCCGATGGAAAATGCGCAACAGCAGACAGGGGCACGGGGCGCCCTACTGGAGTCAACGCCCGCCCACCGCGGGTTGCCAGACACAAACGACTCCAGGCCGGTCTCCGGGCTTGCGAGGGTCATGAACGCATCGCCTTCCCATGCGCGTGGCGCACAGTGGCGTATCGATGCGGTCGCTCGCTTACCGTTGCGGGGGCAGCGTCGGACTTGAACCGACTTCCCGTTTCACCTCACGCGCGGCGGCGTGAGACACCTGAAGCGGGGCGGATATGACCACCCGTCTCCGCTCAAGTCAAGGCGCGGGACATGTTGTGGGAGGCGCTTTAACGGCGATTGCTCTTCTGTAGGAGCGGCTGGCCGGCATTGCGCTTCAGCCGCGAAAGGTGGGCGTTAAGCCTGCTCGTCGATACGCAATTCCGGCAACGCCCTACCCGCCACCAGGCGCTCGTCGACCAGACGAATCACCGCCGCCTCGTCCTTGATGCCGTACCACTCGCCCTGTGGATAAAGGCTCGCGGTCGGCCCCAGGTCACAGGGAAACTGGCACTGGCTGCGGGTGATATGCACGCCGCCCTCGCACTCCAGCTTGCCGGCGGCCTTGAGCCGCTGGCGCAAGGTTTTCCACAGGCCCAGCGCGCCCTTGCGCGTGCAGCGCGTGCCGTTGCACAGCAGCAGGCGCTGCGCATGCGGCGGAATCTGCGACCAGGCGTGGTGCTCCGGAACGGGCGGTACGTCGCTGCAGGGGAGATGCGCTTCGTGATGCGCCAGCAGCGCGCCCAGTCCATCGAGCCAGCTGTCTTCCAGCGCCGTGCAGACCACAAACACTGCGGCTCCGTCGCCCCGTTCGGCGATGCACTCGCGCAGCCAGTCGCGGTGCGCGGCATCGGCGCGCGGCTCCAGATCGACCACCAGCAGCGGACGTGGCGCCTCATCGATGGCCAGCCAGAAACCATCCTGCTCCGTGTCGTGCAGGTGCGCTTCACCGAGCAGCATTTCGATGCGCTGCCGCAGACGCTCGGCCGAGGCTCCACGACCCAGGCCGAGGCCGATGAACAGAACGCGGGCGTAGGGAGTTTGGCTCATGACAGTCTCCAGAACGGTCCGGCAGTCTAGCAGCGTGCGTAGGGTGGACGTCGCTTTTCACGTCCACCAAAGCGGTGGATCGATAAAGCGCGATGCAACCGCCGCGACGATCGCAAGCGTAGGGCGGGTGCAACCCGCCAGACCGGCGTTGGCGGGTTTCACCCGCCCTACAGGGACAGCGCCTCGTAGAGAGCGTCCAACTCCGCGAACTCCCGCGTTACCGCCGGCAACTGCGGCCGACGTAATAGCAACACCGGCAATCCAAGCTCACGGGCGACTTGCAACTTCGGTTCGGTGGACGCGCTGCCGCTGTTCTTGCTCACCAGCACGTCGCAACACAGGCGGGCGAACAGGGCGCGTTCCTCGTCCAGCGAGAACGGCCCGCGCGCACCGATAATCTCGGCGCGCGGCGGCGCCGGCTCGGCCTGCAGGCAGCGCACCGTCCAGTGCTGGTGTTCAGGGATTTCATGCAGATGCGCCAGCGGCTCACGCCCGGAGGTGAAGAACGGCCGTTCGAATGGCGCCAATGCGCGGATCAGCTCATCCCAACCGTCCACTTCGCGCCAGTCGTCATCCGCGCCGGCCTGCCAGCCAGGGCGACGCAATGCCCAGCACGGCACGTCTGCGATTTCTGCGGCGCGGGCCGCGTTGTGGCTGATCTGCACCGCATAGGGGTGGGTCAGGTCCAGCAGCAGTTCAATGCCTTCGTCGGCGATAAAGGCTGCCAGGCCCTCGGCACCGCCGAAGCCGCCGACGCGCACGCGGCAGGCCAGGTCGTCCGGCACCCGACCAAGACCGGCCAGGCTGTACACCGTCTCCGGACCCAGCCGACGCGCCAGACGCAGCGCTTCGGTAGTGCCGCCAAGCAGCAGGAGTCGCGCGCTCACGGCTTGCGCACAGTCAGCAGGGTGATCGGCAGCGCCGCACGCCAAGTGTCGAAGCCGCCCAACGGCTGCGCCTGGGCCACGGTCAGACGCAGCAGCTCACCGCCGTGCTGCTCACGGAAGGCGACCAGCGCCGCCTCACTCTGAATGGTCACGGCATTGGCCAGCAGACGCCCGCCCGGCTTGAGCGCGGCCCAGCAATCATCGAGCACGCCTGGCACGGTGACGCCGCCGCCGATGAAGATCGCATCCGGTGCCGGCAGTCCATCCAGTGCTTCGGGCGCATGTCCAGCGACCAGTTGCAGACCGGGCACGCCGAGGGCATCACGGTTGTGGCGGATATGATCCTGACGCCCTTCGTTGGCCTCGATGGCAATGGCCAGGCAGGTCGGATGGGCGCGCATCCATTCGATGCCGATGGAGCCGCAACCGGCGCCGACATCCCACAGCAACTCGCCAGGCAGCGGCGCCAGCCGAGCCAGGGTGACGGCGCGCACGTCGCGCTTGGTCAGTTGCCCGTCGTGGCGGTAGGTCTCGTCCGGCAGGCCGCAGGTCGGTGGCAGCAGTTGCGCGCCGGTGTCGGCCAGGCACTCTACGGCCAGCAGATTGAGATCGGCACCGCGTGGCAGGTTCCAGCTCGCGGCCAGGCCCTCGATGCGGCGCTCGTCAGGCCCGCCAAGGTGCTCCAGCAGGGTCAGGCGGCTGGCGCCGAAACCACGTGCGCACAAGGCTTCGGCGACCTGCGCAGGGGTGTCACCATCAGCGCTCAATACGAGCAGGCGCGTACCGGGATAGAAACGGGCATTGAGCGTGGCCAGCGGCCGGCCGACCAAGGAGACCACCTCAGCCTCCTGCAACGGCCAGCCCAGGCGCGCCGCCGCCAGCGACACCGAGGACGGCGCCGGCAATACCTGCAACTCGTCGGCCGACACCTGGCGCGCCAGACTGGCACCGACGCCGTAGAACATCGGATCACCGCTGGCCAGCACGCACACCGCCTCGCCGCGTCGGGCCAGCAACGGCTGCAGATCGAACGGGCTCGGCCAGACTTCCCGTTCGCCACTGATGCACGGCGGCAGCAAGGCCAGCTGGCGCGGCGCACCGACGATGCGCGTGGCCGCCAGCAAGGCGCGACGCGCGGCCTTGCCCAGGCCGGGATAGCCGTCTTCGCCGATGCCGACCAGGGTCAACCAGGGTTTCATCCAATGTCCTCGCACAGGCCCGACGGACCGCCTGTCCGCGCTCCGGGCAAAGCGGGCATAATAGCGCCTTCGTCGGTGCCCTTGAGTCGATACGACTCAACAGCGGGCCTAAGAGGGAATCCGGAGCGATCATTGATCGCGACCGAGCTGCCCCCGCAACTGTAAACAGCGAGTCCAACGCAATCGGCCACTGGGTAACCGGGAAGGCGCGGCGGATGAAGACCTGTTAGCCAGGAGACCTGCCGACGAACGCTGGTCGCGAGTGCCAACATCGGGCGGGGTGTACCGATGCCATGGAGTCCCCTATGGGATTTCGCTGGTTCGGTCGCCGCGTCGTTATCCACAGGTGACCGTTTGAACGCCTCCATCCGCCCTTCCGCCTGCCCCGGCCTGCTGCGCATCGTGCCTGCGCTGGACGGTGGCATCTGCCGGGTCAAGCTGCCCGGCGGCGTGCTGCGCAGCGCCCAGGCGCGGGCGCTTGCCGAGGCGGCGCGGCGCCATGCCAGCGGCGTGCTGGAGCTGACCAACCGCAGCAACCTGCAGATCCGTGGCGTGCTGCCCGGCCAGGAAGCACCGCTGATCGATGCCCTGCTCGGCGCCGAACTCGGCCCGCGAGTGGCCGCCGCCGACGATGTGCGCAACCTGATGCTCAGTCCCGCCGCCGGCCTCGACCCGCAGGCGCGGATGGACGTGCGTCCGCTGGCCGGCCAATTGCTCGACCTGCTGCAGGACACCCCGGCGTTGCATGCCCTGTCACCCAAGTTCGCCCTGCAACTGGACGGCGGCGAAGCCCTGGCCATGCGCGAACACCCCCACGACCTGTGGCTGGCCGCCGAAGACGACCAGCACCTGCTGCTGGGCCTGGCCGGCTGCCCCGGTGACGAACCACTGGCTCGCATCGAGGCGACGCAGGCGCTCGACGTGGTGCGTGAACTCCTGTTGCTGTTCCTCGAACAGGCCACACCCGAACAGTCGCGCATGCGCCAGTTGCTGGCACACATCGCCCCTGGCGACCTGCTGCAACGCCTGCAAGCTCGACTGGATTTCCCTCTGCAACCGGCACCGGCCAACTGGCAGCCCAGCGCGACGCTCATGCGCCCACCGGCAGGTATTTATCCACAAGCGCAGAGAAGCCTGTGCATGGTCGCAGCCGGCGCTCAGTTGGGCCGTCTGCATGCAGAGCAACTCCTCGCCCTCGCCGATCTGAGCGAGCAGCATGGCGACGGCGAGCTGCGCCTGACCCCCTGGCAAGGCGTGCTGCTGGGCAATGTGGCGGAGGAACAGGCCGACGAATTGCTGGCCGCGCTGGGTGAACTGGGCCTGTTGAACCATGCCGACGAGCCACTGCTCGGCCTGGTCGCCTGCACCGGTTCGGCGGCCTGCGCCCGCGGCCTGGCCGATAGCAAGCACCACGCCCTGCACCTGGCCGACCTGCTGCGCGAAAGCGGCGCCCGCCCCCAAGTGCACCTCAGCGCCTGTCCGCGCAGTTGCGCCAGCGCCCGCGTGCAGCCCTATACCCTGCTGGCCAGCACGCCCGACCACTACCAACTCTATCGACGTACGCCCGAGGCGCCCGGTTTCGGCCGCCTGCTGGCGCCGGCCATGACCATCGACGAGGCCGGCGCCTGGTTCGCCCGCCAACACCCCGCAGGAACCCCCGATGCTTGATTACATCCGCGACGGCCAGGAAATCTACCGCCGCTCCTTCGCCACCATCCGCGCCGAAGCCAACCTCGATGGCATCCCCGCCGACCTGGAAAAACTCGCCGTGCGGGTGATCCACGCCTGCGGCATGGTCGATGTGGTCGAGGATCTGCGCTTCTCCCCCGGCGCTGGCGCTGCTGGCCGCGCCGCGCTGCTGGCCGGCGCGCCGATCCTCTGCGATGCACGCATGGTCGCCGAGGGCATCACCCGCCCGCGCCTGCCGGCTAACAACCAAGTGATCTGCACCCTGCACGACGCCGGCGTACCGGAGCTGGCCCGCGAAGTCGGCAACACCCGCTCGGCGGTGGCCCTGGAACACTGGCGTGAACATCTCGAAGGCAGCGTGGTGGTGATCGGCAATGCGCCCACCGCGCTGTTCTACCTGCTGGAAATGCTCGACGCTGGCGCGCCGAAGCCGGCGCTGATCATCGGCATGCCGGTGGGCTTTATCGGCGCAGCCGAGTCCAAGGACGCGCTGGCCGCAGACAGCCGCGGCGTGCCCTACGTTATCGTCCGTGGCCGCCGTGGCGGCAGCGCCATGGCGGTAGCGGCGGTCAACGCCCTCGCCTCGGAGGTGGAGTGATGGCTGGCCGTCTGCTTGGTCTGGGCGTCGGCCCCGGCGACCCAGAGCTGCTGACCCTCAAGGCCCTGCGCCTGCTCAAAGGCGCGCCGGTAGTGGCCTATTTCGTGGCCAAGGCCAAGCACAACGCCGGCCATGGCGGTAATGCCTTCGGCATCATCGAAGAGCACCTGAACGTCGCCCAGCAGCGCCTGCCGCTGGTCTACCCGGTGACCACCGAGAAGCTCGCCCCGCCGCTGTCCTACGAGGATGTGATCGCCGATTTCTACGACACCTGCGCGCAGCAGATCGCCCAGTTGCTGGATGCCGGTCAGGACGTGGCAGTGATCTGCGAAGGCGACCCGTTCTTCTACGGCTCCTACATGTACCTGCACGACCGCCTGGCCGACCGCTACGAAGTGGAAGTGGTGCCCGGCGTGTGCTCGATGCTCGGCTGCGCCTCGGTGCTCGGCACCCCGCTGGTCTACCGCAACCAGAGCTTGAGTGTGCTCTCCGGCGTGCTGCCGGAAGACGAGCTGGAACAACGCCTGCGCGACGCCGAAGCGGCGGTGGTGATGAAGCTCGGGCGCAACTTCGAAAAGGTGCGCCGCGTGCTGCGCAAGCTCGGCCTGGACGACCGCGCCCACTACGTCGAACGCGCGACCATGGCCAGCCAGAAGATCGTCGCGCTGGACGAGGTGGAGCCGATGGATTCGCCATATTTCTCGATGATTCTGGTGCCCGGCCAGAAATGGCGGGGGTGAACGAGCTGCTGCGCGTCGGCCCTACGGCGTTAAAAACAGGCTCGGAATGCTCATGTACAAAAGTACACTCCGCTTCCTCCCCTGTTTTTGCCTTGTAGAGCTCTAGCTCGCGAGCTCGTTCGAATCAGTTTGCAGGGTGCACGGTCATTGTGGGAGGGGCTTCAGCCGCGACAGTCGCCGCTGAAGCGCCTCCCACAGATGGCAGCCGGGTGGCCCGGATGTAATCGCTCGAACGTAGCCCGGATGCAATCCGGGAAACCCATTCCCCGGATTGCATCCGGGCTACAGGATTTACCGTATGAACATCGTCATCCTCGGCGCCAGCGCGCTGGCCACTGCACAACGTCTCAAGACGCTTTATCCACAGGCCGTGATCCATGGTCTGCGCGGGCGTGCCGATGGCGCCGAGCGCCACTACGACGAGTTCGGTGAACACCTGCGCGCCCTCTACCGCGCTGGCCAGCCGCTGGTGGTGCTGTGCGCCGCCGGTATCGTTATCCGCAGCCTCGCCGCGCTGCTGGCGGAAAAAGGCGCTGAACCGCCGGTACTGGCCCTGGCCGAAGACGGCAGCGCCGTGGTGCCGCTGCTCGGTGGCCTGGCCGGGGTCAATCGCCTGGCCCGCGAGATCGCCGCGCACCTGGGAGTGGCGCCGGCCATCACCACCAGCGGCGAGCTGCGCTTCGGCACCTGCCTGCTGGAGCCACCGGCCGGCTACGCCCTGGCCGACCTGCAGCAGGGCAAGCGCTTCGTCAGCGACCTGCTCGGCGGCGAGACGGTACGCATCGAAGGCCAAGCGCCCTGGCTGGAAGCCGCGCAGTTGCCTGTGGATAACGCCGCCAGCCGGGTCATCCATATCACCGCGCAGGCACGCCCGGCCCAGCCCGATGAGCTGCTGATTCACCCACGCTGCGCCGCTGCGCTGATCGAACGCCCCGATGCCGATCTACCGGGGCGCCTGCAGCAGGCGCTGAGCGATGCCGACCTGGCACCACAAACACTGGCGGTGCTACTCGCGGACAAAAGCTGCATGGCCAACGCCGACTTGCACGCAGCAGCGCAGGCACTGAACCTGCCACTGCGCTTTATCCACAACACCACCGAACTGCCGCCCGAGCACCATGCCGGCGGTGGCCTGCGCCTGCTGCTGAGCAAACGGCCGCTGGATATCGAGCGCCTCGGCCAGCGTCGCGGCCGTCTCAGCGTGGTCGGCCTCGGCCCCGGCGCCGCCGAGCACATGACCCCGGCCGTACGCCGCGCCCTCGACGAGGCCGAAGACCTGCTTGGCTACGACACCTACGTGAAGATGGCCGGCCCGCTGCGCGCCGATCAATGCCTGCACCCCAGCGACAACCGCGAGGAACTGCAGCGCGCCGCCCACGCCTTCGAACTGGCTGCCAGCGGCCGCCGCGTGGTGATGATTTCCTCGGGCGACCCTGGCGTGTTCGCCATGGCCGCCGCCGTGATGGAGGCGCTGGAAACCCCGCAGAGCGAGGCCTGGCACGGCGTCGAACTGGAGGTGCTGCCGGGCGTCTCCGCCGCCCTGGCCACCGCTGCCAAGGCCGGCGCGCCGCTGGGTCATGACTTCTGCCTGATCTCGCTATCGGACAACCTCAAGCCCTGGGCGGTGATCGAAAAACGCCTGGCGCATGCCGCCATCGCCGACCTGGCCATGGCCTTCTACAACCCGATTTCCAAATCCCGCCCCTGGCAGCTTGGCCGCGCGCTCGACTTGCTGCGCCAGCACCGCACGCCGGAAACCCTGGTGGTACTCGGCCGCGACATCGGCCGCCCCGCCGAGACACTGCGCAGCCTCACCCTCGGCGAGCTGACGCCGGAGATGGTCGATATGCGCACCCTGGTGATCATCGGCTCCAGCCAGACCCGTCGCTTCCCGCGTGCCGACGGCGGCGAGTGGGTGTATACGCCTCGCTGGTATCCCGCCCAGGCCGACTAGGGCATCGCTCGCAAGCCGGATTGCCAAGCGTTTGCAGGAGCGGATTTATCCGCGAATTTCGCGGCTGAAGCCGCTCCTACGGATCAGCGATTGGTTTTATCCACAGCCCCAGCCATCTGCACAAACGTTCTAGGCATACCCGACAAACGGGTTAAGCTCAGGCGTTCCATTTTCCACTGTGAGCCGGGCGATGAACGCGCAATCATGGGTCGACCTCAAGCAGGATGCCGATACCGGCATCGAGGTGATCCGCGCGCATTTCGAGGGCCACGCCTACGACCCGCACTGGCACGACAGCTACCTGATCGGCTTCACCGAACAGGGCGTGCAGCAGTTCCATTGCCGCCGTGCGCTGTTCAGCAGCGTCGCCGGGCAGACCTTCTTCCTCGAGCCCGGCGATATCCATGACGGGCATGCGCCGGCGCCAGGCGGTTTCACCTACGCCACGCTCTATCTCGAACCGGCCTGGCTGGAGCGCGCGTTGCCGGCGTTGTTCGAGCAGGCCCCGGCTGACTGCCCGGCGTGCCGCGCACACAGCCGGACGACCCCGGCCTGCTGCCGTGCATAGCCAACGCCTTACAGGCATTGAGCGACGGAGAGCCGCGCATGGTGCGCGACGCGGCACTCGACGCGCTGCTGGAGCGGATCTCGCGCAGCCTGCACTGGCGCCAGTGTCTGCCGGGTAACCGCAGATTCCCCGCGTAGCCCTGCGCGCCCGCGACTACCTGCATGCGCATTTTCAGCAGAACATCGGCCTCGACGAGCTGGCGCGTGCCTGCGGCGTCGACCGCTTTCGCCTCAGCCGCGCATTCAAGGCGGCCTTCGGCATCGCCCCGCATGGCTATCTGATCCAACTGCGCCTGGTGCGCGCCCGCCGTCTGCTGGCCCTCGGTACGGCGCCAGCGGATGTCGCCAGTGATCTGGGCTTCGCCGACCAGAGCCACCTGGGCCGCTGGTTCCGCCGCGCCAATGGCCTGACCCCAGGCGCCTACCGCAACCGCTGCACAAAGCTTCAAGACCACTGAGCGAGCCCTTCGGACAATCGCGCCATAGCTTCGATATGGAGCGATGCCAATGCCCTTCACCGCCATGAACCAGTGGCTGCCCTTTATCCTGTTCGCCTCGGTGGCGTCGATTACCCCCGGCCCGACCAACCTGCTGATCCTCGGCAGTGCTGCCCGCTTTGGCCTGTCCATTGCCCTGGCCATCGCGGTCGGGGCGAGCCTGAGCGCCAGCCTGATGCTGCTGGTGGTCGGCCTGGGTCTCGGCGAACTTCTGGCCCACGCCCCGCTGCTGCAGACGACGATGAGCTGGGCCGGCGCCGCCTGGATCAGCTGGATGGCCTGCAAGCTGATGCGCGCCGAAGCGGCTGGCCTGGACGAACGCAGCGTGGACCGGCGCCAGGGCTTCGTTCAGGGCGCCGGCCTGCAATTGATCAACCCCAAGACCTGGCTGATGACCGTATCGGTCACGGCGATCTTTCTCGACGGCCAGGCTTCGTTCGGCGCGGTGGCAAGCTACGCGACGCTGTTCCTGCTGGTGTCCACGCCCTGCCTGCTGGCCTGGGGCCTGCTCGGCATCGGCAGCGCACGGCTGCTGCGACAACCAGCCAGGCTGCTGTTGTTCAACCGCTGCATGGCCCTGTTGCTGCTGGCCTCGGTATGGGTGCCGCTGCTGTCCCAGCTTCGCGGCTGAAGCCACTTACGCCGTAGGTTTGGTTTGGCGGCGCATCGCCCCAGGCGTGGTACCGAAGCGCTGGCGGAACAGCTTGCCCAGATGGCTGGCATCGCTGACGCCGATCTCGTCGGCAAGTTGCGCCAGGCTGTGGCTGGAGTTGAGCAGGCGCCAGCGCACGTGCTGCAGGCGCAGTTCGTTCCAGTATTCGCGCGCGCTCATGCCCTGGCTGGCCTGAAACAGGCGATCGAGCTGACGCCGGCTGATGCCGACACTGGCCGCCAGCTGCTCGATGCCATCGGCACTGGCCAGGCCGTGGCGCATCAGGGCGATGGCGCGGTCTACATGGCGCGCGCCGCTCGATGTCGTGTGCAACGAGCGCAGCGCGTGCTGGCCGCTGCGCGTTTCGTCCACCAGCATATCGGCCAAGCCCTTGAGCGCCCGTGCCCGGCCGCTGCCCTGAGCCAGCAGTTCCACCGCCAGATCGATGGCTGCGGTGCCGCCGGCGCAGGAAATCCGCGCACCATCAAGGCAATACAGACGCTCGCGAGCCAGGCGCAGCTGCGGAAAGCTGGCACGGAATTCCGCTTCATGGCGCCAGTGCACCGCCACCCGATAACCGTCGAGCAGGCCGCAGGCGGCGAGCAGGAAGCTGGCATTGTCGATCGCCACCAGCTTCACCCCAGCGCGAGCTGCGCGACGCAGCAGCTGCTGATAGGTCGGCGCCAGCGCGGCAGTGGCCTGTGCGTTGCGCCCGCCGAACAGCACCAGATAGTCGAAGTCAGCCAGATCGAGTTGCTCGGGTGTGGCCTCGATCCGCAGCGCAGCACCGCTGCTGGACAGCACATGCCCTGGTTGCAGGCCGAGAATCGTCCAGGTGCAGTAACGTTGGCGACTGTAGTCCTCGTCGTCGGCGCTAAAACGCAACTTGTCGAGAAAGCCACCAAACGGCAGCAGGGCGAACTCCGGCAGGGGCAACAGGAGAAAACGCAGGTCGGGGCTTTCGGCCATGTCATGTCCAGAATCAACTGCTAGATAGCCAGAATCTACCTCATTCAAGTACCTGCCGCTGACTAGACTGGCTACGCCCAAACAGGAGACCCGCATGGCCCTAGAACTCTGGCTCGTCTACTTCGTCGCCACCCTTGGCCTGGCGCTGACACCCGGCCCCAACAGCCTTCTGGCGCTGACCCACGGCGGGCTGTACGGCGCGCGCATGGCACTGGCCACCATCCTTGGCGGTGTGGTTGGCTTCAGTACCTTGATCGCACTGGCCATGTTCGGCCTCAGTGCGCTGCTCAAGACCGCGCCCAACGCGCTGCTGGCGCTCAAGTGGATCGGCGGCGCCTACCTGATCTGGCTGGGCGTGCAGCTGTGGCGCTCGCCACCAATGAACCTGACCCTGGCCGACAGCGTTGTGCGCCCCAGCGCCAGCCGGCTGTTTCGCCAAGGCCTGCTGTCGGCGCTGTCGAATCCCAAGGTGATCCTGTTCTACGGCGCCTTCCTGCCGCAGTTCGTCGATCCGCAGCGTGGCCTGGCCGTGCAGTTCGTGGTGATGGCAGCGACCTTCGCCGTGGTCGAGTTCCTCGTCGAGCTGCTGCTGGCGTTGCTGGCCTTCCGCGTACGGCCCTGGCTGCAACGCGGCGGCCGCACCTTCAACCGCAGTTGCGGCGTGCTCTTCGTGCTGATCGGTGTAGCGCTACCGCTGGCGCGCTGAGCACGCCCGACATCAGGCCTTGAGCGCCTCGCCAATCGCGTAGTAGTGCCCGCCCGCGACGTGATGCAGGCTGCGCAGGCTCGGGTCGGCCGTTTCGAAATGCCAGCGACCGTCGCGGAACACGCGCTCGTCGGCCCAGGCCGCGATCACCTCGCCGATGAACAGGTCGTAGGCCTGCTGGTTGTGCGGCTCATCGATCAGCCGACAGACCAGCCAGGCCGAACAGCCCGCCACCAGCGGCACATCGTGGCCTGCCATCTCGAACAACTCGATCCCGGCATGCGCCAGCTTCGCCGGATCATCGGCCAGGCTAGCGTTGCCCACCGCCTGAGTCAGTTGCAGTTGCGCCACGGTCGGCACCTGGATGGCGAACAGGCCGCTGCCCTCGATCAGCGCGCGGGTACGAGTGGCCTTGTCGATCACCACGGTGAGCTTCGGCGGGTCGAAATCCAAGGCGCAGCACCAAGCTGCCGCCATGACGTTATCCACAGCCTGATGACGGGCCGACACCAGCACGGTCGGCCCGTGGTTGAGCAGACGGTAGGCCTTGGCCAGGTCGACGGAATGGATGGGCGCACTCATGCAGGCTCCTGAAAGCGAAAAAGGCGCCCGCATGCTGGCTCGGGTGAACCAGCATCGCAAGCGCCTGCAACAGCGGTTATGGATCAGAACTCCTGCGTGGTCGGGCGCAGGACGATCTCGTTGATGTCGACATCGGCCGGCTGCTCGATGGCGAAGGCGATGGCGCGTGCCACCGATTCCGCCGGAATCGCCTGCTTGTAGAAGTCGACGACGAAGTCGCGGCTCTGCTGGTGAGAGCTGCCGAACTTCAGCTCCGAATCCACCGCACCCGGCTCGATGGTGGTGGTGCGGATGCTGCCGCCGACCTCATGACGCAGCCCTTCGGAGATGGCCCGTACGGCGAACTTGGTGCCGCTGTAGACGGTACCGCCCGGGCTGAACACCTTGATCCCGGCCACCGAGGCGATGTTGATGAAATGCCCGGCGTTCTGTTGCTGGAACACTGGCAACGCTGCGGCGATGCCGTACAGCACGCCCTTGATGTTGATGTCGATCATGCGCTCCCACTCCTCGACGCGCACATCACTCAGCGGCGCGATGGCCATGTAGCCGGCATTGTTGACCAGCACATCGACGCGGCCGAAGGTGTCCAGCGCCCCCTGGATCAGCGCCTTGACCTCATCGGCGCGGGTCACATCGGTGGTGTAGGCCACGGCCTCGCCGCCAGCGGCAACCAGCTCGCTGACCAGTTGTTCGAGACGCTCCTTGCGCCGTGCAGCCAGCACCACCTTGGCGCCCAGCTTGCTCAGATGACGCGCAGTCGCTTCGCCCAGGCCGCTGCTGGCGCCAGTGATGACCACGACCTTGCCGGAAATGTTGTTGCTCATGGTGATGCCCTCTATCGATTGGTCGGAGTGTCCGGCGTCGCTCGCTGGACATGGGCTCACGTTAGAGGCGATTTAAGTTTCAATGAATGGAAGAGTTTGGATTAGGCTATTCCACATTCTGGAATACAGAGGCATCCCGACATGCTTAATCGCATGGAGATGGTCCGCATCTTCTGCAGCGCAGCCGACTGCAACAATTTCCGCGAAGCAGCCACTCGCCTGGGGGTTTCGCCGCAGGCGGTGACCCGCGCGATCAAGGCGCTGGAGGAGGAGCTGGGCGAGATCCTGTTTCACCGCAACACCCGCCAGGTGCATATCACCGCCTTCGGCGAGGCCTATGCGCTGCGCGCCCGGCAGATGCTGGATGACTTCGATGCGCTGTTTCGCGGCCATCGCGCCGAGGCCGAATCGGCCATCGCCGGGCGCATCGGCATCACCGCGCCGCAGGCCATTGGCAAGCGCTTTCTGGTGGGTTTCCTGCAACCCTTGCTCAAACAGCACCCGCAGCTGGTCCTGAACCTGCGCCTGGAGGACGAGATCACCGACGCGGTGGAAGCGCAGATCGACATCGGCATCCGCGTCGGCTTTCTGCGTGATAGCCGCTACGTCGCGCGCGCCTTGGCGCCGGTACCGTTGCAGGTGGTGGCCACGCCGGAACTGATCGCTGCCAGCGGCGCACCGCGTGACCTCGACGAGTTGCAACAGCGGCCGCTGTCGGTGCTGATCGACCGCAAGAACGGTCGTCCCTGGCCGTGGACCTTCGCTCACGGCCCCAGCCTGCATCCGCCCGCGCCAGCGCTGGTCTGCGATGACCAGGAAGCAGAGCTGGAGGCGGTGCTCGCCGGCCTGGCCTACGGCCAGTTACCCGCCTATCTGGCGCAGCCCTACCTGGAGAGTGGCCGCCTGCAGGCGGTGCTGACCGAGCAGGCACCCGATCCCTGGCAGCTGTTCATCTACCGCCCGCAGCAAGGCCCGGTGCCGCCAAGGGTACGCCTGGTGTTCGATCACCTGCGCGCCTGCTTCTGCGACCCGGCGCAGTTTCCCCAGGGCTGAGGTCGCTCACGGCAACGCCACTGTCGCCTGCGAAGCGCCCGCCCCGCACATCGCTCCGTAACCTGCCTGAAGCCGTCTAAATCAGGGATCAGGAGCGTTACATGAATGCCATCCACACGGGCCAGCAGGTCAGCCCGGCCACCTTGCACAAGGTGATCGCCGCCTCGGCCATCGGTAACTTCGTCGAGTGGTTCGACTTCGCCGTCTACGGCTTTCTCGCCGTGACCATCGCTTCGCTGTTCTTCCCGCCGGGCAACCCGACCTTGGCGCTGCTGCAGACCTTCGCCGTGTTTGCCGTGTCGTTCGCCCTGCGCCCACTAGGCGGCATAGTCTTCGGCATCCTCGGCGACCGCATCGGCCGCAAGCGCGTGCTGTCGATCACCGTGCTGCTGATGGCCGGCGCCACCACACTGATCGGCCTGCTGCCGACCTACGCCAGCATCGGCCTGTTCGCCCCGCTGCTGCTGGCCGTGGCGCGTTGCCTGCAAGGTTTCTCCGCCGGAGGCGAATACGCCGGCGCCTGCGCCTTCGTCATGGAGCACGCGCCCACCGAGCAGAAGGCGCGTTATGGCAGCTTCGTGCCGGTCTCGACCTTCATGGCGTTCGCCTGCGCCGCCGGCCTGGTATTCGGCATGGGCTTCTGGCTGGACGAAGCGCAGATGCAGGCCTGGGGCTGGCGCGTGCCCTTCCTGATCGCCGCGCCGCTGGGCCTGGTCGGCTTGTACATGCGCCTGCGTCTGGACGAATCACCGGCCTTCCAGGCCCTGGCTGCGCAACCTCATCCCGAACATTCACCGCTGCGCGAAACCCTGCGCGAGCATGGCGGCACCGTGCTCTGCCTGTCGGCGTTCATCTCCGCCACGGCGCTGTCGTTCTACATGTTCACCACCTACCTCACCACCTATATGCAGGTGGTCGGCGGCGCCGCGCGGCCGACCGCCTTGCTGGCCAGCCTGATCGCGCTGTTCTTCGCGGCCCTGCTGTGCCCCTTCGTCGGGCGCTATTCGGATCGCGTCGGGCGCCGCCGCACCATCCTCACCGCCGGGGTGGCGTTGATCGTCGCGGTGTATCCGGCCTTCACCCTGGCCGCCTCGGGCACCCTGCTGGCTTCAGCCCTGGGCGCCATGCTGCTGGCAGTGGGTGCGGTGATCTGTGGCGTGGTGACGGCGGTGCTGCTCTCCGAGCAGTTCCCCACCCGGGTGCGCTACACCGCCTCGGCCTTCACCTACAACCTGGCCTACACCATCTTCGGCGGCACCGCGCCGCTGATCGCCACCTGGTTGATCGAGGCGACCGGCAACCGCATGTCGCCGGCCTACTACCTGATCGCCATCGCCCTGCTGGCCCTGGCCGGCGGCCTGGCACTGCCGGAGTCGTCGAAGCGGCCGCTGAGCTACCAGCACTGAGCGATCAGTACTGCACCGAGTAGCTGAGGCCAAAGGTGCGCCCCGCCGCCGGCAGGCTGGAGATGGCGCCGTAGGTGGCCTCGGCCTGCTGACCGTAGACGGTCTTGTAGTCGCGGTTGGCCAGGTTGTAGACGCCGAAACCAACCTCGCCGCCCAGCCAGGGCGCGTGAGCGATCAGGTCGACCACGGTATAGCCCTGGATCTTGGTCGCCGGGGTGGCGCGGATGGTCGGGCTGATCGCGGCGGACTGAGCGTCGTCATAGGCGCGGTCACTGCCGCCCACGGTGAGCGCCTGCAGGCGCACGCCATAGCCATCGAGGAAGCGCCAGTCACTGTAGACGGTGGCCTTCAGCGGCGAGACGCGGAAGGCATTGAGCTCGCGCCAGTTGCCGGCAGCGTCCTTGTACTGGCCACGGGTGTAGGCCAGGGTACCGCCCAGCGTCCAGCCCTCGACCACCGGCACCTGCAGGTTGCCTTCGGCGCCCCATACGCGCTCGTCGGTGTCGGCCACCGAGACGCTGAAATCGCGGTTGAACTGCACCACCTTGTCGGAGGTGTTGTAGAACGCCGTCACCCCGGCGTTCAGGCCGCTGGCATCGCCCAGGCGCCAGCCCAGTTCGTAGTTGTTGACCTTGATCGAGTCGATGCTGCTGCTATCGATGACGAAGCTGGCCGGCACGTCGCGCAGCATGCGCTGGGTGTCGGGCAGGCTGAAGCCCTGGGAGAAGTTGGCGAACAGCTGCTGAGTGTCGGTCAGCTTGTACACCGCGCCTAAGTTGAACAGGGTTTCGCTGTGGCGCACGTTGCCGCCTTCCAGGGTGCGCGCCTGGTAACCGGCCACGGTGGCGGCGGTGACCGCCTCGCCATAGGGGATGGAGTCGTCCACTTCGTTGCGGATGGTTTCGCGGCGAACGCCGGCCTGCAGACTGAGGCGTTCGGTGAGCTGGTAGTCACCCTGCAGGAACGCGCCGGTCTTGCTCACTTCCACGTCCGGGCCCATCGAGGAACTGTAGGTCTCGCGGTAGTTCAGGCCATTGCTGGTGAAGAAGCTGTTGAAGTCGTAGAACTGGCCGTCCTGACGATCCTGCTCGCGCTCGTGATCGAGACCATAGGTCAGTTGCAGATCGCGGCCGGCCAGCTCGAAGCCCTTCTGCAAGGCGGTGCGCACGCCCCAGACATCGATGTCGGTGCTCGACTGCAGCACCACGTTGGCCACCCCACCGGGCAACGCGGCATTGGCCGCACGACTGGCGAACGGGAACCAGCGCGATTTTTCCTTGCGGTAGTAGGCTTCGGCGGTCAATTGCTGGCCACCCAGCAAATCGCGGTTGAGGTATTGCACATTGGCGCCGTAATGACGGGTGCGCGGCCGGTCGTCGAGCTGCAAACCGTCCACCGCGTTGTGGCTGGGCTGGTAGTTCGAGACCAACAACGCCGACAGGTTGGGGCCGTAGTCCGGGCCGTAGTCGCTGTCCTGCTCGTCGTTGTAGTAGCGCACGCCGGCGCTCAGTTGCTGGTCATCGTCCAAGTGCCAGGTCAGGCGACCGTTGAAGTCGAAGCTGGTGGTGTCCTGGCGGTCGGTCTGGGAGATTTCCGGGCCGATGCGATCACCATGGGCATCGCGGATCTCGCCCTGCTTGGTGAAGCTCAGGCCGGCGAAACCGCTGACCGCGCCCTGGTGGAAGGCAGCGGTCTGCGAGGCCTCGTAGGCCATGGCGTCACGCGCGGCCTTGCCGGGGGTACGCAGGCCGATGCGGCTGCTGAAGTCACTGGTTTCGTCATCGGCATTGCGGGTGATGATGTTGATCAGGCCGCCGGTGGCACCGGCGCCATAGATGCTGGTGGCACCGGAGATCACCTCGATGCGCTCGATCATCGCCGGGCTGATGCTGTTGAGCTGGCGCGAGCCGTCACGCGAACCAGTCAGCGGCACACCGTCGATCATCACCTGCACGGTGCGCCCGCGCATGGTCATGCCGTAGTTGCTGGTGGTGCCGCTGCTCGGCGCCAGCGAGGGCACCAGTTGGCCGAGGATATCGGCGGTGGAACGGCCAGCAGCGGCCTGCTCTGCGACCTGCGTGCGGTCGATGCTGTACACCGTGCCGGCGATCTCGGCGATGCTCTTGGCCGAACGCGTGGCGGTGACCACCATCGGGCCGAGCTCCTTGAGCTGGCTGGTCGTGGTGTCGTCGGCCTGCGCGTGGAGCGCGCCGCTCACTGCCAGGCTGAGCAAGGTGACCTGCATGGATGCCGAAAGATGCCTCATGGTTTCCCCCAGAGAAAGCGCGTCAATGATTGTCGGTGCCGGCCTGGATGCGCCGGACGATAGGTTTGCAGAGCAGGACGCTGAGCACTGACAGCACGCCCAGCAGCAGGTAGTAGGTTTCGTAGCCCAGGCCCTTGGCGAGGAAGCCCGACAGCGAGCCACCGACGAAGAACACCAGCAGCTCGAAGCACACCAGCACGGTGAAGTCGGTGCCGGCCTGCTGCCGCGAGCACAGCTGCATGAACAGGGCGTAGAGGCTGGTCATCGCCAGGTAACGGATGGCCAGGAGCACCAGCACCATGGTGCCGAGCCACAGCGGTGAGCCGTCGGCCAGGCCGCTGAACAGCAGCCCGGCGACCGCCAGATAGGCCAGGCTGCGCAGCCAGCCGGCACGCAGCAGCAGGGTCGCCGCACGCTGGCGCAGCAGCAGACGCGCAGCCGCCACGGCGGCGAGCAGCCCGACGCTGGCGCCGGCCCCCGACATCAGCAGGCCGATCTGCGTCAGCGACCACTGCCGATCCACCAGCATCGGCGTGAGCATGGCCATGGCCGGCGCCTCGACCAGGCGATAGACCAGAATCAGCAACAGTGCCCGGCGGATCTCCGGGCGCTTGAAGGTGGCGATGAAGCCCGGCTTGGCCGCCTCGGCCTGCGCCGGCAGGCGATCATCGACCCGCACCACCGCCAGCATGGTCAAGGCACTCAGGCCGGCCAGGGTCAGAAGCGCGCTCTGCCAGCCGACCACCTGGTACAACCACAGCACGCCGGCACCGCCGAACATGCTGCCCAGCGCCACGCCGATGCTTTGCGCCATGCTGCCCAGGCGATGATCCTCGCTGGCCAGCGACTCCACGGTGTAGCCGTCGATGGCGATGTCCTGGGTGGCGGCGAAGGTGGATATCCACAGGCTCACCAGCACGAACAGCAACAAGCCGTGCTCCAGGCCGGTCAGCGCCAGCACCAAGATGCCGGCCACCAGCGCCGCCTGGGTCAGCCACAGCCAGGTACGGCGCCGGCCGAGGCTGTGCAGGTAATGCCGGTCGACCAGCGGCGCCCAGAGAAACTTGAACGCCCAGGGGACATACAGCAGCGAAAGCATGCCGATCCAGCGCAGGTCGACACCCTGGCTACGCAGGATGGCCGGCATCGCCACGTTGAAGAAGTACAGCGGCAGCGCGTGGGCCAGGTACAGCACCACGATCACCGCCAACGCCAGCCGGGTCACCGGCACCTGCTCAAACGGGCGCTGCATGATCCACCATGCGCTCGGCGATCCAGCGATAGCCGTGCGTCCTGTCCAGGGTGACGAAGTAGGGCACGCCCCAGGCGGCATGCAGCGCCGGAGTGTCGAGCCGGGCCTGCTCCTCGGCGTCACAGGCGATGCGCACCAGCCCCTGGCAAACCTCGCGGAACGCCGCCTTGTGCTGCTTGTACCAGACGCCCTGGATGGCCCGGTAATCCTCGGCGAAGGTGCTGCCCTCGCGGGTACTGGAAATGAAGAAGAACGGCTGACGGCCTTCGATCAGATGCTCGATGCCGTCCAGCCACTGGCTTATCTGCGCCGCGTCGACATGGTCATGGAAGACCGCCTCGACCACCGTCGTTTGCGTGAGGAGCAAACCCATCGCTGTGTGATTCCCATGATCGTTGGTAACGCAATCAAGACGATTGCGACCTCATTGCACATGAGAATAATTCTGAACAATGTTGCGCGCTTAGGGGAAAAGAAGGAAAAATTAGCCGCAACGAAACTTCCATCGGTCAAGCCAGCATGACGGTCTTCACCTGCGGTCAGCTCAGCGATGTCGCCCACACCTTGGGCGGCAACCTGCATTTCCAGCGCGAGCTACCGGGCGAACAGCCAGTGCTCGACGGCGAACAACAAGTGCAAGTGCTGAGCGAAGGCCTGGTGCTGTACTTCAGCCATAGCCGCGATCTGGTCGACGCCAGCAGCGACAACCGCCTGGCGCCGGGCATCACTGCCGCCTTCCTGCTGCAAGGCGAAGCCGAAGTCAGCCTGCCGCGCCAGCGCCTGCACTTCGATGCCCGCCCTGGCGGTCAGCGCGCCATGCTGGTCAACCTGACCGATAGCGACCAGTTCCAGCGCCACTGGCGCAGCGGCCGCGAAGAAACCAAGGTATGCCTGAGCATCACCCCGGACTGGCTGCAGCAGTTCGCCCTCGACAGCCAGCTGCGCAGCGACGCCCTGATGCGCTTCAGCCGCAGCCACTGGCACAACCTGCCCTGGCAACCCTCGGTGGACATCCTCCAACGTGCCCACCAGTTGCTCGAACGTGACGCGAGCCTGCCGCCGTTGATGCAACGCCTGCAACGCGAGAGCTTCGCCCTGGATCTGGCCTGCGACATCCTGCGCGGCATCGATGCGCCGCCGGAGAAACGCCTCGGCAGCCATCTCGAACGCTGCCTGGCGCGCCTCAAGGAATGGCTCGACAGCAGCGAGGCAGATGCCCTGAGCATCACCGACATGGCGCGCCAGCTCGGCACCAACCCGGTCGACCTGCAGAATGCCTTTCGCAGCCGCAACGGCACCACCATCGCCGCCTACCTGCGCCGCCAGCGCCTGGCCCGCGCTTATCAGGCCATGCGCCAGCAGGGCCTGTCAGTGGAGGATGCCGCCAATCTGGCCGGCTACGAGCACCTCAGCAGCTTCAGCGCCGCCTTCAAGCGCGAGTATGGTTTTCCGCCGTCGCAAGCCCGACGCTGAGCGAAGTGGATCAATCCGAATCTGCACAATTGGATCTATGTGACTGGGCCACCTCTGCGTAGATTCACCGCTACCGGGGCAGGCCGTCACGCCATCGCGCCCCTCAACGCGGATACGGATGATCACCATGAGCCAGCGCCTCGACTACTTCGCCCTCTCCCCCAAGGCTTCCGGCAAATACGCCGAGTTCTCCATGCTGCTGACCCGCAGCCCGTTCCTCGCGCCGCTGGCCCACCTGGTTATGCTGCGCGCCTCGCAGATCAACGGCTGCGCCTTCTGCGTCGACATGCACGTGAAGGAAGCGAAGATCCATGGCGACCGCGAACTGCGCATGCACCATGTCGCCGTGTGGCGCGAATCGCCGCTGTTCTCCGCGCAGGAGCGCGCCGCGCTGGAGTGGACGGAAGCCCTGACCCAGCTGTCGCCGCACGGCGTGTCCGACGCCATCTACGCCAGCGTGCGCGAGCAGTTCTCCGAGCAGGAACTGTCGGAGCTGACTTTCCTGGTGGTCGCCATCAACGGCTGGAACCGCCTCAACGTGGCCTTCCGCACCGTGCCCGGCTCCGCCGACAAGCAGTTCGGTCTGGACAAGGCCGGCCTGGCCTGAGGGTTATCCACAGGGGCGGTCACCAGTCGCGCGGCCGCCCTGCTTCTCCCTGAGCGGCCCGCTGCACAGCACGGGCAAAACCGGCATGATGTGCCCCCGCGCCAGCACCGCGCTGGCGTGACGAATCCTCGTCGGCCTCCATCAGACACACTCGCCGCCCGCTCAACGGAGCCCTTGCATGCTGCCCCTGCCGTTTTCCCGTCCTCCTGCCCGCATCACACTGCTCGCCCTCGCCTGCCTGAGCGGCCACAGCGCCTTCGCCGATGAGCCCGTGCAACTCGATTCACTGCAGGTCACCGGCGAACAGGTAAGTGAAGTAGAGGCCGCGCGCGAGGAGCTCAAGCGCGTCCCTGGGGCCACCAATGTGGTGGATATGGCCAAGGTCGAGCAGGGCCGCGTGGCCGGCGTCGCCGACGTACTGGCCTACCAGCCCGGCGTCTACGCACAGTCACCCGGCAACGAAGGCGTGAAGATCAGCGTGCGTGGCTCGGGCATCAACCGTGGCCCCGGCTCACATGCTTCCGGCACCCATATCATGCTCGACGGCCTGCCACTGACCGGCCCCGGCGGCACGCCCTACGAACTGCTGGAACCGCTGTGGATAAGTCGCGCCGAAGTATTACGCGGCGCCAACGGCTTCGACCGGGGTTCGCTGGCCCTGGGCGGCGCCATCGACTACATCACCCACACCGGCTACACCGCGCCCAAGCTGCAACTGCGCTATGAAGCAGGCAGCCGTGGCTACCAGAAGCGCAGCATCGCCTCCGGCCAGGTGCTGGGCGATTTCGACTACTACTTCGCCCTCACCGACAGCGAAACCGACGGCTATCAGGATCATTCCTCAGGCAAGGGCAAAGGCGTCGCCGCCAACTTCGGCTACCGCCTCAACGAGAACCTGGAGACGCGCTTCTACCTGCGTTACCGCGAAACCGAGCACGAAGTACCGGGCCGCCTGACCAAGGCGCAGATCGAGCATAACCCACGTGCCGCTGCGGCCAACAACCTGCGTATCGACGCTTACCGCGATCAACCTGGCAGTACCTGGCTGGCCAACAAGACCACCTGGCAGATCGACGACGACTCGACCCTGGTGGCGGGCCTGGCTTATCACCACTACCCGATGGATATCGTCGAGAACAGCTCGCCGAATGGAAACACCTACCGCGTCCGCGTGGACTACAGCGACGTCAGTGGCACGCTGAACTACACCCACCGGCACACCCTGTTCGGCTTGGACAGCACCACCACCATCGGCTGGCGCACCACCACCACGCTGCCCAGCAGCAAGTCGAAGGAAAATGCCGCATTACCGATCACAGTGACACCTGTTGTCGGCGCTCGGGTGAACTACCCGGCCGGCACGCTGATGCGCGCCTACGAACACCTGGGTTCGGACACCGTGCTGCATATCGGCAACGAGCTGGAGCTAACGCCCGACCTGTGGCTGACCAGTGGCCTGGCGCTGATTCATACCCGCCGCGAAGTGCAGGTAACCTGGCCAGCCACCGACGACAAGCTCGACGAAAGCACCTGGGACTACGCACCGCGCATCGGCCTGCGCTACCAGCTCAACCCCGATGTGCAGCTATTCGGCAATATCAGCCGCTCGGTGGAACCGCCACATGCCTGGTCGATGATCTGGAGCTCGCCACTACGCTTCCCGGCCAGTAACCAGCCGTACGCGTCCCGCCAGCGCGCACCGATCTCCATGGACAACCAGACCGCCACCACCTTCGAAGTCGGCGGGCGCGGTGATTCCGCACTGGGCCAGTGGGAGCTCACCTACTACTACTCGCAGGTACGCCACGAGCTGCTCACCGTCGAGATCGAGAACAACGTCTTCGCCGAATCCAACGCCAGCCCCACCGTGCATCAGGGCATCGAAGCCGGCCTGACCAGCCCGCTGTGGCAAGGCGGCGCGGCCGGCGCCTTGAGCCTGCGCCAGGCTTACACCTTCAGTGATTTCCACTACCGCGATGACGACGAATTCGGCAGTAACCGCCTGCCCGGCTTACCGCGCCACTACTACCAAGCCGAGGTGCGCTACGACCACCCGAGCGGCTTCTACGCCGGCCTCAATACCCAGTACGCCTCCAAGGTCGCGGTGGACTATGCCAACAGCTACTACGCCGATGCCTACGCCACCTTCGGCGCCACCCTCGGCTATGCCTCGCCAAAGGACGACTGGCAGGCCTGGCTCGACCTGCGCAACCTGACCAACAAACGCTACGCCGCCACCGTGACGCCGGGCTATAACGACAAGGGTGCGGACGCGGCGCGCTCCACACCTGGGGAAGGGTTTGGGGTGTATACGGGAATGTCTTGGAGTTGGTTGTAAGCGGCTGAGACAAAGTCATCCGTTACACGACTGCTACTATCGAGTTAACCATCGTATAAGCAGGCCAAGGATGACGGATAAAAACGATCAGGTATCAATCTCTCCACTGCCAGGGCAGTTGCCGCTATTCCCCGGTTCAGTAGATACGCCAAGTGTGCCGGCCGAACGAGAATTGCCGGAGAAGCAGTTCAGCAAATATGTCGTTTATGTAGACGAAAGCCGCGATCACGGGCTGGAAAGTATTGATCCCAATTACCCGGTTTTCGTTCTCACTTTCTGCGCTTCCACAAAAATCACTATGCGCAGCGTGTCGTGCCCTCAATCGACGGCCAGGACAGATACCTGCATCTGCCGCTGAAAAATGAGCTCATCACTGCATCGTCCTCACTCCCTGAGACTCGGATTGTAGCTATCGACTACCCGCCGATACTGGCTTGGGGATGCGCCGATATGCTGCCTGAAGAACCGCGTGAAGTGACCCTGCTCGGAAAAACCAAGGCTCTCGGCGAGCTGGCCAAGGGTGCCGCTTCGCTCGCGCTCCAACCAGAGGAAAGCGCGGCGCATACGCGCATCGTTGAGCATCAGAGCGGGCGTCATGCCGGTATCCTTGCGAAACAGCGTGAAGAAGTGCGCACGGGACAACCCCGCAGTCTGTGCCGCGTTGCCAATGCAATCGGGATCATCGAGATGACTTTGCAGATAGTCACAGGCGCGGCGAATACGCGTATCGCGAAAACCCTGGAACACCTGGGCGCCAAGACGGCGTAGCTGCCGCCATTGCGAGTAATCCTCGATCAGTCCGATAAGGAAATCGAACAGCAAGAACTCGATGCGTTCACGCGGCACCAGCCCGACACTGCAGGCCTCTGCGATCAACTGATCAGCCATTGCCCGGTTCTTGCTACTCAGCTCGATGCATGGCTGCACGAAAAAGCCCGGGTGCGCGCTCAATGCCAAGGATTGCTGCGCCTCGGCCAGCCAGGCAGGTTCAATATAGAGCGCGAGGATCTGTGTCTGCTCAGCGCCCGATTGAAAGTCGTAATAATGAGGTTGCCAGGCATTGACCAGCACCGCGCAGCGATCGGTCAAAGGCACCTGACGGCCATTGACGTTGAAGAAGGTATCCGCGCCGGATGCCTTTATCAGTACATGGCACTCATGATGTGAGTGAGTGACCAGAGGGCGATCCATGTCAAGCAGAGCGACCCGACCGAATTTGCCGTGAAAGACCCGCTGTGCGACAGACATTGCTAACTCCTTCCGACTCGATGGATCGACGGCGTGCTGGGTGACTCACAGTAACTCACATTAGCGATGCGGTGGTTATCCGTCTGGATACCGGCTGCAGCACTCACGGATCGACAAGGATCAATTGCTTCAGAGTTCATCGCGCGCCTTGCCATGGTATACCCGCAAGACATCGGCAATCACCGAGAGCGCGATCTCGGCCGGAGTCTTGCTGCCAAGGTCGAGACCTATAGGCATATGGATACGCGCAATCTGCTCCTCGTTCAAGCCACCCACCCGAGCCAGGCGTTCAGCACGACGGGCGGACGTCTGCCGCGAGCCCATGGCTCCGATATAGAACGCTGGCGTGCGTACCGCCTCCATCAGGGCCAGGTCATCGATACGCGGGTCATGAGTGAGGGCGACCACCGCGGTGGCTTCATGGCAATTCCCGGCGGCAATGAATTCTGATGGCGTCCGCGGGTAGAACCGGGCGCCCTGGGGAGCATGCCCGCTCATCTCCTCCCGTGGGTCACAGGCGATCACCTCGCAGCCAATGGCGCGAGCGAAGCTGGCACAGTACTCGGCCACGGGCGACAGACCGGCCAGCACCAGGCGCAGTGCTGGGCCGACACGGACACGCACTTGTTCCGCGTGCACCTGAGTAGCTTCACCCCCCAGATCGAGCGCCAGTGAGAATTTACCGCTCGTGAGATCGAGCTCGCGAACCAGCCGACGCTGGCCAAGCAGAGCAGCACTGACATCCTGCAGATGATTAAGCCAGTGCTCGTCAGGCAGCCGATGTTCGACCAGAACCTGAAGGATGCCGCCGCACGGCAGTCGTAAGCGCTGACGCTCGTCGTCGCTCTCGCCATAGCGAACGATCTGTGCCGGCGCCTGCAGCTCACCGCGTGCCAGCGCTTCGAGAAAAGCCTCCTCAACGCAACCACCGGACAGCGAGCCGACGAACTGGCCGTCCGCGCGTGCCACCAACATCGCACCGGGCGCCCGTGGCGCCGAACCATAGGTGGAAAGCACAGTACACAACCAGAGCGGATGCCCATCGCGCGCCCACTGCAAGGCGCTATCCATCACGTGAAGGTCAAGCTGGCGCATGTTCAACGCTCCCTCGCCGGACCCAGCGTGAAAATCGGTTAACCTTCGCCTCTTCAGTCAGACAGGCTTCCACGTAATGACGCATCGGCAGTTTCTCCAGACCCGCATATCCCGTCTTGAATACCAGCTTCTGCGGCCAGCAGATCAGGGACCTGTGCTCGTGTTGCTGCATGAGGGGCTTGGCAGTCTTGACCTGTGGAAAGACTTTCCAGCGCAACTGGCCGATGCCTGTGCCGCGCCAGTACTGGTCTACAGCCGGCAGGGCTATGGTCGCTCGAGCCCGGTGAGGCTGCCGCGTCCACTCGACTACCTGAGCCAGGACGGGCCGCAGGAACTCGAACATGTGCTTGATGGCCTGGCACTCGATCAGGTGATTCTGGTCGGTCACAGCGACGGAGCCTCCATCGCCCTCGCCTACGCGGCTCGCCAGGACCCACGGGTGAAGGGCGTCGTGGTACTGGCACCGCATGTAGACGTCGAGCCTGCCAGCGTCGCTGGCGTGCGCCGCACGGTCCAGGCATACACCCGCGGCGACCTGCACGAACGTCTGCGTGCCTACCACGGCAGCAACCTCGAGGGCGCCTTCCACGGCTGGAGCGACACCTGGCTCAACCCGGACTTCGCCACCTGGAATCTCCACACGGCCCTGCCTCTCATTCAAGTGCCCGTACTCGCCATCCAGGGTGATAACGACGAATTCGCCACCCCGGCCCAGTTGCAAAACCTCGCGTCCATGGTAAGTGGCCCATGCCGCACGCTGCTGCTTGAACACTGCCGGCACTTTCCGCAGAACCAGGCCCGCGCTCGCGTGCTGGAGCTGATCGATGAGTTCCGGGCAACGCTGGATCGCTGAAGCACCCAACGCCTAACGAATGACCACGGCGCTCATGTTCATCAGCGCTCACAGGTGCTCGCCTCGACTTCGTCGAGGGCGGGCAGGTATTCCGGCGTTTCGCGCCAACATTTGACCACGCCGAGCTCGATATCGAACATACTTTAAGACGTGCGCGGTGTGTCGTTACTCGACGACGGCAGCGCGACTTTAGGCGGCCTGCTCACGGTGCAACTCGCCGAGCACCCAGGACACCGCCACGCCGATCACCAGCGCCCAGAACGGCGCGCTGATACCGAACAGGCTGAACTTGCTCATGGCCACCACTAGGGCGACAAATGCACCGATCTGGCAACCGGTATCTTTGTGGAAGGCCTGCTGCAACGAGCTGAGCAACACGCCGATCATCGCCAGGCCGGCGACCACCAGGATCAACTCACGCGGCAAGGTGAGGATGAACGGCACGGCGATACCGGCGAATACGCCAAACAGGGCGAACAGCACGCCATTGACCAGGGTCGCCCCGTAGCGTTGACGCGGATCGTCGCCGGCCTGCTCGGAACCGCAGATCGCCGTCATCGGCCCGGCGATATTGGCGTTGTGTCCGCCCAACAGCCCGGCCAGCATGCCGCCCACGCCGCTCACCACGGTCATCGCATTGACCGGAGGCTTGTAGCCCTCGACCATCAGTACACCGGTGGCCTGGGCATTCTCGGCACCGATTACCAGCGCCGCCAGCGGCACCGATATGGCAAAGAAGGTCTCCAGGGTGAACATGGGCGCGGTGAAAGCCGGCATTACGAAGGCGATGTCCACATCCGCCGGTTTCAGCAGGCCCAGAGCCAGGGCCGCGGCGAAGCCCACCAGCCCGGCAGCCAGCACCGGCGGCACCGCCTTGAAGAAGCGCATGACCAGGAAGTAGGTCAGCGCCGCCAGACCGGCCATTAGCGGAACGCTGCCGACCGCTTCTACCGCACCGACGCCGAAGCGGATCATCGCCCCGGCGATCATCGCCATGACGATGGGCATCGGCAGCCAGCGCATCAACTTGCCGATCACCCCGCTCAAGCCGAGCAGCAAGACCAGCGCGCCGCTCATGATGAAAGCGCCGACCGCCTGGCGAAAATCCAGACCGGCAAGTGCCGCGATCATGATCGCCGCGCCAGGAATCGAATAAGCGCCGCAGATCGGCTGGCGGTAGCGCAGCGCCATGCCGATGCTGATCAGTCCGCCGAGCACGTAGATGGCGAATAGCCAGGCAACCGTCTGGCCATTGCTCAATTGGCCGGCTTCGGCGGCGCTGATGACGATCAGCGCCGGCCCGGAACAGCCGAACAGCGCGGCTACTACCCCGGCGCTGACCGACTTGAGGTTGATTGCCTCTCGGATTGAGTAGCCCGATGAGGCGCCGGAAGTTGGTGCAGTATCAGTGTTTGCTTGTTTGCCAATCATGACCCGTTCTCCGCGATTGTTGTTGTAATGCGGTACAGCCATTGTCTGCCGAGGCCTGCCGCAGGCAAGCCCCGACGGGAAGGTTACTCGCCGCGGAATACCGCCGGGCGCTTGCTGTGGAACGCCTCGACGCCTTCCTTGAAGTCATGCGAGCTGCGCAGGCGGCTGTAGCAGTGGCCCTCCATCTCGATGGCCACCTTCAGCGGTGCGTCCTCGTTGTCGTTGATCAGCTTCTTCGCGGTGCGCTGGGCCAGCGGTGAGAAGCGGCGCAGCTCGTCGACCAGCGCGTCGACCGTGCTTTCCAGCTCGGTGTCCGGTACGCATTCGGTGACGAAGCCCCAGTCATAGGCCTGCTGACCGCTGACACGTTTGGCACGCATGACCATGTGCTTGGTGCGGGTGATGCCGATCATCTTCTGCAGACGCGCCGAACCGCCGGAGCCCGGGATCTGCCCGAGATTCTGTTCCGGTAGCGCGTAGCGCGCGGTTTCCGAAGCGATGCGGAAGTCGCAGGCCAGCGACAACTCGAAGCCCACGCCAAAGGTGTAGCCACGGTTGGCAACGATCACCGGCTTGCTGCAGCGTTCTGGCGCGGCGACGTTCCAGGCCAGCTTGGAAACATGCTCCGGCGATGCTTCCAGGAAGCCCTTGATGTCGCCGCCACTGGAGAAATGCTCGCCCTGGGCGCGCAACACGATCACGCGAACGCCAGGATGCGCATCCAGCGCCTCGAATACCTGGCGCAGCGTTTCGCGCTGGCTCATGGCAATGACGTTGTACGGTGGGCGGCCGAGGATGATGTCGGCACGTTCACGAGCGGTGTCGACCTCAACGTTGAAGCCGTCGAATGGGTTGTTCAGGAACTGCTCAATCTCGGTGGTATTCATGGTCTTTCCTCTCGTCTAATGGGGTCAGCTGTCAGCCTTGAGCTCGCCGTACTGGGCGAGCAGTACGCGGCGCAGGATCTTGCCGACCGGGGATTTTGGAATCTGCTCGATGAATTCGTAGCGACGCGGGCGCTTGAAACGGGCCAGGCCGGAAGTGACGCAGTGGGTGTCTAGTTCTGCTTCGCTGACCGGGTGGCGCAACTTGATGAAAGCGGCGATCAGCTTGCCCCATTGCTCGTCGGGCAACCCGACCACCGCGACTTCCTCTACTGCTGGGTGCAGCGACAAGACGTTCTCGATTTCCGCCGGGCTGACGTTCTCGCCACCGGTGATGATCAGGTCATCAACACGACCGGTGACGAACAGGTCGCCTTCCTCATCGAAGAATCCGGTGTCACCGGTGAAGTACCAGCCGTCACGCAGCGACTTGTCATCCGCGTCGGGACGCTTCCAGTACCCCTCAAAGGCCTCGTCGCTGGCCAGGTCGGCGATGATCTGGCCCTCCTCGTTGGGCCTGGCGACCTCGTCTGGTGAGCGAGCGTCCAGACCGACCACGCGAATCCGCTGATTCAATGCGCAGCGGCCGGACGAACCTGGCTTGCGCGCCGCATTCTGGTCGATGGTGAATGTGTAAATCTCCGAGCTGCCGTAGTGATTGACGAACAGCTCCGGCTGAAACGCTGCCTCGACCCGACGCATCAGACCGTCGCTCATCGGCGCTCCCGCAAAGCCGATCTTGCGCACGCTGGCGACCCGTTGAGGGCTGAACTCCGGGTGCTCGATGAGCATGTGGTACAGCGTCGGTACCAGATAGAGGTTGCTGATTTTCTCGCGCTCGATGGCATCGAGCGTGGCCTGAACGTCGAACTTCGGTACGCAGACGAAGTGGCCATCGATCAGCGTCATGGACAACAGCGAGCGCACACCCATGGTGTGGTACAGCGGCATCACCCCCAGCGTGCACTCCTCGTGGCCGTAGAGGTTCTGCGCCACATGCGCCACGGCTGCCGCACGTTCGACACGGTGCCGACGCGGTACGCCCTTGGGCCGGCTGGTGGTGCCTGAGGTATAGAGCATCAGCGACCAGTCTTCCGGGCTGGCGCGCAGAATGGTCTGCGCCGGCGCCTCGGCGCATAGCTGTTCGAAACTCAGGGCGCTCTCGTCTGCCAGTTCGCCAACGCTGACGCAGGGAATTCGCAGCTGGCCAGCGCCACGTACAGCCTCGACCGAGGAATCGTCGTGGATCAGTGCCCGGGCATCGGCATCCTCCAGACACCAGCTCAGATCATCCGCCGTGCAACGCCAGTTCAGCGGCGTCATGACGATGCCACTGAACTGGCAGGCCCAGTGCAACGTCGCCATCTGCCAGTTGTTCTGCATCACTGCCACCAGACGATCGCCCTTGGCGAGCCCGAGACGCTGCAGCCCGTGGGCGGCACGCTGAATGTCGGCAAACCATTGTTCGTAGGTTTTTCTCAACGCGCCGTCGCTGATCGCAATCGCACCCGGGCGGCGCTCGACTGCGGCAAGAAAGCTGCGTCCTAAATCAAACATGGGTGTTCTCCAAGGCTTCTTGTTGTTGTAAGGCCTGGCGCTGCAGCGCCACCTCCAGCACGGCCTGAACCATTCCCGTGTAACCGGTACAGCGGCACAGGTGGCCGGACAGCATGTCGCGTACTCGAGCCTCATCGGGCTGGGGCACGCGTTCGAGGAACTCCACGCAGGACATCAAGATGCCGCTGGTGCAGAAACCACACTGCAGCGCGTGGTGGCGGCTGAATGCCTGCTGCAGATCGCTCATCACCTCATCGCGCGCCAGCGACTCGACAGTGTCGATGCTCCGTTCGTGCGCCTGCACCGCAAGCATCAGGCAGGAGCGCGAGGCAACGCCGTCGACCAGCACCGTGCATGCACCGCAAACACCGTGTTCGCAGCCGACATGCACGCCGGTGGCGCCGAGCTCGTGGCGGAGGAAATCGCACAGCTGCATGCGCGGCTCGGCATGCCCCTGGCGCATACGCCCGTTGAGTTGCAGGCGAACGGGAAAACGTTGGTCAACTGGCGCGCGCATGGTCCTGTTCCTCGATGAGTTGGCGGCCGAGCTCGCGTACCAGATGACGTCGATACGCCGCGCTGGCATGTACGTCGTCCTGTGCGCCGAGCGACCAGGCGAAGGCGTTGAGTGCCTCGGGCAATTGCGCACCGCGCGGCAGGTGGCGCAGCACCGGGCGGTCGGAAACACCCCCGACGCCAAGCTCGACGCTGTCTTCGCGGATGCAGGCGGCCAGGGCCACCAGGGCGAAGTCGCCATGACGCATGGCCACTTCACGGAAGCGATAGCGCACTTGCGGATCGGCCAGCGGGAAGCGCACCTCGCTGACCAACTCGTCCGCACGCCGCGCGGTGGTCAGCACGCCCTGGAAGAATTCCGCCGCCGCTATTTCGCGGCGCTTGCCCTTGAGCGATTCGAGCACCACAAGGCCGCCGAGGGTGACCAGGCACAGCGGGATCTCAGCGCTGGGGTCGGCATGCGCCACAGAGCCGCACACAGTGCCACGGTTACGGGTCTGGAAATGGCCGATCCAGGGCAGCGCGCGGGCCAGCAGTGGCACCTCGTCGGCCAGGCTGGCGCGGTCCATCAGCTCGACCTGGCGCACCGCAGCACCGACGCACAGGTGGCCGCGCTCGACGTTGAGGTGGTGCAGGTCACCGGCGTGGTTGATGTCGACCAGCACTTTTGGCTGCGCCAGGCGCATGTTGAGTACCGCCATCAACGACTGGCCGCCGGCGATGATTCGGGCCTGCTCACCATGCTCGGCAAGGATTTCCAGGGCTTCGCGCTTACTGGCGGCGCGAACGTATTCGAATGCGGCCGGCTTCATTGCCCACCTCCGTTGCCGAACAGCTGGAGCAGGCGCTGCCATAGCCCAAGGCGCATCGGCGCTCCGCTCAGGCGCTGTGCCAGGCGAGTGAAGATTTGCCCGATGATGACTTTCGAGGCGCTCTGCAACATGCGCCCACCGACCGCGGCGACCTTGCCACTGACCGCCGCCTCGTATGCGTATTCGAGACGGGTATGGCCGTTGTCCAGTTCGATGAAACGTACCTTCGCACTGCCGGTGGCCGAGCCCATCGGGCTATTGCCAGAGCCAGACAGCTTCAGCGAATGCGGCGGATCGAGATCGGTCAGCCCGACCTTCGCGGCAAAGCGCGCGCGGATCATGCCGACGCCCACGGTAACGTCGGCGCGGTAGTGGTTCTCGCCTTCCACCTCCAGGGCGTGACAGCCAGGAATGATCGACTTCAAGGTGTCCGGGTCGAGCAGAGCGTCGTATACCTCTTGTGGCGAGGCGGGAATTTCCACCGAATCCTCGGCCTGCAGCGTCGAGCCGCCGGCCACTTTCGGCGTATCCAGCGTCATTCCCTCGGGTGCAGCCGGCTCGTCGATGCCGATCATGCTGCGCACCCGTGACGGCGTGAGCGGCAGGCGGATATCGGAACGGCCGAGCGCATCCGCCACCGCGTTGGCGATGCATACCGGGGTGCTCATGTTGTTGCCTTCACCGACACCCTTGGCACCCAGCGGGGTGAAGGGGGATGGTGTCTCCATGTGCAGGATCACGGGCTCCACCGCTTCGGGAGCCGTGGGCACCAGATAATCGGCGAAGGTACCGGAGAGGAAACTGCCGTCACTGGCGTAGGCGAATTCCTCCATCAGCGCGACGCCCAGAGCCTGGGTGAAGCCGCCACGGATCTGGCCATCGACCAGCATCGGATTGAGAATGCGCCCGGCATCGTGGCAGGTCACGTAGCGGTCGATGTGGACCTCACCGGTGATGCGATCGATCTCCACCGCGCAGATGTCGAAGATGAAGCCGTAGCACAACGAGCTGTTGATGCAGTCCTCATCACTCGGCGCAGTCAGCTGAGGCGGGCTCCAGAATGCCGTCTCGCGCAAGCCACCACGCTCACCCTCGGGCAGCAGGCCGGGAGACCAGTGGGTAGCGCCCGCAATACGATGGAATGCCTGGCTCGGCCCACCCTCGACGAATACCTTGCCACCAGCGAAACGCACATCCTCGGCTTGCACCTGCCACATCGATGCGGCGATGCCTGCCATCCGCTCGCGAATACGCATCGCGGCGTTGTATACCGAACCGGCGACGGCACCGGCGAAGCGGCTCGAATAATTGCCAGAAGCGATCGACCAGGCATCCTTGCCAGTGTCCAGCTCCACATTGACACTGATCCCCTCGAGCGCCACACCCAGCACCTCAGCGACGACCTGCGCGACAACGGTCTGGTGCCCCTGCCCCTGTGGCGTCGAAGACACGTGTACGGAGACATCACCGAGCGGGCCAACACTGACCGTGGCCGTGCTCACCGCGCCGTTCTTCGGGCCCGCCTTGCGCCGCTCCTCGGGCGTCATCGCCGTGGTGATATAGCCCATATTGGAGATCGACGGTTCCACGGCCGCGGTATAACCGATGCCGTAGATGCGCCCCTCAGCCCGCGCCTGGTCACGACGGCGCAACAGCTCATCCAGCCCACCATCGCGTACTGCAAGATCGACTGCTGCCGGATAGTCGCCGGAATCGAGCAATGCTCCGGCGGCAGCGCGATAGGGAAACGCGTCCGCCGGCACCAGATTGCGCCGGATCACATCGAGCGGGTCTAGCTCCAGTTCGACGGCAATCTGGTGCATCACACGCTCAAGCGAAAAATACACCTGGCCGCCGCCGAAGCCGCGGTTCAGGCCACTCGGCACCTTATTGGTCAGCACCACGCGATTGCGTACCAGCAGATTGCGAATCGCATAAGCCCCCGTCAGGTTGCCGTGCATGCGATAGAACGTGGCCGGCTCCGGCGCGCGCAGGTAACCACCGCAGTCGTCGATCTGATCGTACTTGAGCGCCAGCACGCGACCGTCAGCCTCTACCGCTGCCTCGATCTCGCAGACCCGGTTGGTGGCGCTGGAGGAGGCCTGCAGATGCTCGAGACGATCTTCGACCCACTTCACCGGAGCGCCCACCTTGCGCGCCGCCAGCCCCATGAGCACGACGTAGGGAAATACGCCCTGCTTGATGCCGAAACTGCCGCCCGAGTCCGGCGGAGTACGCATACGCAGGCGATTGCCGGGCACGTTCAGCGCGCGCGCCATCACCGAGTGCAGGGCATAAGGCCCCTGGAAATTGGAGAGCACTTCATAGGTGCCGGTCGCTGGCTGGTACTGCCCAAGAACGACATAACACTCGATTGGCGTGCAGGAGTTACGCGGGAAATGAACCTTGATCGAGACCCGCCGCGCGGCCTTGGCGAAGGCTTCCTCGGGCTCGCCGTAGCGGAAGTGCCGCTCGTTGACCACGTTGCTGCCGACCGCCTCGTGCAGCACCGGCGCGTCCTCGGCGGTGGCCGCTTCCGGATCGACGACCGCCGGCAGCGGCTCGTATTCCACCTGCACCGCGTCCAGCGCGTCCTCGGCCAGGTAGCGGTCTTCAGCGATCACCACGCAGACCGGCTCGCCGACGTAGCGAACCTTGTCCACGGCCAGACACCAATGCTCCATGGGCGCACGCACGCCAACCGGGAACGGGTTGGCCCAACGCTTGACGTCCTCGCTGGTCAGCACACCGTGCACACCGGGCATGCTCAAGGCTGCCGAGGCATCGACCGAAAGCACTCGGGCGTGGGCATGAGGCGAACGAACGATAGCGGCGTGCAGCGTACCTGGTGGCGTCGCCATATCGTCGGCATAGCGACCCAGACCACGCAGCAGGGCAGCATCTTCAACGCGGGTCTGACTGCGTCCGATATGGCAGGTGACGGGTTCGGCGTCGCTCTGGTGCATGTTCATGGGCAAGCTCTTGTTCTTATGTGTGAAGCGATTGCCCTCGATTCTCTGCAAGCGCCCCGCGAAGCGCCTTGCCCAGCGCTACTCGTTTATGCGTTTGAGTCGGAAAATTTGCCTTTGAGTCTGATTGAAAGCTCAACCGAGATGATTTCGGCCATGAATAAGAAGCGTCGAAACAAACCTACAGGGCGGACAGGATTCCTCTCGCCTACAGACCCAGCGCTTCACTGCCCCGCTGAACCTTCCTTGCGCAGCAGATAACTATCCATGATCCAGCCATTACGCTCACGCGCTGCGGCACGGGTCATGACGATGCGTTCGGCCATCTCATCCAGCGAGCCGGCAATGAGGATTTCATCGGCCGTACCGACGTATGCCCCACAGTAGATATGCAGCCCCTGGCCGACGAAGCGACGGTAGGTGTCCTTGGCGTCAAGCATCACCGCCACGCTGTCCACACCCTGTGGCCAGCTTTCGGCGGGCAGTGGTGATTTCCACTGCGCGGCCGATGCTGTTGAGCAGGATGCGGTAACACGCGTGCAACTTCACGCCGCCTCCGAGCGCTCCACCATCTCTGGATGCTGCCCGACCAAGCCTCGAGCCTCGGTTCATAGACTGATCGATCTTCGCTACGCTATTGCCCGCAGATTTCTTTCGAGGCACAACAGCATGCCAACGACAATCCTCTACAGTGATTTGGAAAACGCCTTTTTCTGGTCATCATCAGCCACTCGGCTTCAAGCCGAAGCCTTCATCTGCCTTGCAACCGGCAAGACCTACTTTCGCGGCGATGATGAGCTGGATGAGCTGCCAGACGATATCGAGGACGGCTCCAGGTACGTCCTGGTTCCCGGCAAGAATGATCTCGATCTGGGCCGGGCTTTGGTCATGCGCTTCACCTACCGCAACGCCCCACACTTGGAAGACCGCATTCTGGACATCTTCCGGCGCAAAGGCGCCTATTCGCGCTTCAAGGATCTTCTGCTCGCCAACGACTTGCTCGATAGCTGGCATGAATACGAGAACCAGGCCGTCCGAGAAGCTCTGGAAGAATGGGCGTCAGAAAACGGCCTTGCGGTGCGCCACGGCACACTGGATTGAACACCCATCGCGTCTCGTATGATTGCGATAACTCAACACTAAGTTACACTTATCGTCACTTACCGTTGAGACGACCTCATGAATCAAGGCCGTGAAACAGTCCAGCCTATACGCCGCCTCTATGACGGCTTGAGCAGCTTGGCAACTCCTGAGCGCTACCTCTTCACACCTTCGGATATGCGCGCCCTGGTCCCGGACATTTCCGCTGAGGCCTACCGCGCATTGCTCAGCCGCGCGGCTCGGGACGGCAAGTTGGAGCGCATCTGCCGTGGCCTCTACTTCTATCGCCCAGCCAAATCGACAACCGGCCTGTTGCTGTTTCATGCTGCCGCACGTCTGCGCGCGCATGAGTTCAACTACATAAGCCTGGAAACAGCGCTGAGTGACGCGGGCATCATCTCGCAGATACCAATGAACTGGATCACGCTGATGTCATCGGGCCGCAGCAGCCTGATCAAATGTGGCTCGTGGGGCACCATCGAATTCGTTCACACCGCACAGAAAACCGAGACACTCTCGGGGCAACTCGATTACGACAGCAGGTGCCGGATGTGGCGAGCCAGGCCCGCACTGGCCATCCGTGATATGCGAGTGGCGAAAAGGAATCTCGACCTGATCGACTGGAGCATCGCCAATGAGTTTGTTTGACCAATTGGTAGACCAGGCCATCGGCAACCACGCCGAGCTGACCAACCTGCGCGTCGTGATAGAAAAGGAACTGCTGCATCACGACATCATGCTGGTGCTGAGCGAGGCCGGTCTGCTCGCGAAGCTCTGCTTTATCGGCGGAACCTGCTTGCGGGCCTGCTATGGCTCCAACCGCTTGAGCGAGGATCTGGACTTCACTGGCGGCGCCGATTTCAACCGTGACGATTTCGCTCAGTTGAGGGCCATCCTGATAGAAAGGCTGCAGACGAAATACAGCCTGCAGGTAGACGTCAGCGAACCGAGCAAAGAGTCCGGCAATGTCGATACCTGGAAGCTGAGGGTACAGACACGCCCGGACGCACGGCACCTGCCTGCCCAGCGCATTCATATCGATATCTGCGCCATCCCCAGCTACATGAGCACGCCCAGAACGCTTCTCAACCCCTATGGCGTGGACATGGGCACCCAGAGCCTGATCCTCAACGCAGAAGCACTCGAGGAAATCTATGTCGACAAGATTCTCGCCTTTGCTCTCAGGCAGGGGCGAATCAAGAGCCGTGATCTCTGGGATCTACTCTGGTTGAAGCAGCAGAAAATCGAGCCCGCATTGAACCTACTTGCAGCCAAGCTCAACGACCACAAGGTAGTGGCACAAGTCTTTGTGGAAAAAGCCATGCAGCGCTCATCCTCATTGGTGAACGACCCGCAGGTAAAGACGGATTTTCGCAATGAAATGCAGCGTTTCCTGCCAGCCCAACTCGTTGAACAGACGGTAAACGAGGAGCGATTCTGGGCTTATCTGACCGATGAGATTCCGCGCTTGATACGCCGCGCGCAAAACAGCCTCAGTCCCGAAGAGGACACCGGCCCCTTCATGATGTAAGCGGCTGTTCTTGAGCAGGCGTAGGCTGGACAACGCTCTTCTTGTCCACCGCTTCTAACCTCAATCCCCCGCCGCCCCCTCCTTCCTCAACAAATAACTATCCATGATCCACCCGTTACGCTCACGCGCCTCGGCGCGGGTCGTGGCAATACGTTCGGCAACCCCATCCAGCGGGCCGGCGATAAGAATTTCATCAGCAGTTCCGACATAGGCGCCCCAGTAGATATGCAGGCCCTGGCCGACGAAGCGGCGGTAGGTGTCCTTGGCGTCGAGCATCACCGCCACGCTGTCCACGCCGTGCGGCCAGCCTTCGGCGAGCAGGCGGCCGGTGGTGATTTCCACGGAGCGACCGATGCTGTTGAGCGGGATGCGATGGCGCGCGGTCAGCGCCTGCAGGCTGGTGATGCCGGGGATCACGTCATAGACGAAATCGCTACGCCGCGCGGCGATGGCCTCGATGATGCGGATGCTGCTGTCGTACAGCGATGGGTCGCCCCAGACCATGAATGCGGCCACTTCGCCGTCGACCATCTGCTCGTCGATCAGGCGCTCGAACACCGCCTGCTTGTCACGGTTGAGCTCGTCGACGCTGGCGCGGTAGTCCGCTGCCTCGCGTTCGCGCTCCGGTTGCAGGCCTTCGGCGAAACGCGGGGTGTGGCCGTCTAGAAAGCGTGCGCAGATTTCCCGGCGCAGGGCGTTGAGCTTGTGCTTGGCCGCGCCCTTGTCCATCAGGAAGATCACGTCGCTGCGGCGCAGTGCCTTGATCGCCTGGTAGGTGATGTAGTCCGGGTCGCCGGCGCCGATGCCGACCAGCAGCAGGGTTTTCATGAGGTTCTCCAGGTGCGCCCTGGCACGCCGGGCGCCAGGTCGTCGATATGTTGGTAATCGGCCTGCAGCGCCTGCGCCAATTGACGCGCGCGACCCAGACGGATGGGCGCGCGCTCGGTGTCGAGCAGCAGGGTTGGGCACGGCAAGGGCGTCAGCGTAGGCAGATCACGCAAGCGGCCATCGGTGAGGATCAGCAGGCGCTGGCGTTCGCTCGGTTTCGCTCGTTGCCGACGCAACAGCCAGTCGTTAGCCTGTTGCAACGCATCGAGCAGCGGCGTGCCGCCACCAGCGCCGAGTTCCTGCAACCAGCGGTACAGCTCGGCGCTGGCCTTGCGCCCCTGCCACAGCCATTGCGCTTCGCCGCCACCGGCTTGCAAAACGGCCAGGCGCGCGCGCTGGCGATAGGCGCTGTCGAACAGCTCGGCGAGCACGCCCTTGGCCAGGCTCAGCGCGCCGTGGCGACGGGTCGAGGCGGAGGCATCCACCAGCACCAGCCACAGCTCGTCGGCCTGCTGGCTGCGCGGGCGCAACACCAACTGCTCGCGACGTTGTGGTCGTCCCTGGCGCAGGGACGCCGGCCAATCGATTCGCCCGTCCGCGCTGCTGCGGGCGGCGCCACGCCGGCCGCCGCCGAGTCGTCCGGGCCGGTTGCGGGCATCCGCGCCTGTGGCTGTGCGCGGGCGGATGCTCAGGGCTTTTTTGGCCCGCGCGGCGGTACGCGCCGCTCGCCCATGGCCTGCGGCTGCGCCGGCAGCTCGCCCCACTGGCCTTCGCCCTGGCTCTGCTCGGATGCCTGCTGCGGCGCCTGGCTCTGCTCGGGCGGCGTGGCAGCCGGCGGTTGTGGCTGGCGACGGCGATGGCGCAGGACGAAGTCCTCCACCGCTTCGATATCCACAGGCTCGATGCCCAACCCGCCCCGCCAGGCCGCATGAGCACGGGCGGCACGCAGCCAGACCAGGTCGGCGCGCAGACCATCGACGCCAGCGGCGAAGCAGCGCTGGCTGATCTCGCCCAGGGCGGCGTCATCCAGAGGGATATCGGCCAGGCGCTGGCGAGCATTGCGGCAGCGTTCGGCGAGAGCTTCCTGCTCGCTCTGCCAACGTTGCAGGAAGGCCTCTGGGCCGGCAGCGAAGGCAAGGCGGCGGCGGACGATCTCGGCGCGCTCGGCCGGCTGCGGCTGGCCATCGAGCGCCAGGTTGAGGCCGAAGCGGTCGAGCAGTTGCGGACGCAGTTCGCCTTCCTCGACGTTCATGGTGCCTATCAGTACGAAGCGCGCGGCATGGCGGTGGGAGATGCCGTCACGCTCGACGTGGTTGACCCCGCTGGCGGCGGCATCGAGCAGCAGGTCGACCAGATGATCCGGCAGCAGATTGACCTCATCGACATACAGCACACCGCCATCGGCACGGGCCAGCAGGCCAGGGGAAAACTGCGCGCGGCCTTCGCCCAGCGCAGCGTCCAGATCCAGGGTACCGACGATGCGCTCCTCACTCGCCCCCAGCGGCAGGGTGACGAAGCGTCCACCGTCCAGCAGGTCGGCCAGGCCACGGGCCAGGGTCGACTTGGCCATGCCGCGTGGGCCTTCGATCAGTACCCCGCCGATAGCCGGATCGATGGCGGCCAGGCACAGAGCCAGCTTCAGCGAATCGGCGCCGACCACGGCGGCGAGGGGGAAGTGATGTTCGGTCATGATGGTGATCCGTGGAGGTGAGCGGTCGCGCCTGGCGTTTGTGGGAGGGGCTTTAGCCGCGAGCATGTCGCCGCTAAAGCGCCTCCCACAGTGAGTGCATCGCAACCGTAGGGTGGGTTAGCGGCGCAGAACGTTGATCGTGCAGACGCGCAGGAGCGTAGCGCGCCGCGTAATCCACCAGGCGATATATCGCGTGGCATCACTGGTGGGTTACGCCGCACCCGCTTCGGAGAGAAACCTGTGCATTGCAGCAGGCGGCTGACCCACCCTACGGGCTCGGCGGTGCCGAATGAACCCTCTCCCCCGGCCCCTCTCCCATAAATGGGAGAGGGGAGAAAAAACGCTCGCATCAGCTTTCCTCGCTATCGAGCAGCAGATTTTCCAGCGCTTCGCGGTACTCGCCGGGATTCTCCCACAGGCCGCGCTGCTGGGCTTCCAACAGGCGTTCGAGGATATCGTTGAGCGCACCGGGGTTGTGCTGCTGGATAAAGTCGCGGGTATCTCTGTCGAGCAGGTAGGCATCGGTCAGCAGCGCGTACTGGTGGTCGTCCACCAACTCGCTGGTGGCGTCGAAGGCGAACAGGTAGTCGATGGTCGCGGCAAGCTCGAAGGCGCCCTTATAGCCGTGGCGCTTCATGCCTCCGATCCACTTGGGATTGGCGGCGCGGGCACGTACCACGCGATTGAGTTCTTCCTTCAAGGTGCGAATCCGCGGCGTATCCGGCTGGCTGTTGTCGCCAAAGTAGCTGGCCACCTTGAGCCCGCGCAGGGTTTCCACCGCCGCCAGCATGCCGCCCTGAAACTGGTAATAGTCGTTGGAATCGAGGATGTCGTGCTCACGGTTGTCCTGGTTGTGCAGCACCGCTTGCATCTGCTCCAGGCGCTCGACGAAGCGCTGCCGCGCCGGCGCACCCTCAGCGCCGCTGCCGTAGGCGTAGCCGCCCCAGTTGAGGTAGACCTCGGCGAGATCCGCGCGGCTCTGCCACAGGCGCTCCTCGATGGCGTTCTGCACGCCGGCGCCATAGGCGCCCGGTTTGGCGCCGAACACTCGCCAACCGGCTTGGCGGCGCGCTTCGGTTTCATCCAGACCGCCGTCCTTGAGCGCCAAGGATTCGCGCCAGACCCGCGCCGACAGCGGGTTCATGTCTTCCGGCTCGTCCAGCTCGATCACCGCCTGCACGGCCTCGTCGAACAGGCGAATCAGGTTGCTGAAGGCATCGCGGAAGAACCCCGACACGCGCAGGGTGACGTCCACCCGTGGCCGACCGAGCTGTTCCAGCGATAAGACCTCGAAGCGTTCGACACGCTGACTGCCCGGCTGCCATACCGGGCGCACGCCCAGCAGTGCCATGGCCTGGGCAATATCGTCGCCGCCGGTGCGCATGGTCGCCGTGCCCCACACCGACAGGCCGAGCTGGCGCAGGTGGTCGCCTTCGTCCTGCAGATGGCGCTCCAGCAGGCGATCCGCAGCCTGCACACCGAGGCGCCAGGCAGTGGGTGTGGGCAGATGGCGCACATCGACGGTAAAGAAGTTGCGCCCGGTGGGCAGCACATCCAGACGCCCGCGACTGGGCGCGCCACTGGGTCCGGCAGGGACGAAACGCCCCTCCAGCGCCGCCAGCAGGCCGTCCATCTCGGCGGCGCCGCAGGCATCGAGCAGCGGTGCGATATGCTCAGCCAGGCCGTCGAGGATCAAGGCCACCTCGGCGCCGAAAGCGTCGATACGCTCGCCCGCCAGGCGCCGTTCGATCAGCCTCAGCGCCAGCAGCTCCAGACGCTCGCGGGTATCGCCGATGGTACGCCAAAGACTGTTATCCACAACCTGCAACGCCTGTGGACGCAGCCCCTCCCAGGGCTGGCCCATATCACAGTCCAGCGGATCAAGGCCCAGCTCCAAGCCACGGGCCAGGGCACGCAGCAAGCTGGCATTGGCGCCCTGTCCATCGCCACGGGGGATGCGCAGCAGCGCCAGCAGGGTGTCGCGGCGCAGTTGCCCAGCCGGCGACTCACCGAACACATGCAGGCCATCGCGGATCTGCGACTCCTTGAGGTCGCACAGGTAGGCGTCGAGCTGCGGCAACCAACTGTCATCGTCATCATTGAGTTGCAGGCCCAGCTCGCGGTCGAGGCTGGCCTCGCGCACCTTGGCCAGAATCTCGCCACGCAACTCCACGGCGCGGCTCTGGTCGAGCTGGCTGGCCTCGAAATATTCGTCGGCCAGGCGCTCCAGATCGCGCAGCGGGCCATAGCTCTCGGCGCGGGTCAGCGGCGGCATCAGGTGATCGATGATCACTGCCTGGGTGCGGCGCTTGGCCTGCGCGCCCTCGCCCGGATCGTTGACGATAAAGGGATAGACGTTGGGCAGCGGGCCGATCAGCGCCTGCGGCCAGCAGCCTTCGGAGAGGCCAACGCTCTTGCCCGGCAACCATTCCAGGTTGCCGTGCTTGCCGACGTGGATCAGCGCATCGGCAGCGAACGCTGTACGCAGCCAGGCGTAGAAGGCGATATAGCCGTGTGGCGGCACCAGGTCGGGGTCGTGGTAGACCGCCGCCGGGTCGAGCTGATAGCCCCGCGCCGGCTGGATGCCGACGAAGGTCAGGCCGAAACGCAGGCCGGCGACCATCATGCGCCCACTGCGGAACATCGGGTCGGCCTGCGGCTCGCCCCAGCGCTCGCGCACCGCCTGCTGATTGGCCGCCGGCAGGCTGTGGAAAAACGCCAGATAGTCATCCAGTGCCAGGCTCTGCGCGCAGGGCCGTGTGTCGAGGCCGTCGAGATCGTTGGTGACGCCACCGAGCAGGCTGTGGACAAGTGCGGTACCGCTCTCCGGCAGGTTATCCACCGGATAGCCCTGCTGTTGCAGCGCATGCAGGATATTCAGCGCGGCGGCCGGCGTATCCAGGCCCACGCCATTACCAATACGACCATCGCGGGTCGGGTAGTTGGCCAGAATCAGACCGATTCGCTTCTGATCGTTGCTTTTGATCGCCAACTGACACCAGTTACGCGCCAGTTCGGCGACGTAGGCCATACCCGGCTCGTGCGCCTGGTAGCACACCACATCGCTCTGGCTGCGCTCGCTGCGCCAGGCCAGGCCCTTGAAGCTGATGGCGGGCCCGATCAGCCTTCCGTCCAGCTCGGGCAGTACCACATGCATGGCCAGATCACGCGAGCCCAGGCCCTGGGCGCTGGCCTGCCATTGCGCCTGGTTGTCCAGCGAGCAGATGGCCTGCAGCACCGGAATGTCGCGGCGGAACACCCGCGCCTGCGGCGCCTCGGGGTTGGACAAGGCGAAGCCGGTGGTGTTGATGATCAGCGCGGCGCTCGTCTCGTCCAACCAGGCCTGCACCTGATCCAGGCAGGCCGGCTCCTTGAGGCTGGCCACCGCAATCGGCAGCGGGTTGAGGCCCTGGCGGACAAGGTGCTCACAGAAGGTATCGACGAAGGCGGTATTCGCCGACTGCACATGGTTGCGGTAGAACAGCAGCGCCACCACCGGTGCGCCTTGCTGCCACTGAATCTGCCAGTCGGCAAGCCGGGCCGGGCTGGCGCTGGGGTGATACAGGCCCACGCGCGGCAGCGGCTGCGGCTCTTGCCAGGTGTCGATGCGCCCCAGCCAGCGACTGCCGATGCAGCGGAACAGCTGGCGCGCGTTATCCAGCCCGCCCTGGCGCAGGTACTGCCAAAGGCGCTGGCTGTCTTCTTCGCTAACGTTGCCAAGGGCACTCAGCTCCGGGTCAGGCTTGTCGTCGCCGGGCACCATGATCACCGTGGCGCCGCGCGCGCCCAGCTCCACCAGGCGTTCGACACCGTAGCGCCAGTAACTCACCCCGCCATGCACCGAGATCAGGATGACCTTGGCGTGCTGCAGCACCTGCTCGACGTAGAAGTCCACCGAGGCGTTGTTGCTCAGTTGCGCCGGGCTGGCCAGGCGCAGGCTGGGGTAGTCCTCCGGCAGTTGCCGGGCGGCTTCAGCCAGCAGGGCGAGGTGCGAATCACCCGTGCACAGGATCACCAGCTCGGCAGGCGTCTGGCCAAGGTCGGCAATGCTGTCGGCCGGCAGTTGGGTGCCAGGCTGGGTACGCAGGAGATGCATGTTCGCTCCGAGGAAGGCGCGAATCGTGGGAGGGGCTTTAGCCGCGACTATCCGCGAATTGGATCGCGGCTAAAGCCCCTCCCACAATCACTCAGGCCAGCGCTGCTTGCAGCTCGGCTTCTATAGCCGCGCGGTCGAGCTGCTGGCCGATCACTACCAGGCGGCTCACTCGCGGCTCGTCGGCTTGCCAGGCGCGGTCGAAGTGGCGATCGAAACGCTGACCGCCACCTTGCACCAGCAGACGCATCGGCTTGCCAGGGATGGCAGCGAAACCTTTCACCCGCAGGATGCCGTACTTGGCCACCGCATCCTTCAGTGCGGCCAGCAGACGCGCCTCCTCGGCTTCCGGTAGTTCCACGTGGAACGAGTCGAATTCCTCGTGATCGTGGTCTTCGTCTTCATCATCGTGATGGGTGCGGCGGCTGTCGATATGCAGCTCGGTTTCGCTGTTCAGGCCCAGCAGCACATCCAGCGGCAGCTCGCCGCCGTGCGCCTCGATCACCTTGACTGCCGGCGGCAGCTCCTCGGCCACCTCGGCGCGCACCGCGGCCAGCGCCTCGGCGTCGAGCAAATCGGCCTTGTTGAGGATCACCAGGTCGGCGCTGGCCAACTGGTCGGCGAACAGCTCGTGCAGCGGCGATTCATGATCGAGGTTGGGGTCGAGCTTGCGCTGCTCGTCCACCTGATCCGGGAAGGCGGCGAAGGTGCCGGCGAGCACCGCCGGGCTGTCGACCACGGTAATCACCGCATCGACGGTGCAGGCGTTGCGGATTTCCGGCCAGTTGAAGGCCTGCACCAGCGGCTTGGGCAGCGCCAGGCCGCTGGTCTCGATAAGGATATGGTCAAGGTCGCCACGGCGCGCCACCAGCTCACGCATCACCGGGAAGAACTCTTCCTGCACCGTGCAGCACAGGCAGCCGTTGGCCAGTTCGAAGACGCGGCCGTTGGCCTCCTCCTCGCTGCAACCGATGGAGCACTGCTTGAGAATCTCGCCGTCGATCCCCAGCTCACCGAACTCGTTGACGATCACCGCGATACGGCGGCCGCCGGCGTTAGCCAGCAGATGGCGCAGCAGGGTGGTTTTACCAGCACCGAGAAAACCGGTGACGATGGTGACAGGCAGTTTGGCGAGGGTTTTCATGAATGGCCCCGTGGCGTCGGTAAGTTCGGCGGACGGGTACGCGCAGGCGGGCACGCAGGTGCGTGCTGGCCCCGTCGGATCACCCCGTCCGAGCAAATGGCTGGTCAGTCGAGGCAGGTCTCCTGGCTCACGGTCTGCGCATTGCGCGCCCTTCACCTTCCCGCCTGACGGCAGTGGTGTACGAAGGGTTTAAGACCGTTCACAGTTGCGGGGGCAGCCAGGGCATCGACCCTGTTCCCTCTTAGCTCCCCGGCGCCGTACCGGGAAGAACCTCGAAAGCGAGAAGGCTACGCAGGCCGCGGCGGCCGGTCAATCGCGGTTGACCGGTGGGATGCGCCATGTTGAGCTACGCCGCTGCACAGCACGAGCGCCCTTGATGATGCCTAGCCCCTTGAATCCCAGCCCTGACGCCTCGCCCATGGTGGTGGCTGGGCTTGGTTGCAGGCGCGACTGCCCCCAGCAAGACCTGCTCGCCCTGCTCATCCACAGCCTGGCCCAGCATGAGTTGACTGTGGATAACCTCGTTGGACTGGCCAGCATCGCCCACAAACGCGACGAGCCGGGGCTGCATCAACTGGCAATCCACTTGAATCTGGAGCTGACGTTCTTCCCCCCCGAAGCACTCACCCTCTACCAGCCGGAAAATGCCGACAGTGCCCTCATCCGATCCGTAACAGGCAGCCCCGCTGTGGCTGAACCCTGCGCCCTGGCTCTGGCCACGCAACTGGGCAAGGCAGCTCGCCTGCTGGGCGAGAAAACCCGCACAGCCAACGCCACCTGTGCGTTGGCAGGACTTCAATAGTTTGAGCATACAGCCTTGGATTACTTCGAAAGCGTTATTAAGACTTTGCTTGAAGGTGAAGGGTATTGGGTTCGACAGTCGTTCAAGGTCAACCTGACCAAGGAAGAAAAAAGGCAGGTGGGTAAACATTCCATTCCACGCCCGGAAATCGACCTTCTCGCTTACAAGCCCAGCGAAAATAGACTTCTCGCCTTTGAAGCAAAATCCTTCCTCGACTCTCCCGGTGTCCGACTGTCATGTCTTAGCGAAATCCATGACATTCCCGAAGGCAAATACAAGCTGTTTACTTGCGAAAATTACAGGTCGATCGTTTTCCAACGACTCAGACAGGATCTTATCGATTGTGGAATGGGTGACAGTACTACCGAAATAGTTCTGGGACTCGCTGCCGGTAAGGTCTATCAATCCAGGAATGCTGAAATCAAGGAGTTGTTCTCGCGAAACGGCTGGCTGTTCTGGTCACCGGAAGATATCCGCAACAAAGTGATCGCCCTCGCCAAGCGCGGCTATGAAAACGAGCCCGCCATCATCACGGCCAAAATTCTGATGCGCCAACCATGAACAGCGCAAACTCCCCCCTGACAAGGCACACCTCATGACCGTCTACTTTATCGGCGCCGGCCCCGGCGATCCCGAGCTGATTACCGTCAAGGGCCAGCGCCTGATTCGTTCGTGCCCGGTGATCCTCTATGCCGGCTCGCTGGTGCCCGCAGCAGTCCTGCACGGCCACAACGCGGAGCAGGTAATCAACACGGCCGAGCTGCACCTGAGTGAGATCATTACGCTGCTGAGCCAGGCCCATGAGCGCGGCGAGGATGTGGCCCGCGTGCACTCCGGCGACCCTTCGCTGTACGGCGCTATCGGCGAGCAGATTCGCGAGCTGCGTGCTCTGGGCATCCCTTTCGAGATCATCCCCGGCGTCACGGCCACCGCCGCCTGCGCGGCCTTGCTGGAAAGCGAGCTGACCCTGCCGGGCATCGCCCAGACCGTAATTCTCACCCGCTACGGCACCACTTCGCCGATGCCCGAGGGCGAGCAACTGCAGGATCTGGCGCGGCACCGCGCAACCATGGCCATCCACCTCGGCGTGCGCCAGCTGCCGGCCATAGTCGGCGAACTGCTGCCGCACTACGGCGCCGACTGCCCCATCGCGGTTATCCACAGGGCCAGTTGGCCGAATCAGGACTGGGTGCTCGGCACCCTCGCCGATATCGAGACCAAGGTCGCAGCCAAGGGCTTTCGCCGCACGGCACTGATTCTGGTCGGGCGAGTGCTCGATCCGGGTGTCTTTGCCGAGTCAGCGTTATATGACTCGGCGCATCGCCATCTTTATCGCCCTGGCAACGACTGAGCCATCCGTCATCTGGCGAGAAACTGCGCAAAGCGCTGAAAGCCCCGTGATAGCTGACGCCTGATAACTTATCAACAAGATAGGCCGAAGTTTATCCAGAGCTATTGTGAATAACGATGCGACAAGGATCAGTTTTTGAACAACAGGCTGATTAGCCCGGTTTATCTGGGCTTCAGCCTGGTATCACAAGGATATCCACAAGATGATCCACGGCAACTGTTAGCAACTCACCCTCAGAGCTGCACCTCGACCCGCTTGATACCCAGAGCCCGCAGCTCCGGCATCAACTCATCCAGGCTGGCAAAGGTCTCGACCTGCTCGGCCTCATCAACCAGAAAGAAGCTACGCCCTGCGCCTTTCTTGAAAAATACGATCCACTCAGCGGTATTGGCCGGATTGACCATGACCTGGGTATCGAACACAACCCCCTCGCTCGTTCTGCGTTTCACATCCGCGCGCTTCATCCTCTCTCCTGTTCCAGCGTGACTCAGATGATCCCACTGCCTGCATACGGCAGCGGATACGGCTCATAGTGTAAAGGATGAGGTGAGCACGCCTTGCTCACTGATGATCGGTGAGTGAAATCAGTCCCATAGTTATATATGCTTCATATACGAATCATATATAAGGAGGTATCCATGGGCATCGTCAACATCGATGACGAGCTGCATGACCAAATCCGCCGGGCGAGCAGCGTCTCGGGCCGTTCGATCAATGCACAGGCGGGTTTCTGGATTCGCATCGGCATGCTCTGCGAGATGAACCCGACGCTGAGCTTCAATGAGCTGATGTCCGCCGAGATGCGTGCAGCCGGCGTGGTGGTTCCGCCAAGAATGGCGGATGCCTCATGAGCAAGACACCGCAACAGATCGCCCTGATGGCGGAATCCGGCAGGTTGCTGGCGTCCGTGTTCGGCTACCTGGATCGCCTGGATCTGCTCGGCATGTCGACCCTGCAGGTCAACGACCTTGTGGATAACTACATCGTGGGTGAACTCAAGGCGCGCCCGGCGAGCAAGGGCCAGTATGGTTTCGCCTACGCCATGAACACGTCACGCAACGAGGTGGTGTGCCATGGAGTCCCCAGCGCCGACGATATCCTGCGCGATGGCGATCTGGTGAATTTCGATATCACCCTGGAGAAGAACGGCTATATCGCCGATTCGAGCAAGACCTACCTGATCGGCAAGGTGTCGGACCAGGCTCGTCAGCTGGCCGAAGTCACCTATGAGGCGATGTGCAAGGGCATCGAAGCCGTCAGACCCGGCGCCCGCCTCGGCGATATCGGTCATGCCATCGAACGCCATGCCCGCGCCCATCGCTACTCGGTGGTCAGGGAGTATTGCGGCCACGGCATCGGCCGGGAAATGCACGAGCCACCCGAAGTACTGCACTGGGGCAAAGCCGGCACCGGCCTGACCCTGCGCGAAGGCATGACCTTCACCATCGAACCCATGCTCAACCGGGGAACGGCGGACGTGCGTACGCTGCGCGACGGCTGGACGGTGGTGACCCGCGACGGCCAGCTCTCGGCGCAATTCGAACATACCGTGGCGGTCACCCGAGACGGCGTTCGCGTCCTTACGCTGCGCCCCGAAGAGCTGCACCTGAGCAGGATTTCGGCGTGATGGAAACGCAAAAGCCCGTCCAGATGGACGGTGGATACCCAGAATATAGTTTGACATAGAGGGCCGCAAAATCCGCTAGCTTCAGCGCTAGGGCCTGCCACAACAACCGAAACATAGTTTGACACAGCCTAACGCGCCCGCCCAAAAAGCCCCACCGCAGCCAAGAATAAAGTTTGACACAGCCAGCCCCCGCCTCACACGTGCCCTACACACATGCCGCGTGCCATAAACAAGGATCGCAGCCCACTGCCGCTGGATCGAGATACCGTCCATTGAATTGGCTTAAGGGAGTACCGCGTGGGCTTGGTGATCCAGATATGGGGCCCATCATGATGGTAGTCAGCGGGTGCCAGAACCCTGAGACGGCTCAGGGGTGCCATCACTGACCACCCCTTGGACATCCTAGTGGCGATGAACCTTGTCGTTGGCTACAAAGCTCAGCATTGAATTGTCCACGCACACGATGGCGTGTGGGTATTCTCAAGAAAGTCAGGCGCCAAAGCGTGATGTCACTAGGCTACAATCAGTCGTAGTGCACACGCTCGACCATCATCAGAATCTCGTGATGCCCAGCCCGAAATACGGATATTTCAATGCCACGTCCGCCGCACCTCAACTACCTCTGTCCCCGTCGCCGAGTGCTTGTCCAGCGAGCAGGCACCTTGGCGCGCGTCGCCGATAGGAATCTCGACTGTCTATGAATTATTTCACCGAAACGGCAGCCAATATCCTTGGCAATAAAAAGCTGCGTAGCCCCCAGATCGAGGCCTATATCAAGGCGCAGGAGCATTTCGAGAACTCCAACGAGGATGCACTAATCGTCCTGCCGACAGGGACGGGCAAAAGCGGGCTGATCTCCATCGTACCTTTCGGCCTGGCAAAGGGACGTGTGTTGATCATTACACCAGGCCTGGTCACCAAGCAGAGCATTCGACGGACACAGGAGCTGCTAGAAGACAACTTCTGGATCAATTTCGATGTGATTTTCAGTGCCGAGGATCTGCCGGTCACATGCGAATTTACGTCTGATACCCATCAGGCCAGCCTTGAGCAAGCCCACTTCGTCTATTCGAACATCCAGCAGGTATACAACGAGCGCGGACAGTCACTGACGAAGCGGGTGCCGTCCGACTTCTTCGACCTCATCATCATTGATGAGGGGCACCATGCGCCGGCACGTAGCTGGCAAAAGACCCTGGCCCACTTTTCCAAGGCTAAGAAGATCTTTGTGACTGGTACGCCGTTCCGCGGCGACAACCAAGAAGTGCCAGGAAAACTGATCCATAAGACGCCTCTCTCCGAGGTGATGCGTGATCGGTATGTTAAGTGGCTGAGGAAAGAGACCGTAAATGCTCATGAGCTTTACTTCACCGTCACCGAGCAGCCAGGTGTTCGGCTCTCCAAAGAGCAAGTCCTCGAATTCAAGGACCGAGAGTGGGTAGAGCGCAGCGTAGCCTTGTCTCCAGAATGCTCAATGGACGTAATCAACCTAAGCATTCAGAAACTGGATGAGCTCCGGAAAACCTCTCCGGACGTGCCACACAAGATTCTCGCTGTCGGTTGCAGCATCACCCACGCCGAGGACCTGCGCACCTGGTATCAATCCAAGAACCTGACTGCAGCTGTAGTGCACAGCGACATGGAGTTAGCAGATATCGATGCGGCATTCCGGGTAATCGATAACCACCAGTGCGATGTCGTTATCTCCGTGAACATGTTGATGGAAGGCTACGACCATCGTTACCTCACTGTTCTGGCCCTCTTCCGTCCCTACCGAAGCGAAAATGCCTTCGCACAAATTGTGGGCAGGGTTTTGCGGGCGATCCCAGCCGACGAGATCACGGCTTTTGAGATCGATAACAACGCCGTGGTGATCTATCACCAGGAGACCGGCTTGGATTCGATGTGGACTGCCTTCCAGACTGAGGTTGATCGGGCCAAACACCAGCGCACCCGCGACTACACAATCACGGACGAGGACTACACGCGCAAAGAGCAGAACCTGGGTGGTGTTTCCAGCTCCGAAGCATTTGTGAGTGACCGTGACTCCTACCTTGGAGATCTGGACTTCAACAAGATATTTTCGGAGAAACGGGCCGAAGTCGAGTCCATCGCAACGCAGAAGGTCCAGGCGCTTCCGGGGATTGAGGGCTATGACGCGGATGTTCTTGCACAGCTCAAGAACGTCTTCCTGAGTGCTGAGACAAAGAAAGCAGCTCAGATCATAGACCCCAACCTCGTGGAGAAGCGGCCTGAAATCGCGCGTAAGCAACTCCGCGAGATCCTTACCAAGAAGGCTCAGGACGAGGTCGCAACATTGCTCAGCGATCTGCAAATCGAAGAAAAAGCTTCTACCCTTTATCCGATATTCAAAAACCACCTACCGATGGCGAAACCCAACATGCCTAACGACGGTATACTGGTGAGCTTTATCTACACCAAGCTGGTGAAGAAATTCGGTAGGGTTGCTGACCGTGACAACAGCTCACTGACCAAGTCGATTGAGTACGTGGTAGTGATCATCGATGAATTAAGGAGAATGCTGAAATGAGTCTAGAATCCATCAGAATACTGGTTGATGAGCTCTCGACTCTCCACGTAACCCGTGGCGTTCAGCCCAGCGAACTTATCGACAATCTCTTCGAAGATGACTACGTCGAGTCCTCGGCGCGAAAGACATCGCAGGGGCTGGTGTTCGAGCTGGTCTTCTCGGAGCAAGATGAAGACGGATCGTCGAGCAAGGTCACCATGCGCTATACCTACGATCGCAGCCGTTATCTGGTACTTGTCGAGCAGAAGATGACGGCCAAGCGGTTCAGTACTCAATGGGATCGTACCCACGCCGTCCTGGAGCGGCTCGGCAAACTTGAAGCGCTGCTCGCTGACCAGCTACCGCGAGAGAAAGTCGCCGCAATCCTATCAACCATGCCCCAAGACTACCTTGCCCTTGCCCCGCAACTGCGGCTGGTGGCCTAACCCTAGCCAGTCATTCCACTGCGACCGATGCTCAACCAGCCATGATATCGCCGCAGTGAATCTGCTCGACATACTTGTACTGTTGGCGCTGATGGAAAATTGACCCACCCTGCCGATTGAAATTTGACCCAGGGCGGATTGCTGATTTTGTTACCAGCAACTGTGGATAAGTCTACCAGCGCAGCTGCTTTTGAACCCACTCCCTCGCTGTCCCAGTTCAGCTGTTGAAGACCTGCCACATGCAGCCATGCAGCAGGCCGTCGTCACCATGAAATCAGAACGACTCATCGTCCTCCGGTTCCTGGCCGCCCTTACGCTTTCGCTCCCGTGATTTGATCTTGGCCTGGGCCGCCAAGCTACTGTGTTGCAGGCGATAGGACTCGTTACCGGTTTCGACGATGTGGCAGTGGTGGGTCAGCCGATCCAGCAGGGCGGTGGTCATCTTGGCGTCGCCGAACCCATGGAGATCGCAGCAATTACCCCCTAAACTCTCGGCCATACGCACTCGATTGGGTGCGACCTTCTATTGTGTCGTTATCAGGGATAGTCATCTTGAACCTACGCCCCCTCCTCTGTCTGTGCCTACCGGCCAGCCTGCTACTGGTCGGCTGCGACCAGGCACCCGCCCCCCAGGAACAGGCACCGCGCCTGGTCAAGCTGTTTACCGTGGAAGACCCCGCCAGCGAGCGCCTGCGCGAATTCCCCGCCCGCCTCAAGGCCACCGAGGAAGCCGAGCTGTCCTTTCGCATCGGCGGCCAGCTGAAGACGCTGGAGGTGCGGCAGGGCCAGCCGGTCAAGCGCGGCCAGCTGATTGCCAGCATCGAAGACACCGACCAGCGTCTGCGGGTACGTGATCGCCAGGCCAGCTTCGACCTGGCCAACGCCCAGTTCAAGCGCATTGCTCAACTGCTTGAGCGGCAGATGATTTCCCGCTCCGAATATGACCAGCGCAAGGCCGCCCTCGACTCGGCCAGCGCTGCCCTGAGCCTGGCTCGTCAGGAGCTGGACTACACCCGCATCCTCGCACCCTTCGACGGTGTAGCGGCCAACACCCATGTGGATAACTTCCAGGTGGTGCAGGCCAAGCAACCTATCGTCACCTTGCAGAGCGGCGACAGCCTGGATGTGCTGTTCCAGATGCCGGAAAACCTGCTGACCAACCTGCGCAGTCGTGAAGACAGCGTGGGCTATCACCCCAGCGTGATTCTCGACAGCCTGCCGGATCGCGAATTCGAGGCGGTGTACAAGGAACACAGCACCCAGCCAGACCCCAAGACCCTGACCTATCAGGTCACCCTGTCCATGCCTCGCCCCGAGGAGCTCAACCTGCTGCCGGGCATGAGCGCCACGGTCAAGATCGATTTCGCCAAAATCAGCCGCAACCCGGACAATCGCCTGCTGGTGCCGGTGGAGGCGGTATTCAGCCCGGATAGCGTCGCCGCCGAAGTCAAGCAGGTATGGGTGGCGCGCGAGCAGGACGGCACGTTGCGCCTCACCGCGCGCCAGGTCGAAGTCGGCCAGCTGACCCGTAACGGTATCGAAGTGCTCAGCGGCATCGAGCCCGGCGAGCAGATCGTCGCCGTCGGTGGCGCCGAACTGGAGGAAGGCCAGGCAGTGCGGCCCTGGGTACGCGAGCGGGGGCTGTAAATGGATATCGCCGGTTATTTTATCCAGCGCCGCGTCACCAGCTGGCTGGTCACCCTGGTGCTGGGCATCGGCGGGTTGATGGCCTTTCTCGGCATCGGCCGCCTGGAAGACCCCTCCTTCACCCTGAAAAACGCCATGGTCATCACCAGCTACCCCGGCGCCTCGCCGCAGCAGGTGGAAGAGGAAGTCAGCTATCCCCTGGAAAACGCCATTCAGCAGCTGCCCTCGATCAAGAAGGTCACCTCCATCTCCAGCGCCGGGCTCTCGCAGATCAGCCTGGAGCTGCACAGCCAGTACAAGGCCGAGCAGATCCCGCAGATCTGGGACGAATTGCGGCGCAAGATCAACGACCTGCAGCCCAGCCTGCCACCGGGAGTCAACCCGCCGCAGATCCGCGACGACTTCAGTGATGTATTCGGCTTCTTCCTGCTGGTCACCGGCGAAGGCTACAGCGCCCAGGAGCTGCGCGACTTCGCCGACTACCTGCGCCGTGAACTGGTGTTGCTGCCTGGCGTAGGCAAGGTCAGCCTGGCCGGCGCCCGCCAGGAGCAGGTGCAGGTGGAAATCTCGCGCAGCAAGATGAGCACCCTGGGTATCGCCCCGCAGCGCCTGGCCCAGGTGCTCAGCCAGCAGAACGTGGTGTCCAACGCCGGGCGCATTCTGGTCGGCAGCGAGTCGATCCGCCTGCACCCCACTGGCGAGCTGCAGGATGTGCGCGAGCTGGAGCGCCTGATCATCAGCGACCCGGGCAGCGCGCAGCAGGTCACTCTCGGCGATATCGCCCAGGTCAGCCGCGGCTTTAGCGAAACACCGGGCAACCTCTACCGCATGAACGGCCAGCCGGCCCTGACCCTGGGCGTTTCCTTCGCACCCAAGGTCAACGTGGTGGATGTCGGCGCGACGATCAACGCGCGCCTGGCCGAACTGGACGCCCAGCGCCCGGCCGGTATGCAGTTGCAGGTGTTCTACGACCAGGCCGCCGAAGTGCAGGCCTCGGTGCAGGGTTTCGTGATCAACTTCGTCGCCTCGGTGGCCATCGTGATCGTCGTGCTGCTGATCTTTATGGGCCTGCGCAGCGGCCTGCTGATCGGCCTGATCCTGGCCCTCACGGTGCTCGGCAGCTTTATCTTTATGCGCCTGCTGGGCATCGAGCTGCAGCGCATTTCCCTCGGTGCCCTGGTGATCGCCCTGGGTATGCTGGTGGACAACGCCATCGTTATCGTCGAAGGCATTCTGGTCGGCCGTCAACGCGGCCAGAGCACCCTGGAGGCAGCGCGGGGCATCGTCCGCCAGACCAATCTGCCGCTGCTCGGCGCCACCCTGATCGCCATCATCGCCTTCGCCCCCATCGGCCTGTCGGACGACTCCACCGGCGAGTTCTGCCTGTCGCTGTTCCAGGTGCTGATGATCTCCCTGCTGCTCAGCTGGGTGACTGCCATCACCCTGACGCCGTTCTTCGCCAGCCTGTTCTTCCGCGATAACCAGACCCTGACCGGCCAGGATCAGGGCGACCCCTACGGCGGGGTGATCTTCACCAGCTACCGGCGCCTGCTCGACTTCGCCCTGCACCGCCGTAGCCTCACTCTGGGCATGCTGGTGGTATTGCTGGTGGTGGCCATTGCCGGCTTCGGCAAGGTGCGCCAGAGCTTCTTTCCGCCGTCCAATACGCCGATGTTCTTTATCGACCTGTGGCTACCCCAGGGCACTGATATCCGCTACACCGAGCAGCTGGTGGCCGAACTGGATCAGCATGTACTGGAGCAGGAAGGGGTGACCACGGTCAGCAGCACAATCGGTCAGGGCGCCCTGCGTTTTATCCTCACCTACTCACCGCAGAAGCAGTACCCCAACTACGCTCAGCTGCTGGTGCGCACCGACAACCTGGAGCGCATCGAGCCGCTGATCAACCAGTTGGAACTGCATGTCGCCGAGCAGTACCCGCAGATCAAGCCCAAGTTCAAGCAACTGATGCTCGGCCCCGGCAACGACAGCAAGATCGAGGCGCGCTTCAGCGGCCCCGACCCCGACGAACTGCGCCGCCTGGGAGGCGAGGTCAGCCGTCTGATGCGCCAGGACCCGGTAGCCAATGCAGTGATGCACGACTGGTATGAGCGCACCAAGCTGGTCCGCCCGCAATTCGCCGAGGCCCGCGCCCGCGAACTGGGGGTGGACAAGAGTGAGCTGGATGACCTGCTGCGCATGAGCTTCTCCGGCATGAATGTCGGCCTGTACCGCGACGGCACCCGCCTGCTGCCAATAGTCGCGCGCACCCCGGACAACGAGCGGCTGAATGCCGACAGCCTGAGTGACCTGCAGATCTGGAGCAACGCCCGGGGCGGCTACCTGCCCATCGAACAGGTGCTGCTGGGCTTTAACACCGAGTGGGAAGACCCGCTGATCATGCGTCTGGATCGCAAACGCACGCTCACCGTACAGGCCGATCCTTCCCTGCTCAGCGGCGAAACCGCAGCCCAGCTGTTCCAGCGCCTCAAGCCGCAGATCGAGGCCATCCCCCTGCCCGAGGGTTACAGCCTGGAATGGGGCGGCGAGTATGAAAGCTCCCGCGATGCGCAAGGTGCAGTGTTCGGTAGCCTGCCGCTGGGTTATCTGGTGATGTTTATGATCACCATTTTGCTCTTCGACTCGTTCAAGCGCGCCACCGTGATCTGGCTCACCGTGCCCCTGGCGATGATCGGCGTGACCCTGGGCTTTCTGCTGACCGGCATCCCCTTCGGCTTTATGGCCCTGCTCGGCCTGCTTAGCCTGAGCGGTATGCTGGTGAAGAACGGCATCGTCCTGGTGGACGAAATCCAGCTGCAGCTGGCCAGCGGCAAGGATGCCCTGCAAGCCGTGGAAGACGCCTCGATCAGCCGCGTGCGCCCGGTGGCCATGGCCGCCCTGACCACCATCCTGGGCATGAGCCCGCTGCTGACCGATGCCTTCTTCCAGAGCATGGCGGTGGTGATCATGTTCGGCCTGGGCTTCGCCACCCTGCTGACGCTGGTGGTGCTGCCGGTGCTGTATTGCGTGTTCTACGGGATCAAGGAGCAGGGCGCGGCAGAGGCTTAAGAAGGTGGACAACGCGCAGTTGTCCACCCGCTCTCAAGGTCGACTCAACCCTGCCGGGCGCGTCTAAAACGGCGCCACCCCGAGCGCAGATCATCCACCGCTGGCACCAGAGCCAGGCCTACCAGCAACAACGCCAGCGGTAGGGTGGCGATATAGCCCAGGCCGTTGAAGCCAAAGGCACCGGCAATCCCACCCATAAAGAAATACAGCGCCAGCAGGCTCAACACCTGCAGGCGCTGACGGTCGACCTGGACCCGACCGTGCCTGTCGCCATGGCGGTTCCAGTACAGCAGCTTGCCCAGTTCGATACCGATATCGGTGACGATGCCGGTGATATGGGTGGTGCGGATTTCTGCCCGCGACAACTTGGTGATCAGGGCATTCTGCAGCCCCATGATGAAGCACAGCAGCATCACCGTCAGGGGCACGAACAGCCCCTCGATGGTTGCCAGGGTGGCGCCAAGCAGACCGAAGCACAGCAGCAGTGCCGCCTCACAGAGCAGCGGCAGGGCGTTTTCGCTGTGCAGGCGGCGGCGCTTGGAGTAATTGACCATCAGGGTCGAGGCGATGGCACCCAGGACAAACGACAACACCCCACCCAGCCCACCGAGCACCAGATCATAGGCACCCAGGGCGATATGGTCGGCCATGGCCGAGACAATCCCTGTCATATGCGAGGTGTACTGCTGCACCGCAAGAAAGCCCCCGGCATTGATTGCCCCGGCGACAAAGGCCAGGGCGTAACCCAGATGACGGTTGGCCACGACACTGCGTTTGCGCCCGGTCAGGCGTCGGGCATAGCGGATCGGCATAGGGCACCTAGGTGACGAAGTGGCGCGAGAGACTCACAGATGAATCTCCGCACCTTTGATGCCGAGTTGCCGCAATTCCTCGATCAGACCATTGAGGTCGGCAAAGCACTCCACCTCATCCTGCTCGTCGATCAGAAAGTAGCTGGTACCCGCATCCTTCTTGAACAGCACGATCCACTCCCGGGTATTGCCCGGGTTGGGCATCAGATGGGTATCGAACTGCACGCCAGCGGCGCTTCTGGCCCTTATATCTTCACGTTTCACAAGCGCCCCCTCACTCCACCGTAACGCTTTTTGCCAGATTGCGCGGCTGGTCGACGTCGGTGCCCTTGAGCACGGCAACATAATAGGACAGCAGCTGCAGCGGGATGGTGTAGAGGATCGGCGCCAGCAGGTCGTGAATATGCGGCATGTTCACCACATGGGTGCCCTCGCCGTTGCGCATACCGGCCTGCTGGTCCGCAAAGACGATCAGCTCACCACCACGGGCGCGCACTTCCTGCAGGTTGGACTTGAGCTTCTCCAGCAATTCGTTGTTCGGCGCTACTGTGACCACCGGCATATCGCTGTCGACCAGGGCCAATGGCCCGTGCTTGAGCTCGCCGGCCGGGTAGGCCTCGGCGTGGATATAGGAGATTTCCTTGAGTTTGAGCGCCCCTTCCATGGCCACCGGGTACTGGGCACCGCGACCGAGGAACAGGCTGTGGTGCTTCTCGGAAAACAGTTCGGAGATTTTCTCCACCGTCTTGTCCATGGCCAGGGCTTCGCCCAGGCGGGTTGGCAGGCGCCGTAGCTCTTCCACCAGCTCGGCTTCCAGGGCCTTGTCCAGGCTGCCGTGCACCTGACCCAAGGCCAGGGTCAGCAGCATCAGGCCGACCAATTGGGTGGTAAAGGCCTTGGTCGAAGCTACGCCGATTTCCGGGCCGGCCTGGGTCAGCAGGCACAGGTCGGATTCACGCACCAGCGAGCTGGTGCCGACGTTGCAGATCACCAGGCTGGCCAGATAGCCGCCCTGCCCCGGCGCCTTCTCCTTGGCGTTGCGCAGCGCGGCCAGGGTATCGGCGGTTTCCCCGGACTGCGACACGCTGACGAACAGGGTGTCGGGCTGCACCACCACCTTGCGGTAGCGGAACTCGCTGGCCACCTCGACCTGGCAGGGAATCCCGGCCAGCTCTTCCAGCCAGTAACGGGCGACCATGCCGGCGTGGTAGCTGGTACCACAGGCGACGATCTGCACGTTCTTCACCTTGGTGAACAGCTCGGCAGCCTGCGGGCCGAAGGCCTGCACCAGCACGTGGTCGCTGCCCAGGCGACCTTCCAGGGTGCGCTGCACCACCTTGGGCTGCTCGTGGATCTCCTTGAGCATGAAGTGGCGGTATTCGCCCTTGTCCGCTGCCTCGGCACCTTCGTGGTACTGCACGGCTTCACGCTGCACCGGCTGGCCGGCGGCATCCCAGATCTGCACGCCGTCGCGACGGATTTCGGCGATATCTCCTTCTTCCAGGTACATGAAACGGTCGGTGACCTGGCGCAGGGCCAACTGGTCGGAGGCGAGGAAGTTTTCGCCCAGGCCCAGACCAATCACCAGCGGGCTACCGCTGCGCGCGGCGAGCAGGCGATCCGGCTGCTTGGCACTGATCACGGCCAGGCCATAGGCGCCATGCAGTTCCGGGATGGCGGCCTTGAGCGCGGCGCTGAGGTCGCCGAGCTGCTGCAACTTGTGATCGAGCAGGTGGACGATGGTTTCGGTGTCGGTATCGGAACTGAAGACATAGCCCAGGCCCTTGAGGCGTTCACGCAGCTCTTCGTGGTTCTCGATGATGCCGTTGTGCACCACGGCCAGCTCGTGCCCGGGCTCTTTACCAGAAAAATGCGGATGAGCGTTGCGCTCGCTCGGCGCACCGTGGGTGGCCCAACGGGTGTGGGCGATGCCCAGACGCCCGGCCAACGGCTCGGCCTGCAGCGCGGCCTGCAGTTCGCTGACCTTGCCAACGCGGCGGCGGCGATCCAGTGCACCCTGCTCGGTCAGCAGCGCCACACCGGCGCTGTCATAGCCGCGGTATTCCAGGCGCTTGAGGCCTTCCACCAGAACAGCGGTGATATTGCGCTCCGCGATGGCGCCTACGATTCCACACATGGTTGTCTCCTCAAGTTTCCAGCGGCGCGAGGATCAGCTGGATGCCGCGCGCGCGTATTTGTTCGGCCGCCTGGGCATCCAGGCGCTCGTCGGTGATCAGGGTATGCAGGCTGTTCCAGGGCAGTTCCAGATTGGGAATGCGCCGGCCAATCTTGTCGCTCTCGACCATGACGATGACTTCACGGGCCACCTCGGCCATCACCCGCGATAGACCGAGCAGCTCGTTGAAGGTGGTGGTGCCACGCTCCAGATCGATGCCGTCGGCGCCAATGAACAGTTGGTCGAAGTCGTAGGAACGCAGCACCTGTTCGGCCACCTGGCCCTGGAAGGATTCCGAGTGCGGATCCCAGGTGCCGCCGGTCATCAGTAGCACCGGCTCGTGTTCGAGTTCGCGCAGGGCATTGGCCACGTTGAGCGAGTTGGTCATCACCACCAAACCGGGCTTGTGGCCGAGCTGCGGGATCATGGCAGCCGTGGTGGTGCCGCTATCGATGATGATGCGTGCGTGTTCGCGGATGCGTGCCACGCCGGCACGGGCAATCGCCTGCTTGTAGGGAGAAATGGGCTGCGTCGGCTCGCTGATCAGCTCCTGCGGTACAGGCACCGCGCCGCCATAGCGACGCAGCAGCAGGCCGTTCTTTTCCAGGGCAGCGAGGTCCTTGCGAATGGTCACTTCGCTGGTGGCGAAGTGCTGCGCCAGGGCGTCCACGCTCACTTCGCCCTGCTCGGCGAGCAAGGCGAGGATGGTATGGCGACGTTGCGGCGTGTTGCGCTTCGACATCTTTAAGTTTCGATTCGAAAGATAGTGGCGCGAATCAAAACATATGATCGAAAAGCCCGCAAGCGCCCGCTGGTCAGTTCAGTGTCAGCTTGACCCCGAAGCCAACCAGACACAGCCCCGCCAATTTCTCCAATCCCCGCGCAATACGAGGGTTAGCGCGCATGCGCTCGGCGAGAAAGTGCGTCAGCAGCACGATCAGCAGGCCGTAGAGAAAGGTCAGCGCCATGATGGTCACGGCCATGAAACCGAAAGTAATCAGACCCTGATGGCGCTGCGGATCGATGAACAGCGGAAAGAACGCCATGTAGAAGATGATGGCCTTGGGGTTGAAGACGGTGATCACCAGGGTTTGCCACAGGTATTGGCGCGGCTTGATGTCCAGCGTCGGCGCCGCCCCCGGCTTGGCCAGGATCATGCGCAGGCCGAGGTAGACTAGATAGCCGGCGCCAAGCCACTGCACCAGATGGAAGGCTGCCGGATAGGCCTTGAGCAACGCGGCGACGCCGGCCACCGCCAACCACAGCAGTACCTGATCGCCAAGCATGATCCCCAGGGTAGAGGCCAATCCACCACGAATCCCGCCTTTGCCGGTGGACAGGATCAGCGCCAGGTTACCTGGGCCAGGAATAGCCAGCAGGATGATGAAGGCCACCACGAAGGCGGCGTAATCCGTCACACCGAACATACAGGACTGCCTCCGGCAGGTTATCCACAGGCCTGGTCACCCAGGCTGGATCGGGTTCACTTCTTGGTGGGGCGCTTCCAGCCTTCGATATTGCGCTGCTTGGCCCGACCCACTGCCAGCGTATCTGCCGGCACATCGCTGGTCACTACCGAACCGGCGCCCGTGGTCGCACGGTCACCCAGCGTTACCGGTGCGACCAGGGCGCTGTTGGAGCCGATGAAGACGTCCTCGCCCATTACCGTGCGGAATTTGTTGGCACCGTCGTAATTGCAGGTGATGGTGCCGGCACCGATATTCGTCCGCGCACCTATCTGGGCATCGCCCAGGTAGCTCAGGTGGCCGGCCTTGGCGCCCTCGCCCAGCACGGCATTCTTCAGCTCGACGAAGTTACCCACATGGGCCTTGGCACCCAGTTTGGTCCCTGGACGCAGGCGAGCGAACGGGCCGCAATCGGCGCCCTCGCCCATCTCGGCACCTTCCAGGTGGCTGTTGGCCTTGACGATGGCACCCCTGCGCAGAACCGAGTCCTTGATCACGCAGTTCGGACCGATCTGTACATCATCCTCGATCACCACCTTGCCTTCGAGGATGACGTTGATGTCGATGGTCACGTCGCGGCCAACGCTCACCTCGCCGCGTACATCGAAGCGATGCGGATCGCGCAGGGTGACGCCTTGGGCCATCAAGCGGCGGGCCAGGCGCTGCTGGTAATGGCACTCGAGCTGAGCCAGCTGGATGCGGTCGTTGGCACCCAGCACTTCCATCTCGTCGGCGGCGCGCTCGGTGGCCACCACTAGGCCATCGGCCACGGCCATGGCGATCACGTCGGTCAGGTAGTACTCACCCTGGGCATTGCTGTTGGACAGGCGGCCCAGCCAGTCGGCCAGGCGCTTGCCCGGTACGGCGAGGATGCCGGTGTTGCCCTCGCGGATCTGCCGCTGCGCTTCGCTGGCGTCCTTGTGCTCGACGATGGCCTGCACCACGCCATCGGCGTCACGAACGATACGGCCATAGCCCGTCGGGTCAGCAAGCTCGACGGTAAGCAGGCCCAACTGATCATCGCTGACCAGGGCCAGCAGGCGCTGCAGGGTGGCCGTTTCGATCAGCGGCACATCGCCATAGAGGATCAGCACGCGCTCGGCGCTTAGCTGCGGCAGGGCCTGGGCCACGGCATGGCCGGTGCCGAGCTGCTCGGCCTGGATGACGAAATTCAGGTCATCGGCGGCCAGCCGTTCGCGCACCTTGTCGGCGCCATGCCCGATCACCACCTGGATGCTCTGCGGCTGCAGGCTGCGCGCGGTGTCGATGACATGCCCGAGCATGGGCTTGTCGGCAACCGGGTGCAGCACCTTGGGCAGCGCCGAACGCATGCGCGTGCCCTGGCCAGCGGCAAGAATGACGATATCCAGACTCATAGAAAGCTCCTTGCTGGGCAAGAGTTGGCCGCGGCCAGAGAGCCGCGCGAAGAAAGCGCTATTTTGCCAGAAACGCAAAGGGGCGACCTAAGTCGCCCCTTTGCGTGATACCGCGATACGCGATCAGCGGCTGCGGCCGCCGAACTTCTTGCGCATCTCTTCGATGGTGCGCAGCTGGGCAGCAGCCTCGGCCAGGCGTGCCGAAGCACTGCCGTAGTCGAACTCGGTACCCTTCTCGCTCAGCGCCTTCTCGGCAGCCTTGCGCGCCTCGATGGCAGCGGCCTCATCCAGGTCGCCGGCACGAACGGCGGTGTCGGCAAGAACCTTCACCATGCTCGGCTGGACTTCCAGGAAGCCACCGGAGATGTAGAACACCTCCTCGGTGCCACCCTGCTTGATCACTCGCACCGGACCCGGCTTGAGATCGGTCAGCAGCGGGGTGTGGCCCGGCAGGATACCCAGGTCACCGAGGTGACCGTGGGCGATGACCATTTCCACCAGCCCCGAGAACAGCTCTTCTTCCGCACTGACGATATCGCAGTGGACTGACATAGCCATAACAATGCCTCGGTTGAGAGGCCGGATCGGGCTGCTGCCCGCTCCGGCCTGGACGCCCTCTAGAGGGCGCACCCGTTACTTACAGTTTCTTGGCTTTCTCGATGGCTTCGTCGATGCCGCCTACCATGTAGAACGCTTGTTCCGGCAGGTGGTCGTAGTCGCCTTTGAGAATGCCGCTGAAGCCGGCAATGGTGTCCTTCAGGGACACGTACTTGCCCGGGGCACCGGTGAAGACTTCAGCCACGAAGAACGGCTGGGACAGGAAGCGCTGGATCTTACGAGCACGCGATACCAGCTGCTTGTCGTCTTCGGACAGTTCGTCCATACCCAGGATCGCGATGATGTCCTTCAGCTCCTTGTAGCGCTGCAGAACATACTGAACGCCACGAGCGGTCTCGTAGTGCTCCTGACCGATCACGTTCGGGTCCAGCTGACGGCTGGTGGAGTCCAGCGGGTCAACGGCCGGGTAGATACCCAGGGAAGCGATGTCACGGCTCAGTACGACGGTGGCGTCCAAGTGGGCGAAGGTGGTCGCCGGGCTCGGGTCGGTCAGGTCGTCCGCAGGTACGTATACAGCCTGGATCGAGGTGATCGAGCCTTTCTTGGTGGAGGTAATACGCTCCTGCAGAACGCCCATCTCCTCGGCCAGGGTCGGCTGGTAACCTACTGCCGACGGCATACGGCCGAGCAGTGCGGATACTTCGGTACCGGCGAGGGTGTAACGGTAGATGTTGTCGACGAACAACAGAACGTCACGACCTTCGTCACGGAACTTCTCGGCCATGGTAAGGCCGGTCAGTGCTACGCGCAGACGGTTGCCTGGTGGCTCGTTCATCTGACCGTAGACCAGGGCTACCTTGTCGAGAACGTTGGAGTCCTTCATCTCGTGGTAGAAGTCGTTACCCTCACGAGTACGCTCACCCACACCGGCGAACACGGAATAACCGCTGTGCTCGATGGCGATGTTACGGATCAGTTCCATCATGTTCACGGTCTTGCCGACACCGGCACCACCGAACAGACCGACTTTACCACCCTTGGCGAACGGGCAGACCAGGTCGATAACCTTGATGCCAGTTTCCAGCAGCTCGTTGGAGCCAGCCTGTTCGGCATAGCTCGGCGCAGGGCGGTGGATTTCCCACTGCTCTTCTTCACCGATGGGGCCGGCTTCGTCGATCGGGTTGCCCAGCACGTCCATGATCCGGCCCAGGGTCGCTTTACCGACCGGTACGGAGATGGCCTTGCCAGAGCTGTTGACGTCCAGGCCACGCTTGAGGCCTTCGGTCGAACCCATCGCAATGGTACGTACCACACCGTCGCCCAGCTGCTGCTGAACTTCCAGGGTGGTTTCGGCGCCAACTACTTTCAGCGCTTCATAAACACTCGGCACCTTGTCACGCGGGAATTCCACGTCGATGACGGCGCCGATGATTTGAACGATACGTCCGCTACTCATCTTTGGTTCCTCTGAATATTTGAACCGTTCTTAAACCGCGGCAGCGCCGCCGACGATTTCCGAAATTTCCTGGGTGATCGCTGCCTGACGTGCCTTGTTGTAAACCAGCTGCAGGTCTTTGATGAGCTCACCGGCGTTGTCGGTTGCGTTCTTCATCGCGATCATCCGCGCAGCCTGTTCGCACGCGCTGTTCTCGACCACGGACTGATAGACCTGCGACTCGACGTAGCGTACCAGCAGCGCATCCAGCAATTGCTGGGCGTCCGGCTCGTACACGTAGTCCCACAGACCTTTCTGTACGCCTTGCGCATCGCTCGCGGCCAACGGCAACAACTGCTGCACTTCCGGCTTCTGCGTCATGGTGTTGACGAACTTGTTCGACACCAGATACAGACGGTCGATACGGCCCTCGGCGTAGGCATCCAGCACGACCTTGACGCTACCGATCAGGTCGTTGATGGACGGCTCTTCACCCAGCTTGCTGATGGCGGCAACCACGTTGCCCCCGTTGCTGCGGAAGAAGCTCGCGCCCTTGCTGCCCACCACGCAGAAATCAGCCTCGACCTTCTGGTCGCGCCATTCCTTCAGGCTTCTGAGCAGCGCCTTGAACAGGTTGATGTTCAAGCCACCACACAGACCACGGTCCGAGGTCACCACGATATAACCGACGCGCTTTACATCACGCTCCACCATGAACGAGTGGCGGTATTCCGGGTTCGCCTTGGCCAGGTGACCAATCACCTGACGAATACGCTCGGCGTAGGGGCGACCGGCAGCCATGCGCTGTTGAGCCTTGCGCATTTTGCTGACCGCCACTTTTTCCATGGCGCTGGTGATCTTTTGCGTGCTTTTGATGCTCGCAATCTTGCTGCGAATCTCTTTTGCGCCTGCCATTTCACACCTTTTGGTTCAAGCAGGCGGGGGCCGAAGCCCCCGCTGCGGTTACCAGGTTTGGGTGGCCTTGAACTTCTCGATACCGGCTTTCAGGCCAGCGTCGATTTCGTCGTTGAAGTCACCCTTCTCGTTGATCTTCGCCATCAGGTCGGCGTGATCACGCTTGAAGAAGGCGATCAGGGCCTGCTCGAAGCTGATGATCTTGGCGACTTCGACGTCCTGCAGGAAGCCACGCTCGGCTGCGTACAGGGACACCGACATTTCGGCAATGGACATCGGCGCATACTGCTTCTGCTTCATCAGCTCGGTTACGCGCTGACCATGCTCGAGCTGCTTGCGGGTGGCTTCGTCCAGGTCAGAAGCGAACTGGGCGAATGCTGCCAGTTCACGGTACTGAGCCAGAGCGGTACGGATACCACCGGAAAGCTTCTTGATGATCTTGGTCTGTGCAGCACCACCCACGCGGGATACCGAGATACCGGCGTTGACGGCCGGACGGATACCCGAGTTGAACATGGCCGATTCCAGGAAGATCTGACCGTCGGTGATCGAGATCACGTTGGTCGGAACGAACGCGGAAACGTCACCGGCCTGGGTTTCGATGATCGGCAGAGCGGTCAGGGAACCGGTCTTGCCCTTCACGGCGCCATTGGTGAACTTCTCGACGTACTCTTCGGAAACGCGGGAAGCGCGCTCCAGCAGACGGCTGTGGAGATAGAACACGTCGCCCGGGTAGGCTTCACGGCCTGGCGGACGGCGCAGCAGCAGGGAGATCTGACGGTAGGCAACGGCCTGCTTGGACAGGTCGTCGTACACAATCAAGGCATCTTCACCGCGGTCGCGGAAGTATTCACCCATGGTGCAACCGGAGTACGGCGCGAGGAACTGCAGGGCAGCGGATTCGGAAGCCGAAGCTGCAACCACGATGGTATTGGCCAGGGCGCCAGCTTCTTCCAGCTTGCGTACCACGTTGGCAATGGTCGATTGCTTCTGACCAATGGCGACGTAGACGCAACGGATGCCGCTGTCTTTCTGGTTGATGATGGCGTCGACGGCCAGAGCAGTCTTACCGATCTGACGGTCACCGATGATCAGCTCACGCTGACCACGGCCTACCGGGATCATGGCATCGACCGACTTGTAACCGGTCTGCACCGGCTGGTCGACCGACTTGCGCCAGATCACGCCCGGCGCAACCTTTTCAACGGCGTCAGTAGCGGCGGCGTTGATCGGGCCTTTGCCATCGATCGGGTTGCCCAGTGCGTCAACGACGCGACCCAGCAGCTCCGGACCAACCGGAACTTCCAGGATGCGACCGGTGCACTTGGCGCTCATGCCTTCGGCGAGGGTCAGGTAACCACCCAGTACTACGGCACCTACGGAGTCTTGCTCCAGGTTCAGGGCCATGCCATACACGCCACCAGGGAATTCGATCATCTCACCGTACATGACGTCGGCGAGGCCGTAGATGCGCACGATACCGTCGGAAACGCTGACGATGGTGCCTTCATTACGGGCTTGAGCGGATACATCAAGCGACTCAATGCGCTGCTTGATGATTTCGCTAATTTCGGAAGGATTCAATTGCTGCATGCCAGTTCCCTCAAATCAGGATTTCAACGCTTCGGCCAGCTTGTTCAGCTTGCCGCGGACCGAACCGTCGATGACCAGGTCACCTGCACGAATGACAACACCGCCGATCAGGGCGGGATTGACCACGGGCGTGGGCTGGACGGTGCGATCGAGCCGCTTGGAAAGGGCGGCAGCCAGAGTTTGCAATTGCTCAGCACTGAGCTCGAAAGCCGACTCGACCTCGACATCGAGGGCGCGTTCGGCTTCAGCCTTCAGCACAGCGAATTGTTCGCGTACTACCGGCAACAGCGACAGTCGGTCGTTGCTGCCCAGCGAGCGCAGGAAGTTGCTGAACGAAGCATCGATGTGACCGGCACAGAGCTGCGCCAGCACATTGACTTTCTGCTCATCGGTCAACGCCGGGTTGACCAACTGCTGAGCCATGGCCGGCGCTTGAACCGCGGCCGCGGACAGCGACAGCATGTTCAGCCAGGCATCGGCCTGCTGTGCAGCACTGGCAAACTCAAACGCAGCTTTCGCGTAGGGCCGAGCGAGCGTGTTGGTATTGATCATCGCGAGCCTCGCTTAGAGTTGAGAGGCCAGTTTTGCGACCAGATCGTTGTGCGCAGCGCCGTCCACGGAGGACTGCAGGATCTGCTCGGCGCCGGTGACAGCCAGAGCTGCTACCTGCGAACGCAGTTGATCCTTGGCACGGTTCACTTCCAGATCGATTTCGGCTTTGGCGCCAGCGATCAGCTTTTCACCTTCGGAGCGGGCCTGGGCCTTGGCTTCTTCGACGATTGCGTTGGCGGTCTTGTTCGCCCGATCGAGAATCTCGGCAGCTTGCTCTTTGGTTTCACGAAGCATCTGGGCAGCGCGTTCCTGGGCCAACTGCAGATCGCGCTCAGCGCGCCCGGCAGCATCCAGACCTTCTGCGATTTTCTTCTGGCGTTCCTGCATGGCCAGCGTCAGCGGCGGCCATACGAACTTCATGCAGAACCAGACGAAAATAGCGAAGGCAATCGTTTGACCGAACAGGGTCAGGTTAATGTTCACAGCGATTTACCTCGTGCTATCTCGTGTTCAGGGAAGAAAAGCCTGAAGAGGCAGCACTCATCATGCTGCCTCGAACTCAGGAACTCTTAACCCGCGACAACGAAGATCAGGTACATCGCGATACCAACACCGATCATCGGAACGGCGTCGAGCAGACCGGCCATCAGGAAGGTCTTGGTTTGCAGCTGCGGGCCCAGCTCAGGCTGGCGAGCGGTGGATTCCAGCAGCTTGCCGCCCAGCAGGGCGAAGCCGATACCGGTACCCAGGGCACCCAGACCGATCATGATGGCAGCGGCGATGTAGACGAGTTCCATAGTTAGCTCCAGAGTTTTTAGAGGTTAAGGTTACGAGTTAGGGGTTTTCGGGTTTTTCGATGTTGATCAGTGGTGATCTTCGTGCGCAGCACTCAGATAAACCACGGTCAGCACCATGAAAATGAACGCCTGCAGCGGAATGACCAGGATGTGGAAGATAGCCCATGGCACGTTGAGACCCCACTGAACGTAGAAGGGCAGCAGCGCGATCAGGATAAACACCACTTCACCGGCATACATGTTGCCGAACAGACGCAGGGCCAGGCTCAGCGGCTTGGTCAGCAGGCCGATGATTTCCAGGAACAGGTTGAAAGGAATCAGCGCCCAGTGATTGAACGGGGTGAACGACAGTTCCTTGGTAAAGCCACCGATGCCCTTGACCTTGATGCTGTAGAAGATGATCAGCAGGAACACGCCCAGGGAGATACCGAAGGTACCGTTAGGGTCGGCGGTGGGGACGATCTTGAAGTACGGCAGGCCCATGGCATGTGCCAGGCCCGGAATGTAGTCGACCGGGATCCACTTCAGGCTGTTCATCAAAAACACCCAGACGAAGATGGTCAGGGCCAGCGGCGCAACCAGCGGGTTCTTGCCGTGGAAGGTGTCCTTGACGATGCCCTGGACGAACTCGATGCACATCTCGGCCATGTTCTGCAGACCGGTCGGTACGCCGGTAACAGCGCGCTTGGCGGCAATGCGGAACAGGGTGATGAAGATCAGGCCCATGAACAGGGACCAGCCCAGAGTGTCCACATGGACAGCCCAGAAGCCCATTGCTTTAACCTCTTCCGGGGTCTGGGCAATGATCCAGCCCTTATCCGGGTGAGCGCCGTAGACCAGGTTCTGCAGGTGATGCTGGATATATTCTGCTGGGGTATCAGCCATAAACGCCTCAAACGGTCCAATGCTTCAGAAAACTTTCATGAGTAGGGGGGCACAGGCTGCAGCCAGAAGGCCAAGCAGATAACCGATGAACAGCTGCATCGGTGCAAGTGGTTCAACCCCTACGAACGCCAGTGCAAACAGCACTGCCGTGATAATCCATTTACCCATGGCCCCGGCCCAGATCGACTGGACGATGGCTCGAGCCGAACGCGCGCCAAAGTAACGAAAGGCCTTGAATGCGAAATACGCGTTGGCCAGCAGGGCGATCAGCCCTCCCAGCAATGCCGAATAGGCCGCGACCCATCCGCCACTGACGGCAAAAATCACTGCAATCACAGCCGTCACGATGGCCTGAAGAATCAGGATCGGAAAACCTGGCTGACGATGAAACGGGACCTTACTGGGGATGCCCATCGACCTCTCCCTGCAAGGTGCCGAAACTCGGCCCGTAGCCGACAAAATTGCGCGGGGAGTATAGGGTTCAGCCTGCGCCCGATCAACCGTGCTGTAGTAGGAGTGAAGTAGGACTACAGACTGAATTGTTTCAACGAATGTGCGCCAGTACACCCTGCAATTCGTCGAGGGAGCTGTAGCGAATCACCAACTGCCCCTTGCCCTTGCTGCCGTGCTTGATCTGCACGGGCGAGCCCAGACGCTCTGCGAGCTTCTGCTCCAGGCGACTGATGTCCGGGTCGGCCTTAGCTTTGGCCGGGGCAGGTTTGGCGCTCAGCCACTGGCGCACCAGGGCCTCGGTCTGACGAACGGTCAGGCCACGTGCGACAACATGTCGCGCGGCTTCGACCTGTTGTTCGAGGGGCAAACCGAGCAGTGCACGGGCATGACCCATCTCCAGATCGCCATGGGCGAGCAGGGTCTTGATCTCCTCCGGCAAGGCGATCAGGCGCAGCAGGTTGGTGATGGTGACGCGGGATTTGCCCACGGCATCGGCGACCTGTTGCTGAGTCAGCTCGAATTCCTGCTGCAGGCGCTGCAGGGCCACGGCTTCCTCGATCGGATTGAGGTCTTCGCGCTGGATATTCTCGATCAACGCCATGGCGATGGCGGCTTCATCCGGCAGCTCACGGACCATGGCCGGAATCTTGTCCTGACCGGCCAGTTGGCTGGCACGCCAACGGCGTTCACCGGCGACGATCTCGAAACGACCACCACCGATGGGGCGCAGGACGATGGGCTGCATCACGCCCTGGGCGCGAATGGAGGCGGCGAGTTCTTCCAGAGCGGTCTGGTCCATGTCACGACGCGGCTGGTACTTGCCACGCTGGATCAACTCCAGCGGCACGTATTGCAGTTCACGCGTGTCGACCTGGGCGGCCTCTTCCTGCAATGTGTTGACGGTATTACCGCCAAGCAGGGCGTCCAGGCCTCGGCCCAGACCTCGTTTCTTCGCAGCCATGCGGATGTTCCTTAAGCGGTAGCGGTTTTCGCGGCGGCGCGCTGACGGCGCACCAGCTCGCCGGCCAAAGCCAGGTAGGCGATGGCCCCACGGGATTGTTTGTCGTAGACCAGCGCCGGCATGCCGAAGCTCGGTGCTTCGGCCAGGCGCACATTGCGCGGAATCACGGCGTCATACAGCTTGTCGCCGAAGTGTTCCTTGAGCTGAGCCGTGACGTCATTGGTCAGGCTGATGCGCGGGTCGTACATGGTGCGCAGCAGACCTTCGATCTGCAGCTTGGGATTGAGCAGTTGGGCGATGCGCTGGATGCTGTTGACCAGATCGGAAAGCCCTTCGAGCGCGTAGTACTCGCACTGCATGGGGATGATCACGCCATCGGCGGCGACCAGGGCGTTGATGGTCAGCATGTTCAGCGATGGCGGGCAGTCGATGAGGATGTAGTCGTAGTTCTCGCGGATCGGCGCCAGGGCATAACGCAGGCGGCTTTCCTTCATCTTCATTTCCAGCAGGGCGACTTCCGCGGCAGTCAGGTCACGGTTGGCCGGCAGCAACTGGTAGCCGCCATGCTCGGAGAATTGCATGGCCTGGCTCAGGTCGCACTCGCCGATCAGCACGTCGTAGATCGAGTGCTCGAGACCATGCTTGTCGACACCGCTGCCCATGGTCGCGTTGCCCTGCGGGTCGAGGGCGATCAGCAGCACGCGGCGCTTGGTCGCCACCAGAGAAGCGGCCAGGTTGATGCACGTCGTGGTTTTGCCCACGCCGCCTTTCTGATTGGCGATCGCGAATACCTTGGCCATCTTCTTTCCCCTTAGACCGAGCGACGCAGTATCAACAGATGGCGCTGGCCTTGGCAACCGGGAACCCGCAACACATGCGTGGCGCTGAGACGGAAGTCCGTCGGCAGGGCCTGCAATTCGTCATCCGGGTGCACGCCTTTCATCGCCAGCCACTGGGTGTCGACGCTGCCGAGGTGGCGCGTCCAGTTGCTGAAGTCCTGCAGGCTGCTGAACGCCCGCGAGCTGATGCCATCGAAAGGCTGCTCGGGGCGATACGCTTCGACCCGGTTGTGGACAACCTCGAGGTTGGCGAGTTTCAGCTCCAGCTTCACCTGCACCAGAAAACGGGTTTTCTTGCCGTTGGAGTCGAGCAGGGTGAAACGCCGCTCGGGGAACATGATCGCCAGCGGCACGCCGGGCATGCCGCCGCCACTGCCGACGTCCAGCCAGTTATCCCCAAGCTCGGCCACGAATGGCACTACCGACAGGCTGTCGAGCAAGTGGCGCGACACCATCTCGTCGGGATCGCGCACGGCGGTGAGGTTGTAGGCCTTGTTCCACTTGATCAGCAGGCCCAGATAGGCAAGCAGTTGTTCCTGCTGCTGCGCGCTGAGTTCGATACCCAGTTCGCGGGCACCCTGCAGCAGTTCTTCGGCGTGACGCTGAGTGACCGACATCAGGCGCTCTGCTCCAGCTTCTGTCCCGCGCTGCGTTTTTTCAGATGAATCAGCAGCAGGGAAATAGCCGCCGGAGTGACCCCAGGGATACGTGAGGCTTGACCGAGTGTCGCCGGGCGAGTGTTGCCGAGCTTGAACTGGATCTCCTTGGACAGCCCGGAGATCGAGGCATAGTCCAGATCATCCGGCAGCTTGGTGTCCTCACTGGCCCGTAGCTTGGCGATTTCGTCCTGCTGGCGGTCGATATAGCCGGCGTACTTGGTCTTGATCTCGACCTGCTCGGCCACCTGGTTATCCACAAACGGCGCGTCGGTCAGCTCGACCAGGGTGGCGTAGTCGATCTCGGGGCGGGCCAGCAGGTTGAGCAGGTTGTATTCGTGGGCAAGCGGCGTGCCGAAACGTGCGGCGATGGCATCGCCCTGCGGCGTGCCTGGGCGCACCCAGGTGCTTTTGAGGCGCTGCTCTTCCTGCGCGATACCTTCACGCTTGGCCTCGAAAGCGGCCCAGCGCTCGTCGTCGATCAGGCCCAGCTCGCGGCCTTTCTCGGTCAGGCGCAGGTCGGCGTTGTCCTCACGCAGGATCAGCCGGTACTCGGCACGCGAGGTGAACATGCGGTACGGCTCCTGGGTGCCCAGAGTGATCAGGTCGTCGACCAGCACGCCGATGTAGGCTTCGTCACGACGCGGGCACCAGGCCTCCTTGCCCTGCGCGCGCAGGGCAGCGTTGCAGCCCGCCAGCAGGCCCTGGGCGCCGGCTTCTTCGTAGCCGGTGGTGCCGTTGATCTGGCCGGCGAAGAACAACCCGCCGATGACCTTGGTTTCCAGGCTGTACTTCAGATCGCGCGGATCGAAGTAGTCGTACTCGATGGCGTAGCCCGGCCGCACGATATGCGCGTTTTCCATGCCACGGATGCTGCGCACGATCTCCAGCTGCACGTCGAACGGCAGCGAGGTGGAGATGCCATTGGGATACAGCTCATGGGTGGTCAGGCCTTCCGGCTCGATGAACACCTGGTGGCTGTCCTTGTCGGCGAAGCGATGGATCTTGTCCTCGATCGACGGGCAGTAGCGCGGGCCAACGCCTTCGATCACACCGGAGTACATCGGCGAGCGGTCGAGGTTGGCGGCGATGATCTCGTGAGTACGCGCGTTGGTATGGGTGATCCAACAACTGATCTGCTTGGGCTGATGCTCACGCTTGCCGAGGAAGGACATCAGCGGCGTGGGTGTATCACCCGGCTGCTCGGTCATCACCGAGAAATCCACGGAACGACCGTCGATGCGTGGCGGCGTGCCGGTCTTCAGGCGACCGACGCGCAGTGGCAACTCACGCAGGCGATGGGCCAGGGCGATGGAGGGCGGATCGCCGGCACGGCCGCCAGAGTAGTTCTGCAGACCAATGTGGATAAGTCCACCGAGGAATGTGCCTGTGGTCAACACCACGGAGTCCGCATGGAACCTGAGCCCCATCTGGGTAACAACGCCTTTGACCTCGGCGTTTTCCACAATCAGATCATCGGCTGCCTGTTGAAAAATCCACAGATTGGCCTGGTTTTCCAGAATCTCGCGTACCGCGGCCTTGTACAGAACACGGTCAGCCTGCGCGCGCGTGGCACGAACGGCTGGGCCTTTGCGGCTGTTGAGAATACGGAACTGGATACCACCCTTGTCGGTAGCGGTGGCCATGGCGCCGCCGAGGGCATCGATTTCCTTGACCAGATGGCTCTTGCCGATCCCGCCGATAGCCGGGTTGCAGCTCATCTGGCCGAGGGTCTCGACATTGTGGGTGAGCAGCAGGGTCTTCACGCCCATGCGTGCTGCAGCCAGAGCTGCTTCGGTACCGGCATGACCGCCGCCGATCACGATCACGTCAAAACGGGAAGGGAAATCCACCACGCACCTCGTGCCTGTTGAGAAAGGGGTCAGAAAGAAAGGCGGCAAGTATAGGGACTTAAGCCTGCTGAATGAAGCCTTCTGCACAAAAAATAGCCAACTGTTTGGCCGTGGTCGCTCGCACGATTTCCATTACCCGATCACCCTTGTCCTGAAAAAACGCGCTCAGGCTTATAAAGAATAGAAAGAGAGAATTTTTATAAAGCTTGTTCTTTATGTTTATATATAGAGCAGGGCTTTTCTGTGGATAACAGTCTACAGGTCAGGATATACGTGATGTACAGAGAATGATAAGCCTGTGTCGTTCCTGCTCGGATCCACTTAGAAAGCTGCTGAACCACTGTGGATGGAAGTGCCAGTTACCCACAGGGGTGGTTACGCCCAGCTTTGTCATAGGGTTATGGGCAGGGTTCAGGTGCGGTTTTCCACAGGGTTTATTTTGGCCTGAATAACTCAGTAAATGCGCAGCAGCCCATTCATTGGTGATCCAGCAAGCTCATTTGTGGGGAAATCTGCCCGGCGCGTAAATCCAGTCAGATGTGTGAAGGAGTGGATGCCCCGCCGCGAATCAAGACGACGCGCAAGGGTTCTTAACCCGGGTGAAAGCCCGGGAATGACAAGGAGGGGAAAGATTGATGGCGGGCACGCATGCGCTTTCGCGGATAAATCCGTTCCTACAAGAGCCCTATAGGCAAGAGCATGGAGGAAGGTTTCACTTGCCGATGCAGAAGCTGGAGAAGATCCGCCCCAGCAGGTCGTCGCTGCTGAAGGCGCCGGTGATCTCGCCCAATGCCTGTTGCGCCATGCGCAGATCCTCGGCCAGCAGCTCGCCAGCGCCCATCAGGGTGAGCTGGTTGCGGCCGTGTTCGAGGTACTGCTCGGCCTGGTGCAACGCTTCCAGGTGGCGGCGGCGGGCGCTGAAGCCGCTTTCTGCAGTCTGTTGATAACCCATGCAGGCTTTCAGGTGTTCGCGCAGCAGTTCCAGGCCTTCTGCGGATTTGGCCGACAGGCTGAGGGTGACGTGGCCATCGGCGCTGGTTTCCAGCGCGACTGCTTCGCCGGAGAGGTCGGCCTTGTTGCGGATCAGGGTGACCCGTGCTGGATCCGGACGCTGCTCCAGAAACTCTGGCCAGAGAGCAAAGGGATCGGCGGCTTCCGGCGCAGTGGAGTCCACTACCAGCAACACACGGTCAGCCTCACCGATGGCCTTGAGTGCACGCTCTACACCGATGCGCTCCACCTGATCGTCGGTATCACGCAGGCCGGCGGTGTCGACCACATGCAGAGGCATGCCGTCGATGTGGATATGTTCGCGCAACACGTCGCGGGTGGTGCCGGCGATATCGGTGACGATAGCGGCTTCACGCCCGGCCAGGGCATTGAGCAGGCTGGACTTGCCGGCATTGGGTCGGCCGGCGATGACTACAGTCATACCGTCGCGCAGCAATGCGCCCTGGCCAGCCTCGTGCAGTACTGTGGATAAGTCTGTACGCACGCCGTCCAGTTGGTTCAGTACATGGCCATCGGCGAGGAAGTCGATTTCCTCCTCGGGGAAGTCGATGGCGGCTTCGACGTAGATGCGCAGTTGGATCAGCGATTCGGTCAACGCATGCACGCGTTTGGAGAACTCGCCCTGCAGCGAACGCAGCGCATTGCGAGCGGCCTGCTCGGAGCTGGCCTCGATCAGGTCGGCAATGGCTTCGGCCTGGGCCAGGTCGAGCTTGTCATTGAGGAAGGCGCGTTCGCTGAACTCACCAGGACGCGCCAGGCGTGCCCCCAACGCCATGCAGCGGCGCAGCAGCAGATCGAGCACCACCGGGCCGCCGTGGCCCTGAAGCTCCAGTACGTCTTCACCAGTGAAGGAGTTGGGGCCGGGAAAATAGATGGCCAGCCCCTCATCCAGCGTCAGCTCGCTCTCGCCATAGAACGGACCGTGATGAGCGAAGCGCGGCTTCAGCTCGCGACGGCAGATGGCCTGAGCCAAATCGCCGGCCAGTGGACCGGATACCCGCACGATGCCCACGCCACCACGACCCTGGGCGGTAGCGACGGCGGCGATGGTGTCTCGGGCGTGGTTCATGGCGGTTTACTCGATGTTTATGGGGCTAGTAGGCGCGCGGAAGAAGAACTGTGGATAACAGCGATTCGCGAGCAGAGCTCGCTCCTACGTTAAATGCTCGGATAGCAAAACGCCCCAATCATGGGGCGTTTGCTTGATGCTTGGAAGCCTTGGCGAATCAGGCGTTGGCCGCTTTCGTTGCTGCTTCGATCCGGCGAGTAATGTACCACTGCTGGGCGATGGACAGGCAGTTGTTGACTACCCAGTACAGCACCAGACCGGCAGGGAACCACAGGAAGAAGAAGGTGAAGATGATCGGCATCAGCTTCAGCACGCGGGCTTGCATGGGGTCCGGCGGCGTCGGGTTGAGCTGCTGCTGGATGAACATGGTCGCGCCCATGATGATCGGCAGGATGAAGAACGGATCCTTGATCGACAGGTCGGTGATCCAGAACATCCACGGGGCCTGACGCATTTCGACCGATTCCAGCAGTACCCAGTACAGGGCGAGGAATACCGGCATCTGCACCAGGATCGGCAGGCAGCCGCCCAACGGGTTGATCTTCTCTTTCTTGTACAGCTCCATCATCGCCTGGGACATCTTCTGGCGATCATCACCGTGCTGCTCTTTCAACGCCTGCAGTTTCGGCGATACGGCACGCATGCGCGCCATCGAGCGGTAGCTGGCAGCAGACAGCGGGAAGAAGATCAGCTTGATGATGATGGTCAGGACGATGATCGACCAGCCCCAGTTACCGAGTACGCCGTGGATCACTTCCAGCAGCCAGAAGATCGGCTGGGCGAGGAACCACAGGAAGCCGTAGTCCACGGTGAGCTCCAGGCCTGGCGACAGGGTGCCGAGGTGCTCCTGCAGCTTGGGACCAGCGTAGAGGATCGCACCAGTCTCGCCCTGCGCGCCGGCAGCAACCTGCACGGACGGGCCGGTGAAGCCGACGATGTAGTTACCCTGGCTGTCCTTGCGGGTTTGAATCAGGTTGGTGCTGTCCTTGCTCGGCACCCAGGCGGTGACGAAGTAGTGCTGCAGCCAGGCAACCCAGCCGCCCTGCACGGTTTCCTTGAAGGACTGCTTGTCGATGTCCTTCATCGACACCTTTTTGTACGGCTCGTCGGTGGTCCACAGAGCGGCGCCAAGGTAGGTCGCGGTGCCGGTAGCGGTGGTCGAGGACGGGTCGCCGCTGTTATCGCGCTTGAGCTGGGCAAACAGGTTGCCGTTCCAGACTTGCTCGCTCTGGTTGTCGATCAGGTAAAGCACGTCGACCTGATAGGCGGACGGATCGATGCAGCCAGGCTTCTTCAGTTCCTGCTCACGCGCGGAGCATTGCGGGTTGAGGCCGCGCTTGAAGCTGTAGCGCTTGATGTAGTTGACGCCGTTCTCGCTGAACGTGAGATCGACCACCAGGCTGTCCTGGCCTTCGGCCAGTTCGTAGCTCTGCTTCTCGCTGCTCCACAGGGAACGACCGCTGGATTTGTCCGGAGCGTTCTGGCCGATCAGGCCGCTCTGCGCGAGATAGGTGCGCTCGTTGCCGTTGTCGAACAGCTGGAACGGAACGTCCGGGCGGTCCTGACGGCGCGGGTACTGCGGCAAACGCAGTTGCACGACATCACCACCACGCGGGTCGATGGCCAGGTCCAGCACATCGGTCTTGACGCGAATCAGCTCATCGCTGGTAGCGGCAGTAGGCGCGACAGCAGCTGCAGTAGGCTCGGCCACGGCAGTTGGAATGTCGTCGCCGCCAGTGTTGGCGGTTACAGCAGGTGTGTCGGGCAGGGCAGGCGTCGCCGCGGTCGAGGTACTAACCTCGGCTGGCATAGCAGCCTGGCCATAGTCCTCGTTCCATTGCAGGACCATGAGGTAGGACACGACTGCCAGGGCGACGATCAGGATCGAACGTTGGATATCCATGATTATTCGGCCATCGAAGGAGAACGGGATGTTTTAACGGGTGGAACCGGATCGAAACCGCCGGCATTCCATGGGTGACAGCGACCGAGACGGCGCGCCGTCAGCCAGCCACCACGCAGGAAGCCATGTTGTTCGATGGCTTCGTAGGCATAGCAGGAGCAGCTGGGGTAGAAACGACAATGACTGGCCATCAGCGGGCTGATGGCGTAGCGATAAACCTGGATACAGGCTAGAGCCGCTTTACGCATGGGGATTGTCGCTTGTCCCGGGGGATAAGTCTGCGTCGCGACTGGGCCGGCTTCGGGCCAAGCGTTTCCAGAGTTTGCCGAACTGCTGGGCAAGTTCGCCATTCTCCAGATCACCTAGCCCTTTGCGGGCGACCACCACGATGTCCCAGCCTGTCAGGTTGACCTGATTGAGGCGAAAGGACTCGCGGATTTGACGCTTGATGCGGTTGCGCTCGACGGCGAGCTTGACGCTCTTCTTGCCGATCACCAGACCTAGGCGGGGATGATCAAGCTGGTTATCGCGCGCTAGCAACAGGACACTTTTGCCCGGAGCTTTACCGCTTGGGGAGTCGAAGACTGCCTTGAATTGCCGGGGAGTCAGCAGTCGCTTTTCCCGGCCGAAGCCTCGACTCACCACCTGTCTGTATTAATTAGACAGCAAGACGCTTGCGGCCCTTGGCGCGACGACGCGACAGGACGGCACGGCCGTTCTTGGTGGCCATGCGGGCACGGAAACCGTGGGTGCGAGCGCGCTTGATGGTGCTGGGTTGGAAAGTGCGTTTCATGGTGCGTTACCTGGGTGATCGACTAGGGTCGGTATGACCCCGGTTTTAAGAGACCGGCAATTCTAGAGAAAGCCGCGCGGTAGGTCAATTTCCAACCAACCTTATTCGCTAGATAGATATAGAAAGAAGGAAAAGGGTTTAAAGCTCTTTTTCTATGTTTATGTTGAATGGTGCTGCCCAAACCTGTGGAAAACCCGCTGGCTGCCCCATTCCAACTGCTCATGCGGCGATGATAAGTCTGTCCAAAAGGCGTGGTTGATCTGTGCGTGTCCTGCATACAGCCTGAGGATAGAAAGCAGAGTTACCCACAATGCAGTTATCCGCCCGTTCATCCCCAGAGTTTTGCAGAAGGTTATTGGGCGCTTATCCACAAGTCTCATGGGCTGCTGATAAGTCTGATGAATATAAGTAAGACTTTGATTTTACTTGGCCATCTAATCCCTGCTGTGTGGATAACTCGGTCGTTGGCCGTTACAATGGCGGCTGTTTTTGCATCGCCGCCTGGATAGGGGATAGTCAGTGTCAGTGGAACTATGGCAGCAATGCGTCGAGCTTTTGCGCGACGAGTTGCCGGCCCAGCAATTCAACACCTGGATACGTCCTCTGCAGGTCGAAGCCGAAGGCGACGAGCTGCGTGTCTATGCGCCGAATCGCTTCGTACTCGATTGGGTCAACGAGAAGTATCTGAGCCGTTTGCTAGAGCTTCTGGGTGAGCGCGCCGGCGGTCTGGTCCCTGCGCTTTCCTTATTAATAGGCAGCAAACGTGCAGCGACTGCCCGCGTCGCGCCAACGGCCCCTTTGCCTGCTGCCGCACGTGCTGCTCAGGTTCAGGCCGCCGCAGCCGTCAGCAAGCCGGTTCCGCCGCCTGCACAGCAAGAGCCGTCGCGTGCCAGCTTCGACTCCATGGGGGGCTCCGCGCCACAACCGCCGACTCCTGCCGTGGCGCCACGCACCGAACGTACCGTACAGGTCGAAGGTGGCCTCAAGCACACCAGCTACCTCAATCGCACCTTTACTTTCGATAACTTCGTCGAGGGCAAGTCAAACCAGTTGGCGCGCGCTGCAGCCTGGCAGGTGGCGGACAACCCCAAGCATGGTTACAACCCGCTGTTCCTGTATGGCGGTGTCGGCCTGGGCAAGACTCACCTGATGCATGCTGTGGGTAATCACCTGCTGGCGAAGAACCCCAACGCCAAGGTGGTCTACCTGCACTCCGAGCGCTTCGTCGCTGACATGGTCAAGGCGTTGCAACTCAACGCGATCAATGAGTTCAAGCGCTTCTATCGCTCGGTGGATGCGCTGCTGATCGATGACATCCAGTTCTTCGCCAAGAAGGAGCGCTCCCAGGAGGAGTTCTTCCACACCTTCAACGCCCTGCTTGAAGGGGGTCAGCAGGTGATTCTTACCAGCGACCGCTACCCGAAAGAGATCGAAGGCCTGGAAGAACGCTTGAAGTCGCGTTTCGGCTGGGGGCTGACGGTGGCAGTCGAGCCGCCAGAACTGGAAACCCGCGTGGCGATCCTGATGAAGAAGGCCGACCAGGCCAAGGTCGATCTGCCGCACGATGCTGCGTTCTTCATCGCTCAGCGCATTCGCTCCAACGTGCGTGAACTGGAAGGCGCGTTGAAGCGGGTGATCGCTCACTCGCACTTCATGGGCCGCGACATCACCATCGAGCTGATTCGTGAGTCGCTCAAGGATCTGCTGGCCCTGCAGGACAAGCTGGTAAGCATCGACAATATTCAGCGCACCACCGCTGAGTACTACAAGATCAAGATCACCGATCTGCTATCCAAGCGTCGTTCGCGCTCGATCGCCCGGCCACGTCAGGTGGCCATGGCATTGTCGAAGGAACTGACCAATCACAGCCTGCCGGAAATCGGTGTGGCCTTCGGCGGCCGTGATCACACCACGGTGTTGCACGCATGTCGTAAGATTGCTGAACTTAGGGGATCCGACGCGGACATCCGCGAGGACTATAAGAACCTGCTGCGTACCCTGACTACCTGATCAAATCAATGCAGCTCCACGAGGCAAGGGACTAGACCATGCATTTCACTATTCAACGCGAAGCCCTGTTGAAACCCCTGCAACTGGTCGCCGGTGTCGTGGAACGACGCCAGACGCTGCCGGTTCTGTCCAACGTCCTGCTGGTGGTCGAAGGCCAGCAGTTGTCGCTCACCGGTACCGACCTTGAGGTCGAACTGGTTGGCCGCGTCACGCTGGAAGACGCGGCCGAGCCGGGTGAAATCACCGTGCCGGCGCGCAAGCTGATGGACATCTGCAAGAGCCTGCCAAGCGACGCGATGATCGACATTCGTGTCGATGACCAGAAGTTGCTGGTCAAGGCCGGTCGCAGTCGCTTCACCCTGTCGACGCTGCCAGCCAACGATTTCCCCACCGTTGAGGAAGGTCCAGGTTCGCTAACCTTCAACTTGCCGCAAGCCAAGCTGCGCCGCCTGGTCGAACGGACCAGCTTCGCCATGGCTCAGCAGGATGTGCGCTACTACCTCAACGGCATGCTCCTGGAAGTGCAGAGCGGCCTGCTGCGCGCTGTCGCTACCGACGGCCACCGTCTGGCCATGTGCTCGATGGAGGCTGCCATCCAGCAGGAAGGCAAGCACCAGGTCATCGTGCCGCGTAAAGGTATCCTCGAGCTGGCTCGCCTGCTGACCGAGCAAGACGCCGAAGTCGCCATCGTTCTCGGCCAGCACCACATCCGTGCCAACACCGGTGAGTTCACTTTCACTTCGAAGCTGGTGGACGGCAAATTCCCGGATTACGAGCGTGTGCTGCCGCGCGGTGGCGACAAGCTGGTGCTGGCGGATCGTCAGGGCTTGCGCGAAGCCTTCAGCCGCACCGCGATTCTGTCCAACGAGAAGTACCGCGGTATTCGCCTGACCCTGGCTTCTGGTCTGCTGAAAATTCAGGCCAACAACCCGGAGCAGGAAGAGGCCGAGGAAGAAATCGTTGTCGACTATTCGGGCAGCGGCCTGGAGATTGGTTTCAACGTCAGCTATCTGCTGGATGTGTTGGGCGTGATGGGCACCGAGCAGGTCCGCCTGATTCTCTCCGACTCAAATAGCAGTGCTCTGCTGCAGGAAGCCGATAACGACGACTCTGCCTACGTTGTCATGCCGATGCGTCTTTAATGTCCCTGAGCCGTATCACGGTCACCGCGGTGCGCAACCTGCACCCGGTGACCCTCTCTCCCTCCTCCCGCATCAATATCCTTCACGGCGCCAACGGCAGCGGCAAGACCAGCCTGCTTGAGGCGATCCATCTGCTTGGCCTCGCCCGCTCCTTCCGCAGTACACGACTGCAGCCGGTCATTCATTACGAACAACCAGCCTGTACCATTTTCGGTCAGGTGCAGTTGGCCGAAGGCGGCTCCAGTAATCTGGGCATCTCTCGCGACCGTCAGGGCGAGCTGCAGATTCGTATCGATGGGCAGAACGCTCGCAGTGCTGCGCAGCTGGCTGAGCTACTGCCACTGCAGGTGATCAACCCCGATAGTTTTCGCCTGCTTGAAGGCGCACCGAAGATTCGCCGGCAGTTTCTCGATTGGGGTGTGTTCCACGTGGAACATCGCTTTCTTGGTGCCTGGCAGCGCCTGCAGAAAGCCCTGCGGCAGCGGAACTCGTGGCTGCGCCATGGTACACTTGACGGTGCTTCGCAGGCCGCGTGGGACCGCGAACTGTGCAGCGCGAGTGAGGAAATCGACACCTATCGGCGTGCCTACATTCAGGCCTTGAAGCCGGTGTTCGAAAAGACACTGGCTGAGCTGCTGGAGCTGGAAGGGCTGACCCTGAGTTACTACCGAGGGTGGGACAAGGATCGTGAGCTGAGCGAAGTGCTCGCTACCTCCCTCCTCCGCGACCAGCAACTCGGGCATACCCAGGCCGGGCCGCAGAGAGCTGATTTGCGTCTTCGGCTTGCGGGGCATAACGCGGCAGAAATCCTGTCGCGAGGACAACAGAAACTGGTCGTGTGCGCGTTACGCATCGCCCAGGGTCACTTGGTCAATGAAGCCAAGCGTGGCCAATGTATCTATCTGGTAGACGACCTACCGTCGGAACTGGATGAGCAGCATCGCCAGGCATTGTGCCGGTTGCTGGAAGATTTGCGCTGCCAGGTGTTCATCACCTGTGTAGATCATGAATTGTTGAGGGAAGGCTGGCAGACGGATACGCCGGTTGCCATGTTCCACGTGGAACATGGCCGTATCACCCAGACCCAAGACCATCGGGAGTGAAGGCATGAGCGAGAACCAAACGTACGACTCCTCCAGCATCAAGGTGCTGAAAGGACTGGACGCCGTACGCAAACGTCCCGGGATGTACATCGGTGACACTGACGATGGTAGTGGTCTGCACCACATGGTGTTCGAGGTGGTCGATAACTCGATCGACGAAGCGCTGGCAGGCTATTGCAGCGAAATCACCATCACCATCCACCCCGATGAGTCGATCAGCGTGCGTGACAACGGCCGTGGTATTCCGGTCGACATGCACAAGGAAGAAGGCGTCTCGGCGGCCGAGGTCATCATGACCGTGCTGCACGCCGGCGGTAAATTCGACGACAACAGCTACAAGGTATCCGGCGGCCTGCACGGCGTGGGTGTCTCGGTGGTCAATGCCCTCTCCAAGGAGCTGGTGCTGACCATCCGTCGTAGCGGCAAGATCTGGGAACAGACCTACGTGCATGGCGTACCGCAAGCGCCTCTCGCCGCTGTTGGTGATACCGACGGTACCGGCACGCAGATCCACTTCAAGCCGTCCGAAGAGACCTTCGCCAACATTCACTTCAGCTGGGACATCCTGGCCAAGCGTCTGCGTGAGCTGTCCTTCCTCAACTCCGGCGTAGGCATCCTGCTGCGTGACGAGCGCACCGGCAAGGAAGAGCTGTTCAAGTACGAGGGTGGTCTGAAAGCCTTCGTCGAATACCTAAACACCAACAAGACCGTGGTCAACCAGGTGTTCCACTTCAACATCCAGCGCGAAGAAGACGGCGTGGGTGTCGAAGTAGCCCTGCAGTGGAACGACAGCTTCAACGAGAACCTGCTCTGTTTCACCAACAACATTCCACAGCGCGACGGTGGTACTCACCTTGCCGGCTTCCGTTCCGCCCTCACCCGCCACCTGAACAACTACATCGAGGCCGAAGGCCTGGCGAAGAAGTTCAAGGTTTCCACCACTGGTGACGATGCCCGTGAAGGCCTGACTGCGATCATCTCGGTCAAGGTGCCGGACCCGAAATTCAGCTCGCAGACCAAAGACAAACTGGTATCGAGTGAGGTGAAAACCGCAGTCGAGCAGGAGATGGGCAAGTACTTCTCCGACTTCCTGCTGGAGAACCCCAACGAAGCCAAGGCCGTGGTCGGCAAGATGATCGATGCTGCACGTGCCCGCGAAGCGGCTCGTAAAGCCCGTGAAATGACTCGCCGTAAAGGTGCGCTGGACATCGCCGGCCTGCCCGGCAAGCTGGCCGACTGCCAGGAAAAAGATCCGGCGCTGTCCGAACTGTACATCGTGGAGGGTGACTCCGCGGGCGGTTCTGCCAAGCAGGGCCGTAACCGCAAGACCCAGGCGATCCTGCCGCTCAAGGGCAAGATCCTCAACGTCGAACGTGCACGCTTCGATCGCATGATTTCCTCGCAGGAAGTCGGCACGCTGATCACTGCGCTCGGTTGCGGTATCGGTCGTGAGGAGTACAACATCGACAAGTTGCGTTACCACAACATCATCATCATGACCGATGCTGACGTCGACGGTTCGCACATCCGTACCCTGCTGCTGACCTTCTTCTTCCGTCAGCTGCCGGAGCTGGTCGAGCGTGGCTACATCTATATCGCTCAGCCGCCGTTGTACAAGGTGAAGAAAGGCAAGCAGGAGCAGTACATCAAGGACGACGAGGCCATGGATGAATATATGACTCAGTCGGCCCTGGAAGACGCCAGCCTGCACGTCAACGAGAACGCCCCAGGTCTCTCTGGTAGCGCGTTGGAGAAACTGGTCGGCGACTACCGTGGCGTGATGAAGACCCTTGATCGCCTGTCGCGCGTCTACTCCAAGGACATCACAGAGCACTTCGTCTATCTGCCGCGTATTTCGGTGGAGCAGCTCGCGGACCAGGCGTTCATGCAGAACTGGCTGGAAGGCTTTGCGGCACGTCTGAAGACTACCGAGAAGTCTGGCCAGACCTACAGTGCCAGCCTGCGTGAAGACCACGAACGCCACCTGTGGCTGCCGGAAGTGGAAGTCAGATCGCACGGTCTTTCCAGCTACACCACCTTCAACCGCGACTTCTTCGCCAGCAACGATTACAAAACTGTCACCAGCCTGGGTGATCAGCTGAACAACCTGCTGGAAGAAGGCGCCTACGTGCAGCGTGGCGAGCGCAAGAAGCCGGTCAACACCTTCAAGGAAGCGCTGGACTGGCTGATGACCGAAAGCACCAAGCGCCACAGCATCCAGCGATACAAAGGTCTCGGTGAGATGAACCCGGATCAGCTGTGGGAAACCACCATGGACCCGGAAGTGCGCCGCATGCTCAAGGTGACCATCGAGGACGCCATCGCTGCCGACCAGATCTTCAACACTTTGATGGGCGACGCCGTGGAGCCGCGCCGCGACTTCATCGAGTCGAATGCCCTGGCGGTATCGAATCTGGACTTCTGATGCGTGTTGTCTAGGCGCACATTAAGTGTCCGAAATGGGCGGGTTAATGTCCGCTGAAAAAACAAAACCCCGGTTTTTAGCCGGGGTTTTTTCTTTATATAACAGATAGATAGTGATACTTGCTAACGATCCCAGCGCTCGTCGGCCAGCGCACTTGAGTTGAGTTGATCACGATACGTCCGCCATTGTGGTAGGTGCTGATCGAGTAGGCCTACGAATCGATCGTTATGATGGCGCTCGTGTAGGTGAGTCAGTTCATGCACCAGGATGTACTCAAGGCATTGCACGGGCTTCTTGGCCAGCTCCAGGTTGAGCCATATGCGCTGGGCTTCGATGTTGCAGGTGCCCCACTTGGTCTTCATGCGTTTGATGCCCCACGCGCGCACTTCAACACCTAGCTTTGGTTGCCACTTTTCCAGTAGCTCCGGCACCAGGCGCTTCAACTCTGCACGATAGAAGTCCTGAAGCACCTGTTCGCGTCGCTCGGCAGTTGTCTCTGAGCGCACGAACAGATCCATGCAGGCCTTCCCGCGCAGCGCTAAATGCAGAGCTGTGCCGCTGGTCTCATGCACGCGTAGGCGATACCGCTGCCCCAGGAAGTAATGGCTTTCACCACTGACCATGCGTCGCTCGGATTGCCGAGGTTGGGCCAGAAATTTGGCCCTTTGGCGCTTGATCCAGCCCAGCTTGCCCACCACCGCCAGGCGCACGGCTTCGTCATCTACTGCCAGAGGCGCGGCCACACGCACACGTCCTTGCGGCGGATAAACGCCCAAATGCAGGTTCTTGATCGGCTTGCGCACGACCTCCACAGTCAAACCGCTGACCGTGATGTTGCGGGACTCAATACTCATGCTGATGCTTAACCAGTTCCAGCAAGGCATCCAGCCGTTCGTTGTCCTGTCCTGCTGAATAGTCTCCCAAGGCCTCAGCGGCGTCTTTGCCCCACTGATCCAGCACATGCTTGATCGCCAGGCGCACGCGTTTGATCTTCATGGTATTGCCGCGCCAGTCGTCCTGCCGGCTGTCCAGCACAGCGGCATCCACAGCCAATGCCAGGCCGGCATTCTGACTCAGGTTGTCATACAGCGCTTTGCGGGCAGCGCTATTGATCGAGCCTGGATAGTTTGTCGAGCTGGTTGGGTTCTTGGCCTGCTGAGCCAGCTTTACCACCTCATTCAGGTATTCCTGGTAGCTGATGGCGTCTTCCTTGCGCTTGGCGATTAGTGCATCGAGAAGCGAAGACATGGTCTCGTAGTACTTCGGGTTGATCGGCGACTCATCGATGATCAGCTTGCGCACGTTATTCTCGATGGTCTCGGCGACGGCTTCCTGGCTTTCACGAATGCCCTTGGGCAACGCATCCACAGCACCGACACCGCGTTCCACGATCAGCTGGATCAGCGACATATCGTCGAAGGCGGAGATCTTCTCGCTATCTTCGGCACGGATGTAGGTGTCGATCAAGAAGCGCATGTCCGGCTCGTAGGCCTTCAAGTCGATGTAATCGCCACTGGCGAGCTTCACCTCGTCGCGCACCTTGGTGAAGTGATCGACCTCATCCTTGATCTCGTTGATTTCCCTGGTGCTATAGCCTGCCTCTTCCAGCTCATTGGCCAGATTGCCGAAGCAGCGAATCAGCGCTGAGGTCATCTTGTACAGGTTCAGGCGCTTCGGTTCGTTGGCTTTGAGCACCTCGGCGTTACCTGAGTCGGTGCCACAGAAGAAGCGGATATAGGCAGGCGTGTCCTTGGGCTTCTCGACGGGTTCGCACAGGGCCTTGATCGCCTCGCGGGCTTCATCCAGGTCTTCCTGAGCTTTGCTCAGCCGGTCTTCCAGCAGGCCTGCCACATCGGCCTCGTCGTAACCATCCAGGGCGCCGCTGGTGTAGTCGCCGATGGCGCCCTCCAGCTGCTTGAACAAGTCCTTGTAGTCGATGATGTAGCCGTACTGCTTGTCCTCACCATCTAGACGGTTGACCCGACAGATGGCCTGGAACAGGCCGTGGTCACGCATCTGCTTGTCGATGTAGAGGTAGGTGGCTGATGGCGCATCGAAGCCCGTCAGCAGCTTGTCCACCACGATGAGCAAACGCATCTGCCCTGGCTCTTTGATGAAGCGCTGTTTCACCTCCTTCTCGAAGGTTTCCGGATCTTTGTCGCCCAGCATCTGGTTGTAGATTTCGTACTGGCGCAGCTTCTCGGTCAGACCCTCTCCGGTGGCTTCGCCCTTGATATCCGCTGGTGAAGGCTTGTAGCTGGTGACGATGGCGCACTTGTCGCCCATCCCGGCCTTGCAGAACAGCTCATAGCACTTACAGGCCTCGAAGATACTGCTGGTGACCAGCATCGCATTACCCCGGCCATCGGCCAGGCGGTGTTTGGTGGCCATGTCGAGAAGGATGTCGGCGACGATTTTCTCCAGCCGCGACTGGCTCGACAGTACCTTCTGCAAGGTGCCCCAGCGCTGCTTGAGCTGAGCTGTTGGCGCTGATGGAAAATTGACCCACCCTGCCGATTGAAATTTGACCCAGGGCGGATTGCTGATTTTGATACCAGCAACTGTGGATAAGTCTACCAGCGCAGCTGCTGTTGCCCCCACTCCTTCGCTAGCCCAGTTCAGTTGTTTA
>NZ_RHQP01000050.1:0-23039 GCF_003935465.1 Pseudomonas sp. o96-267
TATACGAAACCCCAGATCGCGAAAGCTGTCTGGGGTTTCTTCTTTGCAGTGTGGAAAACACTCTCAGGCCATCGCGTAGGGAGTCCTGTGTGTTCAGCCGGGAGAATAGATAACGGTTGTTAGGAGGCATAGGTAACGCATTTAGGCTTACGGAACTCATCGAATCTGGGCCGAGTGGCGCATGGCCCGCATCTAAGGGATGTCGGCGTTTGATTCCTCTTGAACAGCTTGCCCTGCAGGTTAGTTGATATCTTTTTACGTCGTTCTTCTTACTTCAAGCCAGATAGGCGGCCAGTGCGGCGCGCCGTGCTAGACTCGCGCGCTTCCGATCTGTAGTGACTTCTTGCCGTGCCTCACGCCGCTCTCGCCCATCCGCCGCGCTGGCTCACCAATGCCCAGTTGCATCCGCAGCCTTGTGCCGGTGTGCGCGACTGGCTGTTCAACGAGGATTCGCTGACCCGGCGCCTGACCGCGCTATCCGACGACGGCTTCTCGGTGACGCCGCTGCAGGAAGGCTGGCAGCGCCTGCGCAGCGATGAGTGCGCGCTGCTCGGCGTAGCCGACGGCAGCCAGGGCTGGGTGCGCGAGGTCTACCTGCGTGGCCACGGGCAAGCCTGGGTATTCGCCCGCAGCGTTGCCGCGCGCAGTGCGCTGGAAGGTTCCGGCTTGAATCTGGCCGAGCTGGGTAGTCGTTCGCTGGGCGAGCTGCTGTTCAGTGACCGGGCCTTCGATCGCGGGGAGTTGCAGGCTTGCCGCTATCCGGCGGCCTGGCTGCCGCAGGAGGTGCGCGAAGAGCGCCTGTGGGCACGGCGCTCGTGCTTCAGCCGGGGGCCGTTGGGGGTGCTGGTAGCAGAGGTGTTCCTGCCGGACTTCTGGCGGGCGGCGGGCATCGAGGCCTAGCGTTCGCATTAGCATTGTCTACTCAGGCTAATCCCTGTTGTTTGTCAGGCACATGGCGTACTGCTTCGCGAGTACGCCCTACACGCTGCATGGATGCAGGAGGTAGAGCGACGCAGGAAGCCAAAGCCGCGTAGGCTCTACGCGTTGAACCGCTTGTGGCGGTAAAGCGCCTCCCACACACGCTTCCTCGTATAATCTGCGCAACCTGCACGGAGAAGCTTCGATGTACACCCGCCTGCTGCAATCGACCACCCGCCTGCACCCGCGCGCCTGGGATTTCATTCAGTTGATGCGCCTGGACAAGCCCATCGGCATTTATCTGCTGCTGTGGCCGACCTTGTGGGCGCTGTGGGTGGCGGCCGAAGGCGTGCCGAGCGCGAAGAACCTGTTCATTTTCGTCGTCGGCGTGATCCTTATGCGGGCCGCCGGCTGCGTGATCAACGACTACGCCGACCGCAACTTCGACGGCCACGTCAGCCGCACCAAAGCGCGCCCGCTGGCCAGCGGCAAGGTCAAGCCGCGCGAGGCGCTGGCGCTGTTCGCCGTGCTGGTGGCGATGAGCTTCGTGCTGGTGTTGTTCACCAATGCCACCACCATCTGGCTGTCATTCGGCGGCCTGGCCCTGGCCGCCTGCTACCCCTTCATGAAGCGCTACACCTTCTACCCGCAGGTGGTGCTCGGCGCGGCCTTCTCCTGGGGCATGCCGATGGCCTTCACCGCCGAAACCGGCAGCCTGCCGCCGGAGGCCTGGCTGCTGTACATCGCCAACCTGCTGTGGACCGTGGCCTACGACACCTACTACGCCATGGCCGACCGTGAGGACGACCTGAAGATCGGGGTGAAATCCACGGCCATCCTGTTCGGTGATGCAGACCGCCTGATCATCGCCATCCTGCAGGGGCTGGCGTTGCTCTGCCTGTTGCTGGCTGGCGCGCGCTTCGAGCTGGGCCTGTACTTCCACCTCGGTTTGCTGGTGGCCGCCGCCTGCTTCGCTTGGGAGTTCCACGTGACCCGCCGTCGCGAGCCGTTGGTGTGCTTCAACGCCTTCCTGCACAACCACTGGGCGGGGCTGGCGATCTTCGTCGGGATCGTGCTGGATTACGCGTTGCGTTAAGTGCTGCCGCGCATCTGTCATATCGCTGCAATAATTCCGTTATCTAATGCGCGCAGACAGTTGAACGAACCGAGGCAGGACCATGGTTGGCAAGAACATCCTGATCGTCGATGACGAAGCACCGATCCGCGAGATGATTGCGGTGGCCCTGGAGATGGCCGGTTACGAGTGCCTGGAGGCGGAAAATACCCAGCAGGCGCATGCCGTGATCGTCGATCGCAAACCCGATCTGATCCTGCTCGACTGGATGCTACCCGGTACCAGCGGCATCGAGCTGGCGCGCCGGCTCAAGCGCGACGAGCTGACCAGCGATATTCCGATCATCATGCTCACCGCCAAAGGCGAAGAAGACAACAAGATCCAGGGCCTGGAAGTCGGCGCCGATGACTACATCACCAAGCCCTTCTCGCCGCGTGAACTGGTGGCCCGCCTCAAGGCCGTGCTGCGCCGTGCCGGCCCAAGTGATGGCGAGGCGCCGATCGAGGTTGGTGGCCTGCTGCTCGACCCGATCAGCCACCGCGTGACCATCGACGGCAAACCTGCCGAGATGGGCCCGACCGAATACCGTCTGCTGCAGTTCTTCATGACCCATCAGGAGCGCGCCTACACCCGTGGTCAACTGCTCGATCAGGTCTGGGGCGGCAACGTCTACGTCGAGGAGCGCACCGTCGATGTGCATATTCGTCGCTTGCGCAAGGCGCTCGGTGACGCCTACGAAAATCTGGTACAAACCGTGCGCGGGACTGGGTATCGTTTCTCCACCAAAGGTTGAGAAGCTGTTTACGATCTGCTGCGTTGAAAACAGGTTCGGCAGGCCGCTAGCGGCCAACGCACTTTAGTGCGGCCCCGTAGGGGCGAACGTAGTGAGTAATGCTCATGTACAAAAGTACAGTCGCCCGCGACTCCGACCGTTCCTCACCTGCTTTCGCCTTGCATGGCTCTAGCTCGCGAGATCGTAAAGCAGCTTCTACGGGTCCGCTCTTCTGACAAGGATGCGCTCCATCGTGAATCAAAACTGGCGTGGCGCCGTGGTGCGTCGGCTGTTGCTGTTGATCTGTGCCTGCCTGTTGCTGGGCTTCATCACCGGCCAGTACGCCTGGGTGTTGGCTGGCGGCCTGGCCATTCATCTGGGCTGGACCCTCAGCCAGTTGCTGCGCCTGCACAAATGGCTGCGCGAGCACAAACCTGATGAGCCGCCGCCGGATGGCTACGGCCTGTGGGGCGAGGTGTTCGACAGCATCTACCACCTGCAACGGCGTAACCAGAAGGTGCGTGGCCGCCTGCAGGCGGTGATCGATCGGGTGCAGGAGTCCACTGCTGCCCTCAAGGACGCTGTGCTGATGCTCGACAGCCATGGCAACCTGGAGTGGTGGAACCGTGCCGCGGAAACGCTGCTGGGGCTGAAAACCCCGCAGGACAGTGGCCAGCAACTGGCCAACCTGGTGCGCGACCCGCGTTTCAAGGAGTACTTCGAGCGTGGCAATTATGCCGATGCGTTGGAGATTCCTTCTCCGATCAACGATCGCCGCCGCTTGCAGTTCCATATCACCCGCTACGGTAATCGCGAGCATCTGCTGCTGGTGCGTGATGTCACCCGCCTGTATCAGCTGGAACAGATGCGCAAGGACTTCGTCGCCAACGTCTCCCACGAGCTGCGCACGCCGCTGACGGTGATCGCCGGTTATCTGGAGACGCTTCTGGACAACGTCGAGGCGATCAATCCGCGCTGGTTACGCGCATTGCAGCAGATGCAGCAACAGGGCGCGCGCATGCAGACCCTGCTCAACGATCTGCTCCTGCTCGCCAAGCTGGAGGCCACCGACTACCCGTCGGACAATCAGCCCGTGGCGGCCGACCTGATGCTGCTGTCGATCAAGAACGATGCCCAGGCATTATCGGGTGAGCACCAGCATCGCATCACCCTGGAGGCCGACCCGCACCTGAAGCTCAAAGGCAGTGAGGCAGAGCTGCGTAGCGCCTTCTCCAATCTGGTGTTCAATGCGGTGAAGTACACCCCGGCCGGTGGTGACATCCGCATTCGCTGGTGGGGCGACGAGCAGGGTGCACACCTGTCGGTCAGTGATACCGGTATGGGCATCGAGGCCAAGCACGTGCCGCGGTTGACCGAGCGCTTCTATCGCGTCGATTCGAGCCGCGCCAGCAACACGGGGGGCACTGGTCTAGGCCTGGCCATCGTCAAGCATGTGCTGCTGCGTCACCGTGGCAACCTGGAGATCAGCAGTGTTCCTGGCAAGGGCAGCACCTTCACCTGCCATTTCGCCCCCGCGCAGGTGGTGCAGCGCACGCGCTGAGTGCTTGCATTCGACGCGGCGAAGCTCCAACCTCTAGCGATCTTTGGCCAATCCGAACCTTCATGGACCCCTCCACGAGTCTCCCCGTTTCTGCCTACTTCGCCGATTTCGGCCTCATGCTGTTCGCCCTGTTTCTGGTTCTGCTCAACGGTTTTTTCGTCGCCGCGGAGTTCGCCATCGTGCGGCTGCGCGCGACCAAGGTCGATGCCCTGGCTGAAGCCCATGGCTGGCGCGGGCATATTCTGCGCACCGTACACAACCAGATGGACGCCTACCTCTCTGCCTGTCAGCTGGGGATCACCCTGGCGTCGCTGGGTCTTGGCTGGGTCGGTGAGCCGGCCTTCGCCGAGCTGCTGACGCCGCTGCTGGTAGCCGTTGGCGTGGAGTCACCCAAGCTGATTCACGGCATCGCCTTCTTCACTGCGTTCTCGATCATTTCCTATCTGCACATCGTCATCGGCGAGCTGGCGCCCAAGTCCTGGGCGATTCGTAAACCGGAACTGCTGTCGTTGTGGACGGCCGCGCCGCTGTACGCCTTCTATTGGCTGATGTACCCGGCGATCTTCGTGCTCAACGCCAGCGCCAACGCCATTCTGCGTATCGCCGGGCAGGGCGAGCCGGGGCCGCACCACGAGCATCACTACAGCCGTGAAGAGCTCAAGCTGATCCTGCATTCCAGCCGTGCCACCAGCGACAACGACCAGGATTTGCGCGTGCTGGCTTCGGCGGTCGAGCTGGGCGAGCTGGAGGTGGTGGACTGGGCCAACTCGCGTGAGGACCTGATCTTCCTCGAGCTCAATGCCAGCCTGGATCAGGTGTTCACCACCTTCCGCCGCCACAAGTACAGCCGCTACCCGATCTTCGACGAGAGCAAGAGCGAGTTCGTCGGTGTGCTGCACATCAAGGACCTGCTGTTGCACCTGTCACTGCTGGAGATGTTGCCGTCGGCGCTCAAGCTGGCGGATCTGATGCACCCGCTCGAGCGCGTCAGCCGGCACATGCCGCTGTCGCAATTGCTCGAGCAGTTCCGCCAGGGCGGCGCGCACTTCGCCCTGGTCGAAGAGGCCGACGGCAAGGTGATCGGCTACCTGACCATGGAGGACGTGCTCGAAGCGCTGGTCGGCGATATTCAGGACGAACACCGCAAGGCCGAGCGCGGCATTCTTGCCTACCAGCCGGGCAAGCTGCTGGTGCGCGGCGACACGCCGCTGGCCAAGGTCGAGCGCCTGCTCGGCGTCGACCTCGACCATATCGAGGCCGAGACCCTCGCCGGGTTGATCTACGAGACCCTCAAGCGCATGCCTGATGAAGAGGAAGTGCTGGAAACCGATGGCCTGCGCATCATCGTCAAGAAGATGAAGGGCCCCAAGGTGGTCCTTGCCAAGGTGGTCAAGCTGGACTGAGTCCGCAAGGCGCCAACTGACGGCGCCTCTCTCGGCGAAGAGGGTCAAAACGGGCTGTCTATCCGGTCAACATTTCTCCCTCCGATCCAGGCCTGTTCAGGGCTTGTTCAGTTTCGAGACCGCTCGTCAGGTTTGGCGAATGACTCCCTGCATCGCAAGTCTAGGTACTTGCGTCCCACCTCCCGGTGGGCGGCGTTATCCACTCATTGCCAAGGAAATCGTCATGCAGCTGTCCAGCATAACCCCCAAAGCAACACTCGCCCTGTGCCTGGCGGGCGCCTCGCAGGCCTATGCAGACTCGGTCACCGACCCAATCTCGACCTTCGGTGTCATCGCTTCGCACAACCAGTACAAGCTCACCGTGGACGATGAAAGCGACAAGGAGCGCCTCAACCAGGGCGGCCTGTTCTACCACTTCGGTAACAAGCTGACCGGGCAGGAGGGCTTCATCTACCAGGCGGGGATCGAAGGCCAATACCGTGACAAGGACGATGTGGAATACAAGTCCGCACGTGCCGACATCGACCTCGGTCTGCGTGCCGCGCTGAGCACCAACAATTACGTCGACGTGATCGTCGGTGGTGGTTACGACTGGGGCCGTATCGAGCAGGACAACGTCGGCCCGTTCGACAGCAACGTCAAGCTGACCAGCAAGTCGCCCTTTGCCAAGGCCGGCCTCGGCTACAACTACCTGACGCCGGACTACACCCTGCGCCTGGAAGTGGGGGCACGCTACTCCATCAACTCCGAAGCGCGCCTGAAGGTCGATGGTGACAGTGACTCCGTGGACCTCAAGGACAAGGTCAATCCCTATGGCGAGCTGACCGTGCTGTGGAACAAAGGCATCAACAGCCTGCCGATCAGCACCAGCCTGTACTACACCCAGACCCGCTATGAACTCGACAGCAACAGTGCTGTTGCCGAGCGCAGCAAGCTCAAGCAGGAGCAAGTCGGCCTGCGCGTGGGCCTGGCGTTCTAAGCACCTCCCGGACCGCCTGCTCTGCCAGGCGGTCTACCCTGATTGCCGCAGTGCATCTTTCCCCTAACCTCCGAATGGCTGACTGAACCTCATCTGGCCAGCGCGTACCTGATCCAGTAGGGTGTCATCCCGCTATCTGGGGCGGCGACCGGTGGGTCGTCGCGTCGTTTTCATCGTGAGGAAAGAGCGCATGAGTGCACCCGTCGTCATCATCGGCACCGGCTTGGCCGGCTACAACCTGGCCAAGGAGTGGCGCAAGCTAGACACCCAAACGCCTCTGCTGCTGATCACCGCTGACGACGGCCGCTCCTACTCCAAGCCGATGCTGTCCACCGGTTTCGGCAAGAACAAGGACGCTGACGGTTTGGCCATGGCCGAAGCGGGCGCCATGGCTGAGCAGCTCAACGCGGAAATTCGCACCCATACCCGTATCACCGGAATCGACCCTGGCCACAAACGCTTGTGGATCGGTGAGGAAGCCGTGCCTTACCGTGACCTGATACTGGCCTGGGGCGCCGAGCCTATTCGCGTCCCGGTAGAGGGTGATGCCCAGGATGCGCTGTTCCCGATCAATGACCTGGAAGACTACGCACGCTTTCGCAGCGCCGTGGCCGGCAAGCGTCGCGTCCTGATTCTTGGCGCCGGCCTGATTGGCTGCGAGTTCGCCAACGACCTCAGTGCCGGCGGTTATGAGGTCGAGCTGCTGGCGCCCTGCGAGCAGGTGATGCCCGGCCTGCTGCATTCGGCGGCGGCCTCTGCCGTACAAGCCGGTCTGGAGGGGCTGGGCGTGCGTTTCCACCTTGGCCCGGTGCTGGCGAGTCTCGACCGCCAGGGGGATGCGCTGCAGGCTTCGCTGTCCGACGGCAGCCTGATCCAGTGCGATGCGGTGGTTTCGGCCGTCGGTCTACGCCCGCGCACCGCGCTCGCTGCGGCAGCCGGTCTCGACATCAACCGCGGCGTGATGGTCGACCGCCAGCTGCGTACCTCGCACGCCAACATCTATGCCTTGGGTGACTGCGCCGAAGTCGACGGCCTCAACCTGCTCTACGTCATGCCGCTGATGGCCTGCGCCCGGGCCCTGGCCAAGACCCTGGCCGGTGAGCCCACGGCGGTCAGCTACGGGCCGATGCCGGTGACGGTAAAGACCCCGGCATGCCCGCTGGTGGTCTCGCCGCCGCCGCGTGGCAGCCAGGGCGAATGGACGGTCGAAGGCACCGGCAGCGACATCAAGGCGCTCTGCCGCGAGGCTTCCGGGGCGCTGCTCGGCTATGCGCTGACCGGCGCCGCGGTGCAGGAGAAACTGGCACTGAACAAGGAATTACCAGCGCTGCTGGCATGATTGCCTGCCGTTCTGTCGGATACGCCACGAAATTGCCTGGTTAAAGTGGCGGGCGACACTGGCGCAGTGCGATGCGGCATGCCATTCTCCCAAGGGTCTGCCGCAGCGCAGAGCTGTTGCGGCGCCTTGGGCGCTGTTCTGGAAGGACAGCACGGACACAACAACAAAAAACCGTCAAAGAGGCAATTATGCGTAAACCGGAACTCGCCGCCGCCATCGCCGAAAAGGCTGATCTGACCAAGGATCAGGCCAATCGTGTACTCAACGCCGTACTGGAAGAAATCACCGGTGCACTGAACCGCAAGGACAGTGTGACCCTGGTTGGCTTCGGTACTTTCGTCCAACGCCACCGTGGCGCCCGTACTGGTAAGAACCCGCAGACCGGTCAGCCGGTGAAGATCAAAGCCAGCAACACCGTCGCCTTCAAACCGGGCAAGTCCCTTAAAGACGCGGTCAACTGAGCCCGTTACCCGGAGCCGCTCGGCTCCGGGTTCCCCTTGCGCAGCCACGCTGCGAAATTGGCAGATACAGCCATGCTTTAGATGGGCTGTAGTCCTGCAAGAAAACCACTACAATGCGCGGCCATCATCTTCGATCACGAGAGCCTGTGCATGAAATTCCGTTTTCTTCTGTGGATGCTGGGCCGCCTGATGGCCAAGGCCAGTCGTGAAAATCCGGCGTTCCGCCAGCAGCTCGAAGGTCGCGATATGGTCTTCCAACTGCACACCCTGGACGGCAAGGTCGCACGCCATTTCATCGTGGCCGGGCAACGTGTCACCAGCAAACGTGGTACTGCCAAGGACCCCGCGTTCGCCATCGGTTTCAAGGATGGCGCCTACGGCTTTGAAACCATGACCGCGAAGAACAAGCAGCTGGCCTTCATGCAGGGCATCCAGAACAAGGACATCCAGATCCAGGGCAACCCGGCGCTGGTCATGTGGTTCCAGGGCCTGACCAAGTACTTGGTGCCGAAGAAGAAGACCGAGGCGCCGAAAAAGGCCGCCTGATCGGCACTGATGCGCGTCGCGGCTGGCCGCGACGCCACGCTTTGGTTAGGCTTCCAGGCACGTTCCTGTGGAAAGTCTGACCATGCGTCTTTTCCTGTTACCTCTGCTGTTGCTGGCCGCCACCACCGCACGGGCCGAGTCGGCGTCTGCCAAAACCCTGTTACCACTGTTCGAACTCGCCGGTATCCATCTGCTCTGCGAGCAGAGCGCGCCGTTGGTGCAGCGCGGCCAGGATGAAGCCGAACAGAAGCGCATCGCTGAGTTGTTCGCTGGTGAGGTTTTTTGTCTGGACCTGGCCAAGCGCGTCGGGGCCCGCTTCGATGCCGTGCAGGGTGAGCAGGCTCGCGAGCGCCTCGATAGCCCGCTGGCGCAGCGCTTCACCGCTGCCGAGCGTGCCGTCGGTGAGCAGCCCGAAGGCCTGGCTGAATACCGTCAGCGCTTGCAGGAGCAGCCGCCACGAGGTGCGCGTCTTGACCTGGTCAGGCGTCTCGATGCGGCTGCGCGTACAACCGAACTGGCCAGCCTGCTGCGTTATGAGGTCGGCAAGACCCAGGCATTGTTGGCACTAAAGGCGCGGGGCGAGAATCTCAGCGAGGCCGAACTGCAGGCGCAGACGCAAAAGCAGGCGGACGCCATCCGCCAGTCCAGCGAGCAGGCGGTGGAAACCTTCATGTTCTATGCCTACCGGCAGATGCCCAGCGATCAACTCGCCGAGTATGCGGCGCTCTACGAGCACTCCAGTGTCAGCCAACTGCTCGCCATCAGTCTGGAAGTGGTGCCGCAGCTGTTCGCCGAGCGTCGTGAGAAGCTGCGCAAGACGGCGGGCAAGTTGTAAGGGGCGCCGGCCGCTCCGCGCGAGGCGAGCAGCCTATCCTTGAGGGTTATGGAGCTAGCAGCCGCTCATTGTGGCTGCTGATACTGCGCTGCGAGCTCACGCAAGGCGACCTCGGCGCTGAGTACCTTGCTCACTGCGTCCTCGGCTTTTTCCCGGCTCAGCCCCAGGGCCTCGAACAGCTCATCAGGAATCTCGCTCTGCGGCCCGGCACCGATACCCCGGTTGCGCAGCAGGCTGACGGCCAGGCACACCAGGTTGGGGAAGGCCGCGCTGTCGCCGGCATAAGATGGGTCGTGCTGAAAGCGCAGGGCGCTGGACAGCTCTTCCGGCATATCCCAGTGGCGCATCAGCCAGGCACCGATCTGCTCGCGAGTGATGCCCAGCAGATGCTGCTCGATGTACCCGGCAGACAGGTGCGGGTTGACCTCCAGGTGGCGGCAGATCAGCGAGAAGTGCGGCGGAAACACGTGCGCGAGCACCAGGTAACCGAAGTTGTGCAGCAAGCCGGCCAGGTAGGTCAGGCCGGCTTCAGGGCGCTGCGCGCGCGGCATGGCGCGGGTCAGGCCTTCGATCACTGCGGCGGTATAGATCGCTTGCTGCCAGTAGGGCGTGGCGTGCTGCGGCTGATCCTTGGGCAGGCTCAGGGTCTTGCCCAATGCCAGGCCGAGAGCCAGGTTGATCACCAGGTCGAAGCCCAGCACGCGGACGATGGCGTCTTCCACCGAGCGAATCTTGCCGGGCGCGGCGTAGTAGGGCGAGGCTGCCCAGCTGACCACCTGTGCCGCCAGCGCGGGATCGGTTTCGACCACGCCGGTGATGTCGTCCACGGTGGCGTTGGGGTCGACGCGCAGCTTGATGATCTTCTGTGCGGTTTCCGGCAGCGGCGGAATCTCGATGGTTTCTTCCAGGCGCTGTTGGATGCGGCGTGCGGTAAAGGCCTGCACGGCCTGGGTGATTTCCGCGCGGTCATCATGCGGGCGATCGAGGTTCGGTCTGATCGCACTGACCGGCTCACCGAAACGCGCGGCGCTGGCCTTGCTCAGCAGCGCCTTGAAGGCTTCAGTGGGGATTTCCAGCAATACGCCAGGCTGGCCGGACTCGATCAGCAGGCTGGGCACCTGCAGCAGGCGTTCTTCGTACAGGCAGGGCGAACTGGTCAGGGGCGGCAAGCCGGGCAGGGCGGCCAGATTGTGCTTGCCGAGCATGCGCTCCAGGCGCTCCGGTTTGACCGCGGTGAGCTGGCGCCCAGTCAGTTCGGCCAGGCGCGACAGATCGAGCATGTGGCTACGCGGGTAGAGCACCAGCAGGGCGCCGATGGCGTCGTCCACCAGCACGGCCTGCAGGCGTGCCTCGCTTGGCTGACCCGGTCGCTCCGCGCATACCTGGTAGGGTACGGCGAGTTTCTCCAGCAGTTGCACAATCACAGCGGGTGCTTGTGCAGTGGCGTTGGCGGCGAGGGCGGCTTCAGTCATATCGATATCCAGCGTTGGCGCATGTGCCCCGGAGTATAACCAGCGAGGATTTGCGCAAAGGTTCGTGGCGACGGTTGTCCTGTGAACAGGTTCACACTTGACCGTATTGCTGGCCGTGACGCAACCAGCGTTCCAACAATGGAGCCACATGTTGTGGCCAATGTTCCAAAAGTGCCTGCGCGGCATCGCGTACGGCGGGTAGCAGGTCGGCATCGCGCATCAGGTCGGCGACCTTGAACTGCAGCAGACCGGTCTGCCGGGTGCCGAGCATTTCGCCGGGACCGCGGAGCTCGAGGTCCTTCTCGGCGATGATGAAACCGTCGGTGGTCTCGCGCATGATCGCCAGACGCTCGCGGCCAAGCTGCGACAACGGCGCATGGTAGAGCAACACGCAATGACTGGCGGCGCTCCCGCGACCGACTCGGCCGCGCAACTGGTGCAGTTGGGCCAGGCCGAGGCGTTCGGGGTTCTCGATGATCATCAGGCTGGCGTTGGGCACATCGACGCCGACCTCGATCACTGTGGTGGCCACCAGCAACTGCAGCTTGCCCTGCTTGAACTCATCCATCACCGCGGCCTTCTCGGCCGGTTTCATGCGCCCGTGGATCAGCCCGACACGTAGCTCGCCCAGTGCCGCGGAAAGCTCCTCGAAGCTGGTTTCGGCGGCCTGGCAGGTAAGTTCTTCGGATTCTTCGATCAGGGTGCATACCCAATACGCCTGGCGCCCCTGCTGGCAGGCATTGCGTACGCGCTCGACCACCTCGATGCGACGGCTGTCGGCGATCACCAGGGTGTTGACCGGTGTGCGCCCTGGCGGCAGCTCGTCGAGGATCGAGGTGTCCAGGTCGGCGTAGGCGCTCATCGCCAGGGTCCGGGGGATGGGCGTAGCCGTCATGATCAACTGGTGCGGGCTGAGGCGTCCGTCGATGCCTTTCTGGCGCAGCGCCAGGCGTTGTTGCACACCGAAGCGGTGCTGTTCGTCGATGATCACCAGGGCCAGGCGCTTGAACTTCACTTCGTCCTGGAACAGAGCGTGGGTGCCGACCACCATCGGGCAGCCGCCGGCAATCTGCTCCAGAGCGGCGGCGCGGGCTTTACCCTTGAGCTTGCCGGCCAGCCAGGCGACTTCCAGGCCAAGCGGTGCCAGCCATTTGCTGAAGTTTAGAAAGTGCTGCTCGGCGAGGATTTCGGTCGGCGCCATCAGCGCCACCTGATAGCCGGCCTCCAGTGCCTGCAGCGCAGCCAGTGCCGCGACCACCGTCTTGCCGGCGCCGACATCACCCTGCACCAGGCGCAGCATCGGTTCGCTCTGCGCCAGGTCGTAGGCGATATCGGCGCCCACGCGCTGCTGCGCGCCGGTGGGGGCGAAGCCGAGGTTGGCGAGGTACTGCTGCGGCAGCTTCGTTGCCGGCGGCAGCGCCGGTGCCTGTTGCGCGCGCACCTGTTCACGCAGGCGCTGCAGGGACAACTGGTGAGTCAGCAGCTCTTCGAAGGCCAGGCGGTGTTGCGCCCAGTGACGGCCCTCGGCGAGCTCCTCGACATCGGCGTCCGGCGGCGGCCGGTGCAGGTAGCGGATGGCCTCGTCCAGCGGCGCCAGGCGATAGTCGCGGGCCAACTCCTCGGGCAGCCAGTCTGGCAGGCTGCGCGGGCCGAGACGCGCGAGTGCCTGCTGGCTGAGCTGGCGCAGGCGCTGTTGGGTCAAACCTTCGGTGGTCGGGTAGATGGGCGTCAGGCTCTGCTCCACCGGGGCCGGTTCGTCGCCGCTCTGTGCGCGGTACTCCGGGTGGTAGATTTCCAGGCCGGTGGCGCCGGGGCGCACTTCACCGTAGCAGCGCAGGGCGGTGCCGCGCTTGAGGCCGTCCTTCTGCGCCTGGCTGAAGTGAAAGAAGCGCAGGCTCAGCGTGCCGCTGCCGTCCTGCAGGCGTACCAGCAGGCTGCGCCGCCGGCCCATGACCACATCGGCGCCGGCAACGATGCCCTCGACCCCCGCATCCTGCCCCGGGCGCAGCGCGCCGATGGGGGTGATGCGCGTGCGATCCTGGTAGCGCAGCGGCAGGTGGAACAGCACATCCTGCAGATTTTCCAGGCCGACCTTGGCAAGTTTCTCGGCCAAGGCGGCGCCTACGCCTTTGAGCGCGGTGACGGAAACCGCTGCCAGCTCGCCCACTTCTGGCCTCAGACTGCCTTGGTCTGCGGACTGCGGGCGACCGAGCAGAGGCGGATGGAGTCGGCCAGCACTTCAATGGCGTTGGGTCGCGGGAAGCTGGCGCGCCAGGCGATGGCCACGGTACGGAACGGCACCGGTGCGCTGAGCGGACGGACTTCGATCACGCCGGGCGCATAGTGGTGGCTGTCCACCGCCGAGAACGGCAGGATCGATACGCCAAGGCCGGAGGCGACCATATGGCGGATGGTCTCCAGCGAGCTGGACTCCACGGTGGTGTGCTTGCCGTGGTCATCACCGCCCTTGCGCAGGGTCGGACAGGCCTCCAGTACCTGGTCGCGGAAGCAATGGCCTTCGCCTAGCAGCAGCAGGCTCTTGTCGTTGAGCAGCTTGGTGTCGATGGTCTCCATCGCCGCCCAGGGGTGGCCGGTCGGCAGCAGGGCGTAGAACGGTTCGTCGTACAAAGGCTTGGTCAGTACATCGGCCTCGTGGAACGGTAGGGCGATGATGATGGCGTCGAGTTCACCGGTGCGCAGTTTGTCGCGCAGGATATGGGTGAAGTTTTCCTCGATGTACAGCGGCATGTCCGGGGCGACCCGGTGCAGCTGCGGAATCAGATGCGGGAACAGATAAGGGCCGACGGTGTAGATGGCGCCGATTTTCAGCGGTGCGGTCAGCTGGTTCTTGCCGGCCTGGGCCAGCTCGCGAATACCCTGCGCCTGCTCCAGCACCTTCTGTGCCTGGGTGACGATGCCTTCACCGACCGGGGTCAGCCGCACGGCGCTCTTGCTGCGCTCGAAGATCAGCACGCCAAGCTCGTCCTCCAGCTTTTTCACGCCCACCGACAGGGTCGGTTGGCTGACATGGCAACGCTCGGCGGCGCGGCCGAAATGCTGTTCCTGGGCGAGGGTGACGATGTACCGCAGTTCGGTGAGGGTCATAGTGTTTATCCATTAAATTGCCGACAAGCATAGCCTTTGCAAACAGATGAACCAACCGGGCTAATAGACTGTTGCAAAACTATCTCGCCTTTGGCGTCTGCATCCTCCTATCACCAGCACCCATGCGCTGCGCTGACGGCTGCAAACGGCCTGTTACACTGCGCCGTCGCCTAGAAGTCATGGAGAAAATCATGTCGGGATGCAACAGCCTGCTGATTGCCGGATGCGGGGACGTCGGTACCCGTCTTGGTCTGCGTATGGCCGAACAGGGCTGGCGCGTGCTGGGCCTGCGCCGCAACTTGGCCGCGTTGCCAACTGCCATCGAACCGTTGGCGGGCGACCTGCACGCCGACGCTTGTCCGCCGGATTGGCCGCAGGGGCCGCTGGACTACTTGGTGTATTGCGCGGCGGCCACCCAGCACGACGAAGCGGGCTATCGCGCCGCCTATGTCGATGGCCTGCGCCGTGTGCTGGGCTGGCTGGCGCAGCATGGTCAGCGACCACGGCGCATCCTGTTCGCCTCCAGCAGCGGGGTGTATGGGCAGCAGGAGGGCGAATGGATCGACGAAGATTCTCCGGCCGAGGCCCAGAGTTTCTCTGCGGTGATCATGCGTGAGGCCGAGCGCGTTGCGCTGGACAGCGGCCTGCCGGCGACCACGGTGCGTTTGACCGGTCTTTATGGCCCCGGCCGTGAGTGGTTGCTGAGCCAGGTGCGCGGTGGCTATCGCGTTAGCGACACGCCGCCGCTGTACGGCAACCGCATTCATGTCGATGACGCAGCGGGGCTGCTCGCCACGCTGTTGCAGGCAGACGTTGCCGGTAAGCCATTGGCCGATTGCTATCTGGGCGTCGATGACGAGCCGGCGCCACTACACGAAGTAGTCGCTTGGCTGCGTGAGCAACTGGGCGTGAGCCATTGGAGTGACGAGCAGCGCGTGCGCCGCGCCGGCAGCAAGCGTTGCAGCAATGCCCGCGCTCGTGCGCTGGGCTGGACGCCGCAGTATCCCAGCTACCGCGAGGGCTATGCGGCGATTCTGCGGGACCAATGAAAAGTCAGGCTTGCACTGATCAGCGGCGTTTGAGCAACCAACGTTGTGGGCCGGGCTGGTACTCAGGCATCTCGTCGAACTGGGCACGGTTCTGTGCTTCGAAGATGCGCAGCTGATTGCCTTCATGCACGAATAGCCACGGGCTACCCTGGTCGCCAGCCTGTAGCCAGAGGCTGTCATGTTCGCCGCTCATGGCTGCGCAGTCGCCCGCCAGACACAGGGCGAAGCGTTCGGCGCCGGGCAGGCCCTGCACCTGGCCGTCGCTGTTGAAGCGCACCAGGCCGCCCTGACCCAAACCTTCTTCGATCAGCCACTCGCCGCCCAGGTAGTCGCGGTACAACGCCTGTTCAAAGCTGCTGCCCAGGGCCTTGGGTGCGGCGGGGTTGTCGACGCGGGTAAAGTGCTGCTCGGGCCAGTAACCGCTGGCGATCTGTACCAGCTCGCCATTCTGCACCGCCAGTTGTTCCTTGTAGTCGCCGTAGAAGGTGACTTGCCAACGACCCTCACCGGCGCTCTGCAATTTGCCCTCGGCCAGCTCGAAACCATTGCTGTAGCTGGCTTGCTGACGGTCGGGGGCGATGTGCCATTCGAGGTTGGGACCATAGGCGAGCAGGGCTTCGCGCAGGCGACCGCTTTCGCGGGCGGCATCGATGGCTGCCTGGTTGATCCAGGTTCCGCTCGGGTCGTTGTTGGGCTTACTGGCACAGCCGGCCAGCAGGGCCGCGCAGAGCAGCAGGGGAAGCAGACGCATGGCGATCTCCATGCTGGGAGAGGAGGGAAGAGCGGGGCCTCAGGCCCCGCTGCAGCGCTTATTCCAGAACCAGAATAGCGTCCATTTCCACCAGCGAACCACGCGGCAGAGCGGCAACACCGATGGCGGCACGAGCCGGGTAGGGTTGTTCGAAATAGCGGCCCATGATCTCGTTGACCTTGGCGAAATGCGAGAGGTCGGTGAGGAAGATGTTCAGCTTGACGATGTCCTTGAACGAACCGCCGGCGGCTTCGGCAACGGCCTTGAGGTTCTCGAACACCTGCACGGTCTGTGCTTCGAAGCCTTCGACCAGCTCCATGCTCACCGGGTCCAGTGGGATCTGGCCGGACATGTAGACGGTGTTGCCGGCCTTGATGGCCTGGGAGTAAGTGCCGATGGCGGCTGGGGCCTTGTCGCTGGTGATGACGGTCTTGCTCATGAATCGCTCCTTGTGAGAACTGGCTGGGTCGAGCGCCCAGCCTACAGACTGGAAACAGGGGAATTGTGTCAGGCGCGTACTCGGGTGATACGCATCACGCCCTTGAGCGCGCGCAGTTTCTTGATCACGCGGGCCAGGTGCACGCGGTCATGTACGCTGACCACCAGTTGCACGACGCTGATCCGGCCATCGCGTTCGTCCATGCTGATCTTCTCGATGTTGCCATCGGCCGCGTTGACGCTGCCGGCCAGCAACGCGATCAGGCCGCGCTGGTGCTCCAGCTCGACGCGCAGCTCGACGTTGAATTCGCCGGTGACATCCTTGGCCCAGTTGAGCTGGATGCATTTTTCCGGATTGTGGCGGATGTCGACGATGTTCCGGCAGCTCTCCATGTGCACCACCATGCCCTTGCCGGCAGACAGGTAGCCGACGATGGGGTCACCCGGGATGGGCGTACAGCACTTGGCGTAGCTCATCACCAGGCCTTCGGTGCCGCGAATCGCCAGCGGGCCTTCGCTGCTCGGCAGGGTCTCGTCGCCGCTCTCGGCCAGCAGGCGGCGGGCGACGACATAGGCCATGCGGTTGCCCAGGCCGATGTCTTCGAGCAGGTCCTCGATGACCTCCTGGCGGTATTCGCCCAGCACTGTCTGAATGCGCTCGGGGGAAATCTTCTCCAGGTGCGTGTCGAAGCTGGCCAGCACCTTGTTCAGCAGGCGTTCGCCGAGGCTGATGGATTCGGAGCGGCGCTGCTGCTTGAGGGCGTGGCGGATATGCGTGCGTGCCTTGCCGGTGACCACGAAGTTGAGCCAGGCCGGATTCGGCCGGGCGCCCGGCGCGGTGACGATTTCCACCGTCGAGCCGCTTTCCAGCGCCTGCGACAGGGGTGCCAGGCGACGGTTGATACGGCAGGCGATACAAGTGTTGCCGACGTCGGTGTGCACCGCGTAGGCGAAGTCGACCGCGGTGGAGCCTTTCGGCAGCTCCATGATGCGGCCCTTGGGCGTGAACACGTAGACCTCGTCCGGGAACAGGTCGATCTTCACGCTCTCGATGAATTCGAGGGAGTTACCGGCGCGTTGCTGCAACTCCAGTACGCCTTTGACCCACTGCCGCGCCCGGGCATGGTTGCCCTTCGGGGCTTCGTCGTCGTTGGACTTGTACAGCCAGTGCGCGGCGATGCCGTTGTTGGCCATCTCTTCCATCTCGCGGGTACGGATCTGGATCTCGATGGGCACGCCGTGCATGCCGAACAGCGTGGTGTGCAGCGACTGATAGCCGTTGGCCTTGGGGATCGCGATGTAATCCTTGAAGCGACCGGGCAGCGGCTTGTAGAGGTTGTGTACGGCGCCGAGCACGCGATAGCAGGTGTCGACCTTGTCGACGATGATGCGGAAGGCGTAGACATCCATGATCTCGTTGAACGCCTTACGTTTGCCGCGCATCTTCTGGTAGATGCTGTAGAGGTGCTTCTCGCGGCCGATCACTTCGCCTTCCATGCCTTCGCGCTGCAGGCACATCTGGATCGATTCCTCGATCTTGGCCACGATCTCCTTGCGGTTGCCCCGAGCGCGGCGCACGGCGGCGCGGATGCGCTCGGAGCGCATCGGGTGCATGGCCTTGAAGCCCAGGTCTTCGAACTCCACGCGCATGTTGTGCATGCCCAGCCGGTTGGCGATGGGGGCGTAGATTTCCAGGGTTTCCTTGGCGATGCGCCGGCTCTTCTCATGCGGCATGGCATCGAGGGTGCGCATGTTGTGCAGACGGTCGGCGAGCTTGACCAGAATCACGCGGATGTCGCGAGCCATGGCCATGGCCATCTTCTGGAAGTTCTCGGCCTGCGCCTCGGCCTTGGTCTCGAAGTTCATCTGGGTCAGTTTGCTGACCCCGTCGACCAGTTCGGCCACGGTTTCGCCAAACTGCGCGTTGAGCGCTTCCTTGGCGATGCCGGTGTCTTCGATGACGTCGTGCAACATGGCGGCCATCAGGCTCTGATGATCCATGTGCATGTCGGCGAGGATGCTGGCCACGGCCAGCGGATGGGTCACGTAGGCTTCGCCACTGCGGCGGCGTTGGCCATCGTGCGCCTGTTCGGCGTAGAAGTAGGCCCGGCGAACCAGGTTGACCTGGTCATGGCCGAGATAGGCCGAAAGTCGGTCGGCGAGAGCGTCTATACCAGCCATGGGGTGTTCCCCTCATGACCAGTTTGGCTCCCCGCCGCGCAACTTCGACCCGGCATCATCGACTTACAGAGGCTCGTTGGCCTCTTCCTCGAAGGCAGCGAACAGCGGTTCTTCTTCGACGATGTCTTCCTGGGCGATCACTTCGTAGTCCACCAGGCCGGCAGCGATTTCGCGCAGGGCCACTACGGTGGGCTTGTCGTTTTCCCAAGCCACTTTCGGCTCTTTGCCGCCGGTGGCCAGCTGGCGCGAACGCTTGGTCGCGAGCATGACCAGTTCGAAGCGGTTATCAACGTTGTCCAGGCAATCTTCGACGGTAACGCGAGCCATGGTGTTCCTCGTAACTTGTGCGGATAAGCTTGGCCCGAGCGGGCGAGCGGACTGAATAGTCTAAAAAATCACCAGCGACAATGGAAGCGCTGTTTTACGCCAGCAGTTCGCTGAGCAGGCCGGCATGGCGCTGCTGTTGCTGAGTTTGCGACAACTGGTTGCTGCGGAAGATGGCTTTCAGGTCGCTCAGGGCATGGTTGAAGTCGTCGTTGATCACCAGGTAGTCGTACTCGACGTAGTGGCTCATTTCGCTGACCGCTTCGCGCATGCGCCGCTCGATGATCTCGCCGCTGTCCTGGCCGCGGTTGGTCAGGCGGTGGCGCAGGGCCTCCTGGGTTGGCGGCAGGATGAAGATGGATTTGGCCTGTGGCATCAGCTTGCGCACCTGTTGCGCGCCTTGCCAGTCGATCTCCAGGATCAGATCAAAGCCTTCGGCCAGGGTCTGCTCGACCCAGGTCTGCGAGGTGCCGTAGAAGTTGTCGAACACCTGTGCGTGCTCGAGGAACTCGCTGCGTTCGATCATGGCGTTGAACTGCGCGTGGTCGACGAAGTGGTAGTTGACCCCGTCCTGCTCGCCGGGACGCATGGCGCGGGTGGTGTGCGAGACCGAGACGCGAATCTGCGCCCCGCTGTCGATCAGGGCCTTGACCAGGCTGGTCTTGCCGGCGCCGGAGGGTGCGGAAACGATGTAGAGGGTGCCGGTGGTGGTGGCCATGAAAAACGTCCTGAGAAATCTTGCGGAATTTTAAAAGCGTAGCGAGCGACGGCTAGGCAAGGCGAAATCAGGTGAGAAAGCGGAGTTTACGATTGTAAATGAGCATTTCGAACCTGATTTCAACGCGGCATAGCCTAGCGCAGTAGTTTTTACTCGATGTTCTGAACCTGCTCGCGCATCTGCTCGATCAGCACCTTCAGATTGACCGCAGCCTGCGTGCTGCGCGGATCGAAGGCCTTGGAACCGAGGGTATTGGCCTCGCGGTTGAGCTCTTGCATCAGGAAGTCCAGGCGCCGCCCGGCAGCGCCGCCGGCCTTGAGCACGCGGCGCACTTCGCTGACGTGAGTGCTGAGGCGATCCAGCTCTTCGGCCACGTCACTTTTCTGCGCCAGCAGAACCAGCTCCTGCTCCAGACGTTGCGGATCGAGCTCGGCCTGCATCTCGGCGAAGCGGGTTTCGATCTTCTGGCGCTGACCGGCGAGCATCTGCGGCACCAGTTCGCGCAAGGCGGCGACTTCGTCGAGGATGCTGTCGAGGCGCTCGTTGAGCAGCTTGGCCAGCTCGGCACCTTCGCGGGCGCGGCCGGCCTTGAGTTCGCCCAGCGCCTGGTTGAACAGCTGTAGAGCGGCGGCGTTGAGTGCCTGCGGGTCGGCCGAGTCGGCCACCAGCACGCCGGGCCAGGCCAGCACTTCCAGCGGGTTGAGCGGAGCCGGTTGCTGGATCAGTGCGGCGACCTGTTCAGCGGCAGTGATCAGTTGGCGCGCGCGTGCGCTGTCGACCTGCAGTTGCTTGCCGGCACTTTCTTCGGCGAAGCGCAGGGTGCATTCCACCTTGCCGCGCGACAGACCCTGGCGCAGGGCTTCGCGCACCGCGCCTTCGAGGTCGCGGAAAGCTTCCGGCAGGCGCAGGTGCGGCTCGAGGTAACGGTGGTTGACCGAGCGCAGTTCCCAGCTCAGGGTGCCGTGGGCGGTTGCCTGCTCGTTGCGGGCAAAGGCCGTCATGCTATGAACCATGGGATACCTCGTGGAAGTCGGCTCGAAAAACGCAAGATTGTAGCGCAGTGAATCGACCCTACCCAATTCGGCATGTCGCCGCTGTCGCCCGACCTCTATAATGCGCACTGTTTTCACTTAATGAAGTAGGTATCGCTCGATGAAACGTCCCAGTGGCCGCGCCGCCGATCAGTTGCGCTCGATTCGCATCACCCGCAACTACACCAAGCACGCCGAGGGCTCGGTGCTCGTGGAGTTCGGCGATACCAAGGTTATTTGCACCGTCAGTGTCGAATCCGGCGTGCCGCGCTTCCTCAAGGGGCAGGGCCAGGGCTGGCTGACCGCGGAATACGGCATGCTGCCGCGCGCCACTGGCGAGCGTAACCAGCGTGAAGCCAGCCGCGGCAAGCAGGGCGGTCGTACCCTGGAAATCCAGCGCCTGATCGGCCGTTCGCTGCGCGCGGCACTGGACATGACCAAGCTGGGCGAGAACACCTTGTACGTCGATTGCGACGTGATCCAGGCTGACGGTGGCACTCGCACTGCCTCCATCACCGGCTCCATGGTGGCGCTGATCGATGCCCTGAAAGTGCTGAAGAAGCGTGGCGCGCTGAAAGGTGAGCCGCTCAAGCAGATGATCGCTGCGGTGTCTGTCGGCATCTACCAGGGCGAGCCGGTGCTGGACCTGGACTACCTGGAAGATTCTGCCGCCGAAACCGATCTCAACGTGGTGATGACCAATGCCGGCGGCTTCATCGAAGTGCAGGGCACTGCCGAAGGCGCGCCGTTCCAGCCTGACGAATTCAACGCCATGCTGGCACTGGCGCAGAAAGGCATGAACGAGATCTTTGAACTGCAGAAGGCCGCTCTGGTCGACTGAAACCCGTAACGAGCAAGGAGCACCAGGATGAATGACGATATGCAAAACCCGCTGCCGACGCCCAGTCAGGAAGCGCGTCAGTGGGCGATGTTCTGTCACTTCGCCGCGTTTCTCGGCCTGGTGTTCCCTTTCGGTAATTTGCTCGGCCCGCTGATCGTCTGGCAGATCAAGAAGGATTTCGACCCCTTCGTCGATGCGCAGGGCAAGGAAGCGCTGAACTTCCAGATCAGCGTGGCGCTGGCCGCTGTGGTCTGCTTCATCCTGATGGTGGTGGTGATCGGCTTCCCGCTGCTGATGCTGCTGGGTCTGGCCGCGTTGGTGCTGACCATCATCGCCGGTATCAAGGCCAATGAAGGGCAGAACTATCGCTACCCGTTCAGCTGGCGGCTGATCAAGTAATTCAATGGAGTTGGACGGCCGGGGGTGACCTCCGCCATGTCAGGGAAGGATAGTTTGATGAACGTGCGAATGTTGATGCCGGCTCTGTTTCTGACAGTGCTAGTCGGCTGCGGTGATGCTGCTCGGACGCTGGCCGAGCAGACGAAACTGCAGGCTTTGAGGATCGAAGCTGCGCAATTGCACGACGCGGGGCAGTCGCGGCAGGCGATTGCCAAGTTCGAAAAGGTAGTCGATAGCCCTATTGCAACGGATGCGGAGAAGGCTCACGCGCTTCGCTTCATCTCGCTGGGCTATTACGAGCTGAATGAATTTCCGCGTTCAGGCGAGTACGCGGCCAAGGCTGCAGCCTACTATCCGCAGGGCTCCTACGATTACCTGGTGAACATGGCCGACGCCGATCTCATGCAGGGGCGCGTACCCGAGGCCGCTGCCAGGCTGGAGCAGGCGCAGGCCATGGAACCACGTGGTCTGGCGGCCAACAACGTGCTGGGTCTGCTTTATCTGGGCGACAACGGTGAGCAGTATGCCGATTACCCCAAGGCGCTTGTCTACAATCGGGCGGCTTTCGAGATCGAGCCGGGGCGTATTACCGAGATCGCCTTGGTGCGTAACTACCTGGCTCTGCATGAATATGAGCAGGCGCATGTTCATCTGCTCGACCTGAGCCGACGCTATGCCGATGACATGCTTATACGCGACCTGCTGGAGCAGGCTGAGAATGGTCTGAAGCAGGATCGCGAGTGACAAGAAAAAGCCGGCGATAACAGACTGTGTGAAAACCTAGCAGTCTGAGTGCAAGGTGAAGACAATGCCTCCATCAGTCGATGGGGGCATTGTCGTT